>JANOBM010000037.1:0-2478 GCA_031411655.1 Planctomycetaceae bacterium
GACAAGCAGTTACGTTACGTCCTTGGGAAGCCAACGAAAAAATACTTCTTGGTCCCACAACCGACGCGACAGCAGACACCCTAGAACTCTCCGATGCCGAACTCGACCGTATCACAGCCACCACGCTGCGAATCGGCAACAGCAGCGCCGGAACGATCACGGTGAGCAGTGCCGTCGACACTGCAAACACCGGTCGAATGCACTTGATCACGGGTGCCGGTATCTTAGTCAATACTGGCGTTGGCATCACGGAAAGTGAATTGGCGGTTACGGCCGGCGGCAATATCGATTTCATCTATTTCACGTCCAGCGATGTAGACGTTTTTGCTGCAACGACGACTAATGGTAACGTTGAATTCCGTGACACTGACGGCCTGATTATCGACACGGTCGACGGAGTTTCGGGTCTCACCACTCTGAGTGGATTGATCGTAGTGATCACGGCTGGAGCACTCACCGTTTCCCAGCCGATCGACACGGACAACGGCGCGTTTTCGCTGAATGCCCGCGCCGACGACGCTCTGGTGACGGTCGATGCGACGATCAACGCGACAACCTCCAGCGCGATTGTCGCGGATAAGGTCGCTATCAACGCCACGATCACGATTCCCGGCGGCTCGGGTCAGTTGAACATTTTCCCCGAGGAAGACGGTGATCTGGACGACGCGATGATCGTCGGCTCGACCACTGATGCTGCGGTCGATACGCTAGAAGTCAGTGATGCCGAATTAGACCGGCTCAACGTCTTTCTTGTTCGGCTTGGGTACGGTGCTGGCGATGTGGTAGGGCCTGTGACGATTAGCGACGTGATCACTCCCGCGTTCGTCACACAGTTCTATATTTTGACTGGCGGAACTGGCAGCACGTTCACGTTCCTAACCGGCGCGTCCGTGTCCGTTCCTGGCGGACATGTCCATCTGGCGGGCGAAGGGACCGGATCCGGGATCATCACCGATGGGACCGGCGTCGATGTCATCGCCGCGACGGCGAACTTCCACGCTGGAACGCTGGGTATCGGTTCGGCGGCCAATTCGCTGCGCACGTCCCTATCATCGCAGATCTCCACGACATCCTACAACTCTGATCAGTATCTGCACGAAGCGGACAGCGTCCAAGTCGGCGCGTATGACATGTCCGCCAACGGTGGAACCGTCCATTTGATGAATGGCTCGTTCCAGCATTCGACAAGTTATAGGATCAACAGCAACACGGTTGTCCACAGCGGCACGTCACTGACCGGCATCGGAACGGTCGGTGGAACGATCACCGCTGAGAGCAGCGGCACGGTAGCACCCGGCTCGAGCATCGGCATCCTCAGCACGAGCGGTGTCGTCTTCGCCAGTGGTGCCATTTTCGCGGTCCAAGCGAACGGCAGCACACCCGGCACGCAGCAGGACCAATTGAATGTTGCCGGAACCGTCAATCTCAACGGCGCGACACTCGCCGTTAGCGGCACAATTTCCTCCGTCCCTGGCCAGCAGATCGTGCTCATCAACAACGACCTGAGCGACTCGGTAACGGGCACGTTTGCTGGGCTCCCACCAGGCGCGCTCGTCACCATCAACAGCGTGAACTTCCGGATCATTTACAACGGCGGGACGAACAACAACGACGTGGTGCTCATCCAAGATACGGCCCCGCCGACGGTAACAGCGATTTACGTCGCGGCCTCTTCGTGGATCCCATTGTTTTTGGATGCGGTCGATGGCGGCGGAGTCGGCTCGGGTAACGGTCTTGGATATGCGCTCACGCGGGGAATGACCATTCCGAATGCGGGAGGTATCAATCGAATCTACGTCCAGTTCAGCGAGCCTGTCGTTGGATTCAATGCCGCGAACTTTAAACTCCTGGGTGTCAATGTTGCTGATTATGGGTCCAGCCTGTCGGTCTCGTACGATTCGGCAAACATGCGAGGGGTTATTCAGCTTGCGACCGGGATCACCCGGGACAAACTTCGGATCGGCATTTCAGATGCAGTTACGGACACATCATTGAATTCGTTGGACGGAGATTCGAACAGTGCGGCCGGTGGATTGCTCGACTACCGCTTTAACGTGCTGATTGGTGATGCCAGTAACGATGGCAGCGTCAATGGCGGAGACTTGTCGCTCTTTGCAGGTTCATTCAATAAGAGCGTTGGCAATGTTGCGTACAACTCGCGGGCCGACTGGAACGGGGATGGCTCGGTCAACGGTGGTGACCTGACGCTGTTTGCGAATAACTTCAATCAGTCATTGCCGTTGTCAGAACCTGGTCCACTGAGTTTCCCTCCTCCGCCTCCGCCACCCTCCGATTTCGATGAGCGTCAGGAATCGATGTATGCACCGAGGATCGATGATATCGATGACTACTTCAGTGAGTATGACGACGAAGACGAACTACAGTTGTTGGATGAGCAAGGTTTGTATGATTGAGACTTGCTTTAGTGGCTGACCGCCATCGAGCGTGCTCGCCACCATTCAACGACCATCGGCAAGA
>JANOBM010000038.1:0-10218 GCA_031411655.1 Planctomycetaceae bacterium
TTTAAGTTACCGATGCCTTGCTTTACCGCAAAATAGCAGGCGTGCATGAGTGGGTGATGAGGCAACATTGCGAAAACGAAGCGAAAACACCACCAGGCGGGCGTCCGGCATCAAATGGCATTCGGCTTTAGCGCAGTCGCCATCGCACTGAACTCCGAAGTCCGTCCGCTTCGAATTGCATATTGAGCTGCAGCGAGTCAATGCGATTCATGAGCCCGAATGGTTTTTCCGGATCAAACTCCGGTTGACGTTGACGGGTCGGTTCGCCGTATTCACCACTGACCATGCGAAAATCGGCCCAACTCCATTGATCTCCACCCAATTGCCTAGGGTAAAAGCCGTACAGCCTTTGGTGTTCAGTGGCCGCCTGATCGACGCTTGCTGCACCGCTGAGCATAAACGGGTAAAGCCGGCCAAGTCCTGACATAACCGCATTTCGATTGGCATCGGAAGCTGCTGCGAAGAGCCCTGGTAGCTGCTTGATACACGCAGATGGATTGGCTTGTAACATCGCTGCATTGAGTTCGGCTGGAGCGACGCTGACCACTCGATCATCACTCGACCATGGAATGTTGCGGATCACCATGTATTTGCCAACCACTTCTACGCCGTACCTTAATTTAACAACGCCTAGTAAATCCATGGTCCAAATCCATTCGTCGAGGTCACCCACTTGGCAGAACGAAACTCGGACACCACCGGGCGAGAGTTCAGAATCGATTCCTACAGAGGCAGCTTGACGAAGGTATTGAGAAGTCCTTTCGGGCGATTTGGATTCGACCATGATGCTGCATGGGCGGGTCAACATCGAAAGGGCAACGGGGATCATCAGCATCTGACTACCACCGCCTCTCAGCACATCACCACCAAAGGCGCCGAAAATGTCTCCGCTTCCCATCGCAATGATTGGGTCCGCATCGAAGATCGCAACGTGAACGCTGGGACCAAAATCATCCAGCATCGCAGGGCTGGCCCCTGAATACTGGGTGAAGAACTCTGAAAAATTGCCGGCGACTTGCTGCCACGCCGCGTCTTGCAGGTTCACCGAGAACTGTACTACTGGCGCTGGTTCGACGATCGGAATCGAGAGCAAACTTTGGTCGTCTTGATGGGCCAATACCATCTTCAGTCCGTTGTAAATCGAATTGTCGACCAAAGGTAAAATAAACGTTTCCAATTCAAGCTGGTCGTTGCCCACTTCATCCAAACGCATGGCGATTGGATCGAAGAATCGACTCCAAAACATTGAGTAATTCTCTTGATACATTCGATAGGCTTCCGCTTCGGCTGGTGTGACTTTCTCAAGCGGAGTCTCACGGAGTGTCTTCAATCGCGGTAAAGTCCCATAGTGCTCACTTCGAACCAAACCGTTTGGTTCGATCAACATCTGGTCGCTTTGCCACCCCTGCGGAAGGTACTCGCCTTTAACCATGTCTGACTGCGACAGAGGTTTGGATTGTCCGTCCAATCGAGCCAGCATTGCTTGTGCCGTCAGGGCCTCCATCTTGGCTTTCGCAAGCATCCGTCTGCGTTGCCCTATTTTGACTTCAGGCCCCACTAACCTGCGCACGAACGGGTCCGAAAGGTACGCGAAAAAACGAGTGTCCTCGCTGACAGGCAACTGCGTCAACATGTACCGAAACTCGGAACTAGCCCCTAGACTGCCTTCGCCTTGTTGTTCGAGTAACTTGATCGAATCCTCGATTTCATTCCGGTTTGTACTAGCGAATAACAAATCGTTGCGCAGTGCAAGATAGGATGGACCTTCAGAAGTTGACGGCAATTCTAAAATTGATTCCGTGTCCAGTTTGGATGCACCGAGTAGACCAAGCAATTGACGCAATAGTTGTGGCTGTCGTAGCCTAGCCACGATCGTTAGATCGGTACCGTCAATGAAAAACAGATCGGGAGCGAACATCGCCATTTCGCTGGTCATTCCAGACGTAAGAACTGCGTCGACCCAATCACGAGTCATGCCTAGTTTCGCGAGGTAACGCGATTCGATGTTGTACTGGAGACAGTTGCCTGTTATCGCGGTTCCCATATTCGCGATGAATGGCGCTGCGGTATCGAGCAATGCCGAGATTGACTCTGGTTTACCGGCATACACAAAGAAGCGATCTGCTGGTACATACTTTGCAATCTCAAGATTGCCGCCTGCTTGGCTTCCCAGCATTTCATCAAAGGGGTGTGACTTGACTTCAACTCCCGGCAACTCGTCGACATCGATGGTAGCGGCTTCGTCGGATGTGGCGACTCTCAAATCCTGCAACTGTAACGTTTCCTCAATGGCGGCGCGACCACCAAGTACAGAGAACATCGATAAACTGCGCTGCGGATCCGCGACAGGTGGGTCTGGCTGACCCGACTGATTCCATATTTCCAGAACTCCGCCGCCTGCTGCGAGTGAATAGGGCGCCCATGCGAATTTTCTTGCTTCTGCGATAGTCTCCTTTATTTTTTGATAGGGTACTTCTGAGGATTTCGCTGCGAGCCATTGCATCCCTACAGTTTGGTTAAGGACCTGATTGTAGGCTTCCAGAGAAATGGATCCGACGACTACATCACTGGACACTAAAACCAACTTGTACTCTAAATTCGGTTGTTCAGGAGATGCGTTGGAGCGAGCTTTGCTGACCAAAGGACGGATCTTGACTCGTTGCGATTGAATGAGTTCAGGGTCAATTTCCACTCGCTCGCATTCGCCATCGGTGTATAGAACCCAGTGCTTACCGTCGCCGATGAACGGACGCAGCTCAAAGGCCAATACGGCTCGGTTTTCCCTCCGCACAACCCTATGCAATTTCTCTTGAGCCTGAGTCGCACCTGCGACCGCAGCGGCGTCCTCAGGAGTCACCGGCGCCTTGGGTTCTTCAAACTGAAATCTTACTTCCGGGACTAAATGAACAAATGGGCCTTCCGTTGGCTCATCATCGATGAAATCTTTGAGCTCATCGTTACGCCAATTGGATTTGTCCCAACGTTCGCCGACATAAGCGAACTCTTTCATACTCGCCAGTTCGGCAATCGTTTTCGGTCCCAAACCAGAACCGTCTTGTGCGTATTGTCGACAGGCTTCGAAACCCAGTTGCACCTGCCAGCGACTGTTCTGGATCTGGCGTTCTTCCAATGCAGCGTACATTCTCTTACCCAACTGCCGCAACCGCGACGGGTCAGTTGGCATGAGATACAGCTCACGAATGGATTGATCCGATTTTGGATCGCGAATTCTCCAAAAACCGTCAGCAGGCAATGAAACGGTGCTGACATAAGCATGCAACGTGCCGTCCCCTACGTGAGCATGGGATGTCTCACCAAGCTGGGTCTCCGCCGCTCGGGTAGCTATCAGTAAGTTAGAAATCGCCAGACAGGCGACAATCCTAAGTGCGATCTGGATGCGATCGGGTGATGGATGGAACAACTTACAGCTCCTTGAATGAGTGGCAGGTCGGTCTGGAGCGTAGTGCCAAGGATTGGCGATACGTTGCCTGACCATATTCTAAAAAACAAGATTGCCCAGTCGTCGTTCAGCTTACAGCGTTTGGCTGCTTGCGGCTGAGTGCACGGAGAATTATTTTGATCTACCCATTGAAAATCGATCCACATGCGTGCACTGGGGCAGAACCATGGGAAATGCTATTGGCTTTTGGAAATCGCTCGGCCTGCAGAATCTTAAAGCGAATGCTCAGCGAAGATCGCTCTGGTACTTGAAGATCACGAATCGATCCCAAGGTGTTAAAACATTGAAAACTTTCACGCCATGTGCAAGCCGCGAGGCACGGAATCCAGGTGTTTGAGATTCATTTTTGAGATAAACTTTAGAGTGGAGATGCCGCTTAACCTCGTATTGGTTAGTGCAGTGCGCAGCTTGTCACTCCCATTTCACGCCAGTTTCGTTTCGTCGAGAGTGTAGGACAGAGTGCCATGCGAGTTCCCACCAGTAAATCGAGGCTTGGCTATTCTCGAAACCGCTCGCTGCGGATTGAACATTTAGAAAGCCGGAGCTTGCTTACCAGCGGCGATTTGGATGACAGCTTCGGTAACGCTGGAGTTGTCGACTTCACTTGATAGGCACCCCACGCTTCTTTGATTCTTGAGGGTAAGCCGATGGTGCGGGTACGCCCCGCGTCGGAAGATGTCTGCTGTCACGTAACCGGAGCGATTCGACTTGGTTCGTTTTCAGAAACTCATCGGAACGGTTTTAGTCTGCCTAGCGATAAGCCGACTATACGAAGTCGCTGCCGAAACGCTTTCCATCGACTTCGAGTTTGCAGGCGGTTCGATCGAAGATGCGGAGATCGATCAGGCGACTCGCACAATCAGCTTCATGCCCAGCGGGGACCCCTCGCGGGGTTGGCCTTGTTGGTGGTTCTTTAAAGTAAACGGAATTGACCGTAGCGAAACATTTACGCTTCGCCTTCGAGGCTCGAACGCGACAATCGAATCCCCGAGCGCGGCACCGCAACGGCCTCTCGATACATCCTGGGCGATGCCCCGATTACGCGACCTATTCTATCGACGGTAAAGCATGGCAGCATACGGAAAAAGGCATTCGTGAAAATGCGGTGATGACTTACCGAGTGAAACCGGGTGCGTCATCGATGATGATTGCGTGGGGACCACCTTTTACACCTACCATGGCATCGGCACTGGTTCAGGAAATCAGCAGTCACACTCAACAGGCAAAATCCGAGCAGCTCTGTTTCTCGCGTTAAGGTCGAATCGTTCCTATGTTGCATGTGCAGGATGGCCCGATACCTCGAGAAAAACGTTTTGGTGTTTGGATTCAAGCAAGGCAGCATGCGTGGGAATGTGGATCAAGTTGGGTTGCGCAAGGATTCGCCGAATGGATCGATGGATTAATCGAAGAGAATCGGATGGATGTTTTTATCGATTTGCATAACCCTGCTCCGGGCGATCCAACATTTTTTTATATCCTCGACGATTCATTTTTAAGGGAACCGATGACTGGACTTCTCAATCGCTTCATTGACATTGCCTATTCGCGTATCAGTGCGATTAAGCCAGTGATTCCAATGAGCAACAAGCCAAAGACGACAGGACCAGATTACCATCAATTGTGGCGCCAAATCAGTGCGGACTGGGTATGCATGCACGGAAATGCGAAGACGGTTGGCGTCTGTCTGGAGACGATTTGGAATTCAAACCGTAGTACGACTGAAGGCTATCGAGCTGTAGGGGCAAATGTCGCTGGCACGGTGAGTTAATACTTGCAAGAACGCGACTACCCAGCGGATCGGTAAAGAGAAGCAAGCGGCCTCTGGGAAATGAATCTGAACGTAGCCTTGAACGTAGCGTTGAGCGCGCGGTGTGCCCAGCTACCGTCATTCAACACCATCGAGCCCGATGCCGCTAACCGGTGTACGTTGACCGGTGTACTAAGTACGGATCGGTTAGCGACCCAGGCTCCATGACGTGAATGCGTCGTGTACTCCACGACGAAACTTCACTACCATCGTTTGATAGAGTAGGTCTTTCCGTTCACCTGGACTTTTTCGGCCAGAATGACGCTGTGATCCCGCATTTGCACCGGAGCGCCCCAAAGGACAACTTCGGTCTTAGGTTCAAGTGTCATCTCAAAGTGATCAGCACTTCCAAGGTCAACCAATTGGTTGCCATGGTCTGTTTCAATGACTGCCATGACATGGTCATTCTTTTGTGCGGAAGCACTGTTCGTCTCTAGCACGCTTCCAGTCAATCGCGGTGCATGGCGCGCGATGACGACTTCCTTATTTTCCACTGTAACCTTGTCGGCGACCAACACGTCCTTCTCGCCTACTTGGATCATTGGTCCGGAGGCCGAGATCTCGGTTCCCTCCTCAATTTTCAATTCCGACAGTTCGGACGACGCTCCAAGGTCCACGATCAGTGAATCTTTTTCGCCCTTTACCTTTACGATTGTGTGAGATTGACCGTTAACCTTCGCAAGCTTAGTCGCTTCGACCTTTCCTTCCACCGAATGACGCTTGGCATCGTACACTGCGTCTGTGTCTACGCGCGTCTTGGCGACGGATTTGTCGTCGTTTGCAGTTGCATTTTCTTGATGCTCATTCGACTCTGCAAAGTTGATATGGTCATACTCGTCGTACACGCCATCATTATCGCTGTCACGGTACGAATAGAGACCGTCATAAACCCCGTCCTCATTCGTGTCACGATATTGCGTGGCGGATGAGTAAACCGCTGCGTTACCTTCGACAGTCGAATAATACGTCGGTGGAAGCTGGTAGTAGTCGTAAAACCAGACGTTGGCAGCATTTGAAGCTTTGGGATTAGCATAACCAAAGCGAGCATTTGCGGCGGCGTTGGTAGCGGCTTTGGTGGTCGCATCTGCAGTTGTCCTGACCGCGTTCGCGGCAGCCCGCGTTGCATCGGCGGTAGCGCGTGCCGCATCACCCACGACGTTCCCAACCGCTCGTGACGTTTGCAAACTGTACTTGTCAACCCATGGGCTGACTTGCTTCCAACTGTTGTCGTTGAAATACGTGGACCGATTCACGGCGCGCTGAGCCTGTCGTTCCAGCTGTCGCACGTTCCGCTGAATTCGATTTCCGATGGGTCCCTGGGCCTCGACCACGGTGGTGGTCATTGAACCGACTGTCGCCGCTACTACGGCCGCAATCAAAAACTTTCTCATTCTTCTCTCTCCTAAATTGACACTCATACGGTTACAAATCGACTGATTAATGAACGACACCACTCGGCGTTTTCGTTCATTCCGTTGCGAGAGATGGATGTTGTCGCAACTGCCGTACCAGTAACCTGCTGGGTCATACAAAACATCGCTTGCCTCCGAAGGTGAAGTTCTTCATTCGCCCATTCGAATCGCTCATGGCCTTTAAATGACGCAGTTTTTCCGCTGTTCAAAAAGCGCAGTTATCGGTGCCCTGCGCAGCGAGAGATCATTTTAGACCAAGATCATTTGCCACCACTTCGAACGGTGGCATGCCATGTTGATCAACGATGACCCATGAACTTCGTCAGGTCATGAGAGGCCTCACTCCCCACTCCGACTACGAACAATGATGCAACGGATGGATCCGCCCAGGACGAGTACTCGTCTACGGATGGAGTGCTCTGCGCTGGCTTGGACGGGTTCGGAAAAACGCTCATCACTCACGGGCAGTGGACTAAGGGGACAAGACATTACTGATCGGCTGAGCCGGTGAAAAGTGAATTTTTCCCGAGGCGTCATCGCCGCCTCCGCGTGGCACCCTGCCCTTTGTTTGCGATGGTTTCGAGCTTTCCGAACGACCGGCGACGCGACCACGTAAGCCGTAAAGGCACCGGACCACTACTGGGGCACATGAGTCGATACAATCGTCGTGCTCGTCATAAAAGGCAGTCCGTAGCGAACGGAGGCCAGAAAATGCGATGTTTTTCCACCCCTTTGCTCTAAGTAGGTGGCTTTTCAGACAGACAAACGCGGACGTCGAACTAACGTGGTGAAGTCGTCGAGTACAGCCAAAACCTGTTGGATATATGCTGCTTCCGTGCCTTCAAACGCAACTTGCCCAATTTGCAGCACGGTGGCAAGCCGGTGAGGTCATCTTGGCGAAATCGAGATCGCGAGTCCGGTTTTGGTAACCTTTGATCGTTCACCAAATCGAATGGTCCTACTAAATTTAAATGGATTTTGTCGGGGTTGGGGTTAAAAAATGCAATTCAATCCGTTGTCCTATTTACTGCGAAGTCAATCGCGTTCGCACCGCACTCATGGCGACGGAGGTACCGTACCTGGTGCGCACATGACTTTTGCGCGCTCGTCGATGGGGCGAACGTTGACCCGAACAAGTGCGGTTCTCAAACGTCAACTTTGGATTTGGCCGATCATCGCGGTGGTAGTCTTATCAATCTTGGGATTTACGGTCAGTCGTGCCATTCGTACGACCATGAAAGATAGTTTCCGCTCGCAACTTCAGACTTTGCTGGATGTGGAAACGTCGATGTTGGTTACCTGGATGCAAGTACAAGAAGCGGGCGCCGAAAGCCAGGCCAATGATCGCATCGTCCGAGAGGTCGTTGAGAACCTCATTGCAGCATCGGAAGATTCGTCGGACGTTGCTTCCGACCTGAAGATCGCCGACTTATCCAACCAGCTTGCAAAAGACTTGAGTCCAGGCATCGTTTCCCACGATTTCGCTGGATACTTCGTCGCCGATCGCAAGATGAAGATCATCGCGTCTTCAAATGAAGAAATGATAGGACAGACTTTTGAAGAATACGAAAGCTTTCTTTCTCGCACACTTGATGGCACCACCACCGTAAGTCCTCCTTTTCCTAGCTTGTTCCTGATGAAGGATGAGACAGGACGAATGCGATCCGGAGTCCCGACCATGTTCGTCTGCGCGCCCATTCGCGACAATGGGTTTCAGGTCGTGGGAGCCTTAGCCATGCGGATCCGCCCTGAGAAGGAATTCACGCGGATACTGCAACTAGGCAGGATCGGTGATTCGGGGGAAACCTACGCATTCAATAAGAATGGGACATTGATCTCCAACAGTCGCTTTGACGACGACTTGATCTTATTAGGGCTTCTGCCAGACATGCCGGGCATCAAGTCAATACTCAACCTCAATCTGCGAAACCCCGGCGGCAATATGATCACCGGCTATCGAGCAAGCGTTCGCCGTTCCGAACTTCCCTTGACAAAAATGGCAGCGTCAGCAATCAGTGGACAATCCGGCGTCGATGTGGAAGGCTACCTCGATTATCGAGGTGTTCCCGTCGTTGGCGCGTGGACGTGGCTACCTGCGTATGAAATGGGGGTCACTACGGAGGTTGACTACGACGAGGCATTCCGCCCGCTAATGATCGTTCAGTGGATGTTCCGTGGAATTTATGTCCTGCTGGGAATCAGCTCGGTGGCAATCTTCATTTTTACGATCATCGTAGCCAGGATGCGGCGCGAAGTTCAGAGAGCAGCTATCGAGTCGAAGCACCTTGGCCAGTACGTACTCGATCGCAAACTGGGTGCTGGCGCGATGGGAGTCGTCTATAAGGCCCACCATGCGATGCTTCGGCGGCCCACTGCGGTAAAGATGCTTAACGTCGATTTGGTTAACGATGTATCCATCCAAAGATTTGAGCGTGAAGTCCAGATCACCAGTCAGCTTAATCACCCCAATACGGTTGCAATATATGACTACGGTCGGACACCCGAAGGCGTTTTTTACTATGCAATGGAGTACCTGGACGGAATCGATCTTCAGACGCTTGTCGATCGATATGGAATCCAGTCAGAAGCCCGGGTCATCAAAATTCTGACGCAGATTTGTGGATCCTTGTACGAAGCTCACTCTCAAGGACTGGTCCATCGGGACATCAAGCCAGCGAACATTATGTTGAACCGACGCGGCAGCGAGCCGGACTTAATCAAAGTACTTGACTTTGGTCTGGTAAAAGCGATCGATGCTCAAAAGGACTCGCTCAGCTCGGCAGGTGGATTAACAGGCACACCTTTGTATATGTCACCCGAGGCGATTCAATTTCCGCTTTCAGTGGATGCCAGAAGTGACCTCTATGCTGTCGGGGCGATCGGATACTTTTTGTTGACCGGTCAACCCGTTTTCACAGCGCAATCCCTTATTGAATTGTGCCGGCTTCATGTAACGCAAGTTCCTGAATCGCCCTCAAGCGTCCTGGGCAAACCGATCTCGACTGCTTTGGAAGACGCGATCATGGCATGTTTAGAAAAGAGCAGTGCGAAACGGCCTCAAACGGCTCGCGACTTGGCCTTGATGATTGCAAAGTCGCCAACGTCCCATGATTGGTCGCTTGATGAAGCCGATGGATGGTGGGGAAGACATGAACGGAGTCAGGAATCATCGGCAGCAGCTGATGACGGCCCCCACTCAACCTCGCGTGCTGGCCAACCAGGCTCCCATTCAGCAAAGGCAAAAAAGGTTATTGCCACCAGAGCGACAACGTCTCCGCTGGAGCAAACGTATCTCAGCAGTTAAACGATTGCACGTCGCGAGCGTTGACTAAGCGTAAGCGTTCGGCGTGGGGATGATTTTTGGTGGCGGTAGGTTTTGGGGATTCAATCCCCTTTCTCTTACGGAGCCTTTCCATGCCTCGATTAACTGATCCCGCTCGTGTGCAGCTTTGGACGCAGCGATTTGAACGACGGCAACTGTCCGGTCTCACCGTCGCTCAATTCTGCTCGCAAGAATCGATTAACATCTCCAGCTTCTA
>JANOBM010000039.1:0-28972 GCA_031411655.1 Planctomycetaceae bacterium
CAAGATTGCTTGCGCCCGAAGCGAACACGACGTATCTACCGTCAGAGCTTATTGATGGTGAATCACTGCGGCCGTTTGCTTCTTCGCCATTGTTGGCAACGCTCACTCGCTCAATTGTTCCTGAAGTTCGGTCCAATACAAACACGTCGTTGACCATGTTATTGTCGCCGGGAACCAAATTGCTTGCATCTGAAATGAACGCGATAAAACGTCCAGATGAGTTGATTGCGGGCGATATGGAGTTTGTGCCTTCAAAACCATTTGACACTGCACCTTCACCACCGACGTTTCCGGAGATCGTCGAATTAGCAACTACTACGTTTCCAGATGAATGCGATATTACGCCCCCTCCTTGATTGCTTGAAACGGTAGAGGATTGGATGGTCCCGGAGGCCGATCCAGAAAAGTATACGCCACCGCCCATATTACTTTCGTTCTTGTCAACCCAACTCTGTTCGATGGTTGCATCCCCAAACCAAATCCCGATGGCTCCTCCTGCCAAAGCATTCGATGAAGTAGGACCAGATTCTGCACGATTGTCTCGCAGTATGTCCTTACTCAAGTAGACGGTGCCAATGCTTAGCACGCCCCCACCACCAAGTTTTCGGGCAACGCCTCCTTGAATCGTAAGTCTCTCTAATTGAAGTAACGCGTTTCGGTTAACCTTGAAGGCGCGGTCTATTCCATTCGCATCGATGGTCGTATCGTCGTTGAGGTCGCCAACGATCGTAATATTCCCCTGAATGTCAAAGTCGCCGGTGGTTGCATTGGTCCATCCACCAGGATTAGCTATGCCAAGGGAATCGAGTGAGGTTCCGAAGGTCGAGGCAGGATCAACGATTGCAGGGATATCGATCGTGTATTTGCCGGACTCCAAAATGATCGTTCGCGGTGCGGGCGAGACAGCGTTAGCGGCAATGATTTGGCTGCGGAGCGTGCCTGGCTCTAGCGAATCTGCGAAAGTTGAAACGTACAAGACCGAAGGGTCATTGATACGGACATTGAATAGCCCGATGTCACGGGCTTCGGTGGTTTTGTTGCCAACGAGAGATGTTACCTTGCCTGCCACCGTCGAGATGACGTAGTCGCCGAAATCGAGAGCGTCCCAGGCACCGCCGGGGGCGGTGAGGACGTAGGTTGCGGTCGCGGTCTTCGCTGTGGTTGTGATCGAGTTGGCTTTCAACGTTGCAACCAATTGATCCGCCGGTCCCCATTGGCGAGTGACGATGACGTCATCGGTGCCAATGGTCGCGGTGTCGATTCCGCTGCGGTGACTATATTCGACTGTGAACTCGGTTGTAGTTCCTCCGGCGGTGGTGATATTTTGCCGTGCGACGAGCCTTGCGGCGGGCGCGAAGACATCGGCGCTAGTCGCTTTGGAGGCACTTAAACGTCCTCCGGTCGATACGTAAAGGTTGCCGTTGGTGATTGGATCGACGTTGTCAAGTATCGCCTTTGAAACCTCAACTACCGTCGCCTCGGGGAATGCCGCCCAAACTAACGCTGCCGTTCCTGAGACATGCGGCGTCGCCATGCTAGTGCCGTTGGCGCTGCCGTAGCCACCACCCGGCAACGTGCTGCGGATACCGACGCCCGGGGCAAAAAGGTCGACCGATTTAACACCGTAGTTCGAGAAATTGGCAGGCCGATCCGTGTTATCGGATGCGGCAACGGCGATCACGCCAGGAATGTCGTAGCTGGCAGGATAGAACGGTGTGCGGTCGTTATCAACGCCTTGGCCTAAGAAATTCCCGTTACCTGCGGCGGCCACGAACAAGATGCCTGCGTCGCTGCTGTCTTGAATCGCCGCTTCGAGTGAGACTTCATAACCGCCAGGCTGCCCCCACGAGTTATTGAGTACGCGAACGTTTGCACCTTGAGTCACTCGACCGTTTGTGTCGACGCGATACTGCTCGCGCATCTCGCGAGCATAATTTACTGCGCGAATCGCAGCGCCCGAATCGCCTTGATTGTTGTTGTCGAGGATGCGCAACGACATCAGCGATGTTTGCCAATTCACGCCCGCTATTCCAGCGCCATTGCCGCCAATGGCACCGATGGTGCCTGCCACGTGAGTACCGTGTCCGAGAGGATCGGACGGGTTGTTCGGTGCGAAAAGATCGTCTGCACCAGAGCGAAAATTGACGCCGAAAAAGTCGTCAAAGAATCCGTTGTTGTCGGTGTCGCGACCATCGACCCAGTTCGCATCGGCGAGCAAGTCTTGTGCATCGATGCGACCATTATTGTTAAGGTCGTTGACGAAGGACGCGTTTGGTCCACTGGCGAAACCACCGACTGTGATTGCATACGGTGAAGTCGCTGCTCGCGTGACGTTGTTAAGGTCGTAGAACGTGATCAGTCCATCGCCATCGATGTCGGTAAGTTTGGCACCGACCTCATCAAGGTACTTGGGTGGCAATTCACCTTGGTTGATCCAAATGTTGAGATACAAATCCGGATGGGTTGAGTCGATGCCGGTATCAACAACGCCGACAACGGTCGACAGACTGCCGCGCGTGACGTCCCAAGCATTCGTTGCATCAATCTTGTCGAGACCCGGTAGCAGTCCACCAACGAACTCAGGATCGTTGGGCGACGTCGCTTGGCCTTCGATCAATTGATTGAGGTGGAACGAATCGACGGCGGCATTGCGAGCCAGACTGGCTTCGATGTCGGCGCGTGAACCACCTTGACCACGAACGAGAATCAAACCTTCACTACCCAGACCACTGATGATGGAAAAATCGTTGTCGGCATCGTCAAGCAATGAATCCGCAGCAGCGAGATTGCGAATGGTTTCCGCTGACCCTTTCTTGAGCTGCACGATCCATTCGCCAGCGGCGCTGGGCAGAGGCCCTGAAGCACCATCGGCCAATGTCGGATCGACGCTGGCGAGTGATTGCAGTGCGATGCGCTGAGTACTTTGAATTGACTCAAACCAAGTGATCGGCGCAATCGATGGTTCGCTCGTTTCGAGTGAAGGAAGCAGGACCGTATCCAAGTCGGCCGAGAGCATCGTTCTTGATTCGAGCAATTCGTGTCGCAATTGAATTCGTGAGCGACGCTTGCACAATGCTCGGAATCGAAATGCGTAACGGGAATCCACTACCGAAGAACGATCGCGTCGAATTGCCATGGCTTGCCACGTCCTCTGAAATGCTTTCAGTTTAAAGCGATGCGATTAGGCCATCGCATAAGAACTAGCTCAATTTCCCCCACAGAGGGAATTGAGGGACTAGCATATCAAAGCCATTTCGGGATTTAAACGTCCCGCGTTGGTGCGGCGTTGAAAACGATGGATTTCGGATGACTTCGCTCTTCATCAGGGAAGATGCGGCCGGAATCGCCACGTTCCGTGCGGTCGCGGCGATGCTTGTTCGTAGGGCCCGCAAGAGGTCCGCCACTTCCGTTTTGCTTCCGATGTTCGGGAAGTTCGGTTGTAGCGGATGGGCCGATTGTGCCGATGGAAAATGGCAGCGCTGTCGCATTGGTTGTCGATCAGCTCTGTCGAAATTCCGTCAAACGCACTCGACCTCTCAAAAATCCAATGAAAATGCCATCCTCCGCCGGCATCGACCGTCCCTTTCCTGGTGTTGCTAGCTCAGACCGCTACTTAGCCATTGGACCGATCGAGGAGGCCCGAGGCCGCATTTGTAGGATGCTGGACCGCTGTGAAGGCCTTGGTGTCGTCATCGGCCCACCAGGCACCGGCAAGACGCTGCTCTGTCAAAGGATCGCCGCCCAGTATCGCAACAGCCACACGGTGGTCGTCCTTGGCGATATTCGCGTGACCAGTCGGATGGGCCTCATTCAACAAGTCCTCTTTCACCTACGCAAATCACATCAAGGACTCGACGAGCAGGCCCTTCAGCTTGCCCTGATCGAAACGCTGGCTTCGGGAAATCATGAAATCAAGCCACTCCTTTTGATCATCGACGAAGCTCAAATGCTGACGGTTGATTTGCTCGATGAAATTCGCATGCTGACGAACTTGGTTCGTGATGGCCGTCCGCTTGTTCAAACGGTCCTAGTCGGTGGTCCCAAGTTGGAAGATGCGCTTGTAGACCCTCAATTGGAATCCTTGACACAGCGAATCGTTACGCGATGTTACCTGCATCCGATGACACAGTCGGAATCGGCGCAGTACACACGCTCCCTGTTGGCTTCCACCGGCCTCAAGATTCAAGACGATGCAATTGGATCGCTGCACCACGCCTGTGGCGGTGTCCCGAGATTGATCAATCAGTTGATGAATCAAGCGGTCGATTTTGCATCGCTTCGCCGTCAAACGACCATTGACGACGCTTGCATCCAATGTGCGTGGGCCGACCTGCAACAGTTGCCCAGCCCTGTCATCGAACCGAAGCTACGCCCACAACGGTCCGACATCGAATTTGGTGAGTTGGATTCGGCGGAGGTTTCTCGTCCGCTCGATAACGCCTATGAAGCAGCTCCCGCGACTCAACCGGAGCAAATGGCTGTCGTACCCGCCCGTTCCGGCTCAATCAAGCTTGCGGATACCGATGAATGGGAGCAAAGCGAAAACCAAGCTGCATCTGTCGCCACGACGTATGTCGATATGGAATCGATTCTTGCATCGTCCTCGATCGTCTGTTCGATGGATCCAGGATCTTCCACTAGCCATTCGCTCGATCTTACGCGTTCATTCGAATACATCTCGCCAAAGCCGCCGCAACCATTCGCTTTACAGAATGTAATTCCACCTCTGGAAAAGCAATCGACTAACCAAGCCAAGAAAACGCCAAAGGTTCTCGACACTCAAAAGCGCAATGCTTTGTTCGGAATTGATTTCACTGACGAGATTCTTGTCGATGTGCGGCTGGCGGAGGCGATCGGAAAGCAGGTAGCTTCGACGGTCTCGTCAAGCACGCTCCACCCGCCAACACAGACCCGCAAGCCAGCTCAGGCAGCGATACCGACCCAATTGGATGTAGCGGCAGAAGAGATTTCTCTGCGAGATGAAATTCTTCAGATGTCGCGAAGTGCCGTTTCCGCCGGGGAAAGCCGCAATCCACACGCATCGTTGGCCGAGCAGACACGCGCGTCACTGCCGTCGGCATCGAAGCCTGCGATCCAAGGGGAGGCGCTTGCACCGAGCGCCGATGACGAGTGGTTTGACGTACCTCGGCCCCTTGCCGTTCTTTGGCGAGACGAAGAACCTCATGAGCTGGAAGTTGACGACCGAGATATGCTGGTGATTGAAGACGACGTGACGTTGCTCGTTGACCCGCCATCATCCGGCAAGATTGGCAACGGGATCATGCGGAAACCACCAGCCCCGATTGACCAGCAATACCAGTCACTGTTTTCCCGACTTCGAAACGGCGATTGATCGATGACCGATACGAACTCCATGATGAGCTCGAAACATGCGGACTCACCACTGGTCGAGTTGGCGAAAGCGATTTCGGTTTGTGGGCGTCGAGGGATCACCCCTGTAATCGTTTGCGGTCCGAAAATCTCGCTGGCCGATGATTTTTTTGTCGAGCTGTGCCGGGCGGTTACGTCGCACTCGGGGCGCAACGTTCGTTTGGATCTGCTGCCCGGTCACCGACTTGACGGGTATCGATGGGCGGGATGGTCGCGACTATTGTCTATGCAACGCGTCAAACGCCTGCGCAAGCAGCTTCGTAATGCCGGCAACGCTTCCTCGGAAACATCGACGACGATCGCCCTTTCTCGCCAGGGAGTAGGCGGTGAACCGCTCGTCATTGGATTGGCTGGCCCTCAAGACCACTTGCCAACTTATGCAAAATTGATTGAGCTTGCGATCTGAACGATAGGATGAAACGTGTTTTGAAACACGCATCAAACCAAACCAACGCAGACACAGCTCCCATGTCTTCCAACGTGCTCGTCGCCGTTTGCACCTACAACGAAGCGATCAACGTTGCCGAATTGTCAGACCGCGTTTTTGCTGCGATGCCGAATTGCGATCTGCTGTTTGTCGATGACAATTCCCCGGATGGAACGGCGCAGTGGGTGCAACAAGCCATGCAGCGCGATGCTCGGTTCAAGCTGATTATTCGCAAAACCGAACGAGGTCTGGGTGGGGCAACGAGGGCGGCGCTTAGTTATGCAGTGAGAAATGGTTATGAGTTTGTACTTAATCTGGATGGCGATTTGAGCCATGCTCCGGAAGCCCTTCCCGAATTGCTCGCCGTCGCCGTGGGTGAACCAGAAGTCGACGTCGTTGTGGGTTCGCGCTATCTTGAAGGTGGATCGATTGAAGGCTGGCCGTGGCGGCGGCGCGTCATGAGCCGGATGGTAAACCGTTTTGCAACCTCGGTCTTGCGACTACCGGTTTCCGATTGCAGTGGCTCGCTGCGATGTTACCGCGTGGCGGCGCTCGCGAAGATCGATCCAGACAAATTAAAAAGCGAAAGTTACGCGATTCTCGAAGAAGTCCTTCTTAAATTGCACCACAGCGGTGCAAAGATGCGAGAGGTTCCCATTCATTTTGTCGATCGCGCGCGCGGTATCAGCAAATTGACGACACGAGAAGCGTTGCGATCCATGTGGCAACTCATCGGCGTCGCCATCTCTTCCGCAAAATAGATCCATTAGCCACTAGCTTCTAGTTTCTAGCTTCTAGTTTCTAGTTTCTAGTTTCTAGTTTCTAGTTTCTTTCTTCCAGCCCGACCTTGCAAAAGGTGAGCGCGGCCAATCCATTAACGCCTCGCAACAGTCGGTCTTGGCTCCATGACTTACTGTCGAGATAGGTGAGCGTTTTAGCGACACTTGGCTCTTTGAGTCGCAGAATGAGCGAATTTCCTTCCACGGTACCGCTTTCGACTTGATTACTTTGGTCGTCGAGAAAGAACTGATCCGTCAGATTTGGATCCCAAACGACCGGTTGGTCAAACACCAATTCGATTTGGTCTTGCAATTGGGTGTCATACGCGGCGTGGAGGAGATTGGGCGGTGTAATGCTTTGTTCAAAGGCCTTGCCATATAAATCTCGCTCGATCAACGGTTCAAGCAAGCGGGCAAATTCAGCGTACCCGGCCGCCGGAAAATGGCATCCGCCGGGCGGTTCAATCCCTAGTGTCGACATCACACCCAATTTGGCAAAGTCACGGGGGAGCGTTCGTTGCACCTCGCGCAGCATGTTGTCCGATCCGTCCACTCCCATCGAACAGGACTTCGGCCAAATTTGAAATAAATAGAGGCTTTGGATATTGGGATAATCTTGATACCAACTACCCGCGAGTTCATGAAAGAATCGGCGATACGTCTCCCATCCGAAACCACCGGTCGGCCCATCGGCTCCCTGATCATTCTCGCCTTGATGCCAGATAACGCCGCGAACGCCATGCGTGAGTCCTGCTTCCTGAACGCGCCAAAGCATTCGACCATAGATGGTACGAACGTCGGTAGGGTCTGACTCATTTCGTTGATGTTGATCGATGCGAGTCCCGCCAACGGCACCATTGATGATACAGATCGGCATCGATTGTCGTTCAACCAGTCGTCGCCCGAGCTCCATGCCCCAATAACCGATTTCCGATTTTCCTCCGTCCGCGCGAGCCGTTGCGGGTGCCCAAAGTTGCAGGCGTGCGCCGCCGGGGCCTGTGTCAGTGGCACCAAACGTCCGCACCCAATCATTTACCGGGGGAAGCTCGCCTGGTCCGAAATCGGTTGCGACAGCATTGGATTGCCCGATGATGAGAAACGCATCACCACATACTAGGTCCGAAGCGGTATGGAGCAGCGTTTCACGACCATTCGAACTCGTCCCAAACTCGGTACGATAATGGACAAGCCCTGCAGCGAGTTTCACCGATACGGCGTACGAATTGTCCGGGCGGATGTCTTGGCTTGCGGTTTTGACCAGTTTGTCATCCGCGTAAAGTCGAACAAAGACGGAATCGACTTTATCGTTGAGAGTACCGCTGTAAGTCAAAGTGCCTTCATTCTTATCGTTGCGGGCGAAGAATTGCTTGTCTTCGGGCCGAAAATTTGGTTTTGGATTTTCGTATACCCAGGCGTCGTTGCTTGGCTCTGCGACAACGATCGGAACGGACTGGATGGTTTTCTCGCCGCCATTGTCGATCGCGACGCTAACAGTGACGGTACCGCTGTTGAGCGCTCGTTTAAGCAGCAATTTGTCAGAGTGCGTTTGTTTGATGACTGCGATGCCGTCGAGACTCCACTCATAATTGAGCGCACTCGTCCCGCTTGCCTTCAATTCCGCCATATTCTCAATTTGCGGAACCACTTCGATTTGGTCGCGGCCGTTCCATGTTTGCGGCGCGACCAGTCGAAATCGTGGCTCGGGAACATCGTCAGTGATTGTGACGGCGACGTCGGATACTTTTACTTCGTTCGCATAGACCGCCCTCAATTGCACGGTTGCCTGTTCAGTTCCGGTCACTCTTCCAGCATCGAATGTGAAAGCCAATCGATCGGTTGCCACGGTTGTTTCAGTGCCATCGCGATTAACGATCCAATAAAGTTTTTGAGCACCACCAGCGTTGGCGGTGATCGTCACTTTCTCATTTTCCTTGATCACTAGCTTTTTCGGAGAGAGCGCAAAGTCGTTGCCCGGTTGTACCAGTGAGCCTACCAGCGTTTGATTCGGCTTTTGGTTTTCAAACTGCATCTTTATCCAATCGGGTGAACGCGCGACGTTTGACACGCTCACCTCATCAATGGTGCCAACGAAGTCGTAGTTGTTGTACCAGCCTCCAATCCACAAACGTCCGGGAGTACGGATATCCAGCTTCATCTTGTCAGACGCAGCCAGCTTGCCGTCGAGATAGATTCGCCCCTCGCCATCGGCATAGGTATGAACCACGTGGATCCATTTCCGCATCGGCAACCGCTGCGGAGCGTCGACATCCGAGAAATCACTATCGATATGCAGGTGGGGAGGACTGCGAAATTGCATGCGTACCTTGCTACCTCGTCCACCGCCCTCGTTTCCCCAACCGATGATTGTCGAATTAGGTCGCTCCGCTTGAAACCAAACCGAAGTGCTGTGCGGCATGCCTGCGGACGGGTAGCTTTCTATTTTATCGCCACAAAAAATACCCTCGCCCCCAGAAAGGTAGCGTGCCTTTCCGATGACTCCCGCCACAGGCGTAGTTTTCACGTCTTCGGACGGCAATGTCCCCACTTCATCAACGACGTCGTCGCCCATGTGCCAAACGCTGAGGAAGCCGTTGGTTTGACTGAAGACCTTGGAGCCAGCGGATTCGGGAGCAGCATCGGCATTGCCCCAGTGCATCTTTATTTCCTGGCGCGCATTCCCGACGATTTTAGGAATCAGGACCCAGACGCACGCCTCTCCCAGGACCGCATCCCATGACTCGATCTGGTATTGAAATGGGGTGCCGTCCATCGATGCAAAGCGAATGTCCTCACCGTGGCGTTGTGCTTGATTGAACTTGAATGTGTCCGCAGTCAGCTTGATTAGCAACGGGAAATTTTGGACTTCCGCGGACTCGGGCAGGTCTGCGCCATCGGGCGTCGTGAGAATAAAAAGCGAGCCAGCGTGCTGCCACTTCGCATAGGGCACCTGCTGTGCACTAACGACGTTCGCCAAGAAGGCGAAACCAACTGAAAACACAAATCCAAGAATGCTGCGCAGTCGGTGAGTCATAAAAATCTCATTTGCAACCACAGGAACCGGTACCGCAGGCGGAACGTTTGTCGGCGAGGCGTTTTTCAATCGCAAGCGAAGTCGGTGTGATCGAAAGTCCGCCAAGGGCAGTGCAGCGTAGTTCACGAGGCATTTGCTTGGCCACTTGCTTCGCCGTCTGGATGACTTCGTCGAGAGGGATGACTTGATCGAATCCGGCGAGGGCCATATTCGCACAGGACAACGCATTTGCGGCGGCCATCACATTCTTTCCAAGGCATGGCGCTTCAACGCGATTGGCAATGGGATCACAGATCAAGCCGATCATGCTTTGCATTGCCATCGAAGAAGCCCCAACCGCTTGGGCAAGTGTCCCATTGGCCATGGTAACCAGCGCACCGGCCGCCATCGCAGCCGCAGAGCCACCTTCTGCTTGACACCCGCCCACTTCGGCCGCAAATGTCCAAGCGGTTGCGATGAACACGCCGATCAGTCCGCTGGCAAGCACCGCTTTGGCCATCTCCGATTCGCTGAGTCCCATTTCCTCGGCCATCGCGATGACTGCACCAGGTAACGCAGCGCAAGCCCCTGCCGTTGGCATCGCGACGATGACACCCATTGAACTTTTCACTTCCATCAATGCGGTGACGTAGAGGATGATGCGATTAAGGGCCCCCGCATCTAACAGACGGCCCTGCTGCATCATTTCTGCGTATCCACCGCATTGGTGTCCAAGGACGCGGTCTTCATAGGACGTCCCCGCGATTCCGGCCGCGATTGATCGTCGCAGTATGCGGACGATTTCAATCATTTTTTGCAAGACCTCGTCCTCGGTCAGTCCACCTCGCGCGCACTCGTACGCAATCGCCAATTTCCAAAGCGGTGTGTTTTGGTTCCGATCGAACTCAAGCATTTCTGCGCAAGTTGAAAACGGGACCGTCGTCGACGATCGCGATCGCACTGGAAGTACCGGCGCGAGACGTTTTACCCGTAAAACTTGCCCACGATCGATCAATGGCTGGACAATCGATTCGGGAACAAACTGTTGCGCCTTCACTTGGATGAAACTCAAACCATGATGAAGGTGCACGCGAACGTCGTCGGCTTGAATGGAGTCCGATAACGATAATGCAACCTCGTCAGCGTCTTTACCGACCCAAAGCAGGGTTTCGAAATAATCGCCAAACAGGGAGACAGGACATTCATCGATCTCAATCACCTCCATGATGCCACCTCCGGTGGAAATGGCACGCACGGAGTGGCTCTCGTGCGAATTGCGAAGAGTCAATCGATAGGTGTTCGGATGAGGGTCACCGACATCAACGGTTTCAATCCGTATCTTCGCGCCGCCGTCTTGGAATGATTGCATGGAATCAGGGAGACGTTCGTCTGCCGCGTCCCAACCCATCAAGCCACCGAAAAGGCCCATATCGGAGCCCTGTGTGTCGTGGGTCGTCGGCAACGATCCGCTGCGATCGAATTCGACAAGCACCTCACTGACCTCACCATCCATCAGATCACGTGCGAGCCGTCCGATTCGCAGCGCTGCGGCGCAGTGCGAGCTGGAGGGGCCGCGCATTACCGGTCCAATAACGTCATTGAAAATACTGACAAGCATAAAATTTACCTTGCGATTTCCCAAACTTGCTTCAACACATCGAACATTTGGGGATCATATTTTTGCAGTTCGTCGCGATCGAAGGGAAAAAAATCGTTTCGCGAAAAGAAGGCTTCGGACGTTTCGGCGAAGTATTCCTTATGGTCAGTTAACGCGTACGCAGCTTCGAAAGAGTTCGCCCTTCCGTTGCCATGAGACCGCTCGACTCGCTCATAAAGTTTTGCGGCTCTCGCCTTTTTGAATGTGTCGATGATAGCGGGTTGGTCAAAGGAAAGCACACGGTCGTGGTAGGCATGTGCCAATTCATGCAAGGTGAAATTCGGCATGCGGCTCATTTCTCGTTCGAAGTTTCGAGTGTCGGTGAATTCGACCCCTTTCGCCATCGCGGGGTTGCGTCCGTTGGCACGTAACCAACCCGCATCGGGATGATACTCGGCTCGTCCGGGGACATTTGGATATTCCGGTGAAAACCAAAGCGGCACTTCTCGCAAACGTTCAACAACCGTTTCGGGGATGACACGGACGACCTCTTCCAATTGCTTTTTAAGCAGCGGCATCGCCGTTTCGACTGCCTCGGGTTGCTCGGACAACAGTCGAGCGTCGATGTGGACAGTCCAGCCTTCGATCGTTCTTGATTCGTAGGACTGCGAGCCAATGGTAGTGAATGGACCTTCGCCTGACGCGATCGAGCATCCTGTTAGAAGCACCACGACGACAAGCAATGGCCTTCCAATGGACGACAAAAAGCAAGTTTGCATGGCGACCCAGGGGTTGTAGAGAGACATAACGGCTTTCCAATACTTGGTTTTTAACGCGTCGTGACCGGTTGAACAATCCATTGGTCGAGGCAAACGAACCTTGCTTCTTCATCGTTTACGCGAGGTTGTCCATGGTTGGCAGGTACTATTGCGGGAATCGAACACCCTGAGTTGATTGCTCTAAGATGATTTGACGACTCTGAAACTTCAATGATAAAGAGGCATCACCATTGACCGCCGTCGGTTCGGCCCATGGAACCGAGCCGGGAAGTGCATGAGAGTTGAGTACGGCTATCGGGGTTTGGCTATACGTTGGGTAGGCGAGCTTCCGCTTCAACGGTGAGTAGGCGTTGTCGAGGAATTGGCTACGATACCAAAGTAACGAATCCGAAGATTTACTTTGCATTTTGGCAGACTCCATGTCTCGCACAGCAACAACATTTGACCTGGGTATTATCGGCGGCGGGATCGTCGGGTTGGCTACTGGGTTTCAGTATTTGACTCGGTACCCAGATCGGCGAGTTTTGGTACTGGAAGCGGAATCGGAAGTGGGCAGGCACCAAAGCGGGCACAATTCAGGTGTGCTCCATTCAGGAATCTATTACAAGCCTGGATCATTGAAAGCGACGTTGTGCCGATCCGGAAAACAGCAGATGGAGCAATGGTGCGAAGAATATGGAGTACCTTTTGATCGGTGCGGTAAAGTAGTGGTTGCGACCAACGAACCCGAATTGAAGAAACTGGACGACATCGAGCAACGCGCTACAGAAAATGGCGTTCAGTTTCAAAGAATCAATAGTGATCAACTGAGGAAAATCGAGCCAGCCGCCGCCGGGATCGCTGCATTGCATGTCCCAGAGACGGGCATTGTCGATTATGGACAGGTTTGCCGGACGCTTCGTCGTGTCATCGAAACATTGGGCTCATCGGTTGTCACGTCGACTCGGGTCGACCGCATCATCAACGAAACTGGCGGTGTTCGACTCCAGGCCGGGACCAAGACATTCGAAGTGTCCGAAATGGTCAATGCCTCCGGTTTGCACTGCGACCGCGTATTGCGGCTTGCCGGGGGCGATTCCACGTCTCGTATCGTGCCGTTCCGAGGCGAATACTATGACATTATCGAAAGCCGTCGATCTCTTTGTCGTCACTTGATCTACCCGGTACCGGATCCAAAGTTTCCATTCCTTGGCGTGCATTTCACTCGCATGATCGACGGCGGTGTGGAATGTGGCCCCAACGCCGTGCTTGCCTTGTCGCGGGAAGGGTATCGGTGGCGTGATGTACGCCCTGTGGACTTAATGGAGACGTTGCGGTTTCGTGGGTTCCAAAAACTCGCGATAGAGTATTGGCGAATGGGGTCGGCCGAGATTTGGCGTTCTCTCAATAAACAGGCATTCGTGGCTGCATTGCAGAAACTGATTCCGTCCATCCGTGCAAGTGACTTGGCACCTGGCCGTGCGGGTGTCCGCGCGCAAGCCGTCGACGCAAATGGAAAGCTGGTCGATGACTTTGTGATTGAACGAACGCATCGCGCCATTCATGTGCTCAATGCACCATCGCCCGCAGCCACTGCATCCCTTGCGATCGGTAAGTACATAGTCGATCTGCTCCAATGACTTGCCTGGGTGGAAAAGTCGCCTCGACCAACTCCCTAAGCACAGCGACCCGGGTATGAGCTTTGCAAGAGAACCAGATTCATGCAACTAGATTCATGCAACTACAGTTGCCTTGAGAACCACGAAGCGCAAGAGCCCCGGATTTAGGTGGTTCGTTGGCGATCGAGTTGCTCGTTCATTTTCGCCGTTCTGCCCTGGCTTTGTAAGATGGTCGCGACCAGTGCCGTCCAGCCTGTTTGGTGACTCGCCCCCAGACCTTCGCCCGTATCGCCGTTGAAGTACTCGTAGAAAAGGATCAAGTCTTTCCACGCCGGATCGTTGGCATACCTTTCATAGTCTCCATGGGCCGGACGTCGACCGGTCAGATCCGGTTCGAAGATCGAAATCAGCCGTCTTTCCAGCTCTTCGGCAACTTGAAGCAGGTTCATCATTTGCCCAGAGCCAGTGGGGCACTCGACCTTAAAGCCGTCACCATAGAACGTGTAGTAGCGTTTCAGAGCCTGGACGAGCAAGTAGTTGATGGGGAACCAGATGGGACCACGCCAATTACTGTTTCCACCAAACAAGCCACTATCGCTTTCTCCAGGCAAATAACGCACTTCGTTCCGTTGGCCACCAAAATCGAACACAAACGGTTTCTCGAGATGAATGGCGGAGAGGCTTCGGATGCCGTAGGGCGATAGAAATTCTTTCTCATCTAGCATCACCGATACGAGCCGACGAAAACGGTCTTCGGATGGGATGGCAAGGAATTGCCTCATCGGCCGCGAAGTCGACTTGTTGCTTGTCGTTCCATCGCTGTTGTGTTCCATGTAAGTCATATGTTTGGAAAGCGACGTCGATCGATTGGCCAAGAACCAGTCGGTGCGCCTTCGGAATCCATCTAACTTGTTGATCACTGCATCGTCGATAATCACCCCGGTGAGCAGTGGAATAAGCCCCACAAGCGATCGCACTCTCATGGGCACCGATTTGTTATCCACAAAAAGGTGGTCATAGTAAAAACCGTCCTGCTCGTCCCACAATCCCGATCCATCCATCGAATTCATCGCTTCAGCAATCGCGACGTAGTGCTCTAAAAACTTACTTGCCATGTCGCCATAAGCAGGGCTGTCTTCGGCGAGTTCTAGCGCGATACGCAGCATTGCACCACAATAAAAAGCCATCCAAGCGGTGCCGTCTGCTTGCTCAAGGTAGCCGCCTGGCAACGGTTTGCTTCGATCGAAGACCCCAATGTTGTCGAGCCCGAGAAAGCCGCCGGCAAAAATGTTTCTTCCTTGCGGGTCTTTACGGTTGACCCACCAGGTGAAGTTCACAGTCAATTTTTGGAAACACCTGGCAAGAAATACTTTGTCCCGATATCGAACCGGGCCGCTGGCTTTATAGACTTGCCATACGCTCCAGGCATGGACCGGCGGGTTGACGTCGGATAGTTGCCACTCGTAAGCGGGTATCTGTCCATTCGGATGCATGTACCATTCGCGCAAGAAAAGAATCAGCTGTTCTTTCGCAAACTTGATATCCAGATGCGAAAACGGCACCATGTGAAACGCACTATCCCAAGCTGCGTACCAAGGGTACTCCCATTTATCTGGCATCGAGATGATGTCGCGATTGAACAAGTGTTTCCAATCGGAATTGCGACCATTTTGTCGAGCCTTGTCCACTTTGGGACCGGCCGCATCACCTTTCAGCCACGTGTTAACGACGTAGTGGTAGAACTGCTTTGTCCAAAGCAGGCCGGCATAAGCCTGACGCATGATTTGCGCGCGCTCAGGCGTATGTGACGCTTCGATTCGGCTCGCATAATACTCATTCGCTTCGGCGATTCGCTTATCGAAAACCGACTCAAAATCCGAGAACGCATTGGCTCGGTACTGGGCAAAATCGGGCTTCGCATCCGCTCTGGTCAAACGCAATCGCATGGTTCGGGAGCCACCGGCTGGGATGACCATCAATCCATAAGCAGCCGCCTTGGTACCGCGCTGCGCTGGATTCACCGCCTTCGTGTTTCCACCGACAACGAATTCATGAAACGCGTCCTTATAGAACGACGATTCGCTGGGCAATCCAGGATGCCGTACCGGGTTCGTTTCGTTGTCGGTGAAAAGCCATGACCAATCGCCGCTGTCATCGCTATCGGTCGTAAACAAGAAATCGCCGAGCGTATCATGGTGGCATAAGACCACTCCGCTGTCCAGACGCATGGTGGGGCGAGTTGTACAAAACTCGTCGGTGCTATGCCATGTCCACGTATTGCGAAACCATAGTTGCGGAAGCAAGTGGATGACGGCCGACTGCGGCCCATGATTGGTAACCGTGACGCGAATGAGGATATCGTCGGCGGTTAATTTCGCATATTCAACAGTGACATCAAAGTAACGTGAGTCTTCAAAAACGGCAGAGTCAGTGAGTTCGTATTCCCGTTCTGTTCGGTCGCGTGAGCGATTGACGTCTGTCAGCCTTTCATAGGGGAACCTTGCATGAGGATACTTGTAGAGCGCCTTCATGTAACTATGAGAAGGCGTGCTATCGAGGTAGTAGTATAACTCCTTTACGTCTTCGCCGTGATTGCCCTCCGGTCCGGTGAGACCGAACAATCGCTCCTTTAAAATAGGATCGCGACCATTCCAGAGCGCCAGCCCAAAGCAAAGTCGACATTCGCGGTCGGAGATACCTAGCAAGCCGTCTTCACCCCAGCGATAAACGCGACTTCTCGCGTGATCGTGTGGGAAGTAGATCCAAGGGCTATCGCCTCCGCTTCCTGCGGAATAATCTTCGCGAACGGTTCCCCATTGTCGCTCCGACAAGTACGGTCCCCAGCGATGCCAATTCTCTTCGCGAAGCTCGCTTTGTAGTAAGCGAAAGTCTTCCGCTGTTCGTGGTTGGCTGCCAGGGCCGCTTGTCGGTTGCAAACTCAAGTGAACACTCCCTACGCTTCGTCGAGCAAATTGACGGCCAAAAATTGTTGGCCTTCAAGCATCGACAGGCTTGCTCCACCGCCAGTGCTGACGTGACTTACTTTCTCGGCGAAACCGAGTTGCTCCACTGCGGCTGCACTGTCACCACCGCCGATGATGCTGATTGAATCGCTATCAGCGACGGCTTGGGCGACGCGTTTGGTGCCTTCATCAAAGGGCGGCATCTCGAACACGCCCATCGGTCCATTCCAAACCACAGTTTTGGCCTTCGCGATTACAGCAGCAAACTTTTCGGCGCTCTTGGGACCAATGTCGAAGCCTTCCCAGCCATCAGGAATCTCGCCTGCGGCAACGACCATCTTGTTGCAGTCGCCACTGAACTTGTCACCGCAATGGGTGTCGACAGGAAGCATTAGCTTGTCGCCGCCCTTGGCGAGCAACTGCTTTGCCAACTCGACCTTGTCGGTTTCGACCAAGCTCTTACCGACCTTTCCACCTTGCGCGAGCGAGAAGGTGTATGCCATGGCACCGCCGATGATGATCGTGTCGCAGATCCCAAGCAAGTTGTTAATGACATTGATCTTATCACTCACTTTTGCACCGCCCAAGATTGCCACAAATGGGCGCGCCGGGTCGCTGATCGCGTCGCTGAGATAAGCGATTTCTTTACCGACAAGATGACCCACTACACGTGGCTTGCCTGCCATCGCTTGAGGTACCGCAACCATCGAGGCATCGGTGCGATGGCATGTTCCGAAGGCATCGTTGCAGTAGATGTCGGCCATGGCGGCGAGCTTCGCCGCAAACGCGGCATCACCTTTCTGTTCGCCCGGATGGAATCGCACGTTCTCAAGGACAAGCACTTCGCCAGCTTGAAGCTTTGCAGCTTTTGCATGAGCGTCGTCGCCGATGATATCGGTTGCGAAATGAACCGGCGCCTTGATCAATTCGCCAAGTCGATCTGCGGCTGGCTTGAGAGAAAACTTCGAATCATCCCCTTTGCCGGCAGGTCGTCCGAGGTGGCTCATCAGTATAAGCTTGCCGCCGCGATGGATAACACTCTCAATGCTTGGCAATGCCATTCGAATTCGGCGGTCGTCGGTGATTTGCTGTGCATCGTCGAGAGGCACATTAAAGTCGACTCGCATCAGGACGGTTTTGCCCTTTACGTCAACTGAGTCAATCGTTTTCTTGGCCATGATTCTACTTAGGTCGGATGATTAAACAGGAAGGGTTTCTCAAGGAGACGGGATTGCGCGGCTGATTATCGGCGATAACGCTCAAGTGTCGAGGGCAGATGACCGGATGTTGAGGCGATCCACGGTCAATCGACTTTATGTGAAGGTTTAAGGCAGAACGATCCGAATAATTGTTTTGAGTGTCGAATCCGGAACTGCGACGGGTGGGGGGCCACCAGTCGGTTGCTTCGTTGCACGGACCCGTCATGCTTCGTTATTCGATTCGACAATATCATCGCACCGCCAAATCGCTTTTGACTTTTGTCATTGTGAATTGTGGCACCCTTATCGCATGCCAATGCGCTGCTCAGGGTCCAACGCAGTTGTTGGCAAGTCAGGCGGGTGGCGCCACCACTGCTAGCCTACCCGATTCCCAAGGTACCACTGCTGCATCTGCAACGGGGAATGCATCTCGCGACTACCGTGAACGGGCCATCTCCTCACTTCCTTTAGCGAGATTGACCCCTGCGGCAAAGGATCGCATCAGTCGGATTGTCGAACGTCCATCGTTGTATCGACACTTGCCAAGCCAATCGATCGACTGCGATCCTGACCTCTTTCTGTTTATCGCTAGGCATCCCGAAGTTCTTGTTGGAATCTGGGATGTCATGGGTGTTACCCAAGTGAAAACAGAGCGACTCGACGACTTCCGTATTCGCGCGGTCGACGGATCAGGAACGACCTGTACCGTCGACTTGGTCTATGGAGACAGAGCGACACACGTCTTCGTGGCCGACGGATTCTATGACGGCAAGTTGGTCGCCAACCCGCTACAGGGCAAGGGCGTTTTCATCCTGCGGACGAGCTTTGAAACGAACGCAGTGGGTCTGACCACCGTCCATGGAACGCTTGATTGCTTCCTGCAATTTGACAATCTCGGTGCGGACCTGATAGCAAAGACCTTTGGACAATTGATTGGGAAAACCGCGGACAATAATTTCCGCGAAACCGCGAAGTTCCTTGCCCAAATCGGGCTAACGGCGCGCGAGAATCCTGACGGGCTCGCTGACCTAGCGTCACGGCTGCCCCAAGTGGACGCAAAGACAAGGTCGGCTTTTGTCGAAGCCATCTACGAGGCCAATCGCCGCGATGAAATTCGAATCCGATCAAGATCAGCGGTCAGGGCTGCCGAACGCCCCGTGCAAGACGCCACGACGCGGTAGTGACGAAACTGTCTTCGCCCAAGATCGCCAAAGTGGACATTTGCGGAACGCCGTAAAATAATTCTTTAAAAACTTTTTCAGGCAATTCGTCCCGGCTATGCACCAACGAACGCTCCCTCCGTGCTTAGCCACCTTGACAAGGCTCCTAGGTTCAAGCCGATTTCTTTCGGCGAATCGGACCGATTCTGTGCGTTGAATGGACCCGCTCGTGACCGACGCTTCCGCTAAAGGCGAACCATTTGCCATTAGCCGATTGCGGTCAAGTCGCCCGTCGATCGGCTCAAAATTCGCTCCAAAACTTTGGTGCTACAAGAGGGCGATTTGTCAAGGTTTACCCACATCGGTCGCCATCGAGCCACGGCGCCCGAATGGTTGTTATTCGGTGGAAATTTTGTTGACTCAATCAATTTATCGTTAATAATCCAACGGTTCGGGCATGCGGAGCTGCCCGTTCGATCCTCTCTCGGCTGTATGAACACGTCGTACTTCCGTTAACCATTCACAGTCGTCCTCACGCAGCGAATGCCAACCCGACCGGACTGGGTGGCCTAGCACGTCGGGATGACACGACATTAACCATGTCTAACCAAGGAGTAGAGTTGTAAACGATGAGCAGTAATAACACTTGTAAGAACGTTTTCGAGGCCATACTGCGTTATGGTCATGATGAAGACTTCGTGCCAAACGAAGACAATCACTTCATTCCAACCGATGCGCCAGCGGGCAGCCCAGAAAAGATCGAAGTTCTACGCCGGCGTGTGGAACTAGGTCAGCCGCTGTGGCATACGACCGATCGCGTGGATTACAGTGGTCTGACCGGTGCGATCCGACCACGCGAATAACCTCCAGCCTTGATCTCGAAAAGACCCAGACCGCCAGTGAATCGCTGATTCGCTGGCGGTTTTTTTATGTACCTGCTCAAGCACTCCACTCCACTTCACTTCACTTCAGCGAACCATGAGCAAACACCTTCGACATGGATTTGGCTTATTCGTTGCCCTGTTGGCTTTCGATTCGTACTGTTTTGTCTTCACCGGATACTTCATTCAGCGTGGTGCAAATGAACATGGTCGAGTTGCCCGAGGACTTAGATGCGAGTCGTCCAGCGAAGCGACCTTCCGCCATCGATGAATTGCGTCTTCGAAACCAAGTGCGGATGATGTTGATTGGCTATGGGATATCCTTACTGCTCCCTGCCATCAAAACGAATGGTAACTTTGGGACCATTTGGGGATTCGCAGCATTCGTTGGGTCGATGTTGGCGCTAATGGACTACTATCCGTACTGGCTGGCGAACCCAATTTTCTTAACAGGATTGTTTTTCTTTTATCGCAGGCGATGGAAGTACGCCGCAGTCTGTGGCTTCGCAGCGTCGATCCTCGCGCTAAGCGTCCCGGTGATGATGAACAGAGAAGCGTCGCGTCTGATGGCACCCCCTGGCACGATCTCATCGCCACTGTTGGGCTACTACGTATGGCTGGCTTGCCCAACGCTGCTTTCGATTTTTGCCATTCGAAATTGGTTTCTCTTCAATACCGACACACCGTCGTCGAAGGCTTGTTAACGCAAACTTTGAGTTTACGGATTGCTTGACGCAACGGCCTGGATTGTTAACCAAACGTCCGTGATCAAAGCGCCGGTAATTGACGGACCCGTGATCGCAACCGATTGAAAAGCGCCTTCACTTCCTTTAGGCCGGCTGACAACTCGTATGGGTCCGTTGAATGGCATTTCTGCATTCACCTTTAATGTAACGGATTTGGATGTCTCCCCTTCCGCTTCCGAAGTCACCGGCTCACAACGGATTGCTGCCGGGGGGCCGTCGATGGAAAACTCAATCGCACTACTAAAGCCGCCCAAGCGTTCAACTTTGATGGGGATCTCGATCGCTTTACCCACTTCACCGGCAAACAAGTCGCCTGTCACCGTTGCGCTGTACTCCGAAGTTTCAGAGCGTATCGTCAGGCGATAGACGTAATCGCTTCCGAAAAATCCGTTCAAATCGCTGACCACCGCAGCGTACGTTCCATCGTCGGGTGCCGCCCACACCAATTGCGGATCGGGCTGTTGGTCAGCGTCATCTGACTCCGCTAATCGGGTGCCTTTAGCATCCTCGACTTGGAGCAGTCCATCCAACGGATAGCCGAGTTTTCGGCTTTCGATGCGAATCGCGAGCCTTGTTCCCTTCGTTGCCATAAACTCAAATCGGTCTTGCTGACGTGCAGTTCGCAACTGTCCGGATACACAGCACGGTACGGGAACTTTCAAATGCGTTCGTCCGTCTTCTCCTGGTTCGGGCGTGACAAGGACCGCATCGGCAAGTACCGGTAGCGTAATGGAACTCACGAAGTCGGTGGACGAGAATCGATACGTCGATACCTCATTCAACGCGGGTACTGGTAACATCACCGCTGGAGTGGCGAGGTTATGGCCGATAAGCCGCAACTCGGTGGGAGTAGTCGATGAAACGGCAAGCGGCATGGTCGCCGTGACGAAGGGACCGGTTACGAGGGTCAAACGGTAAAAGTACATCTCCCCTCCCGCCAAGGTAATACTGCTGTCCGGTGTGGCGGGAAAACCAAAGACACGCACGATGACATCGCTGTCTTGAGTCGCGGTCCACGTCAACTCAGGATCGAGGCCACTTGCATCGAGGTTTTGTGCCAAGACGTGCCCGCTCGGAGTCACGATTTGCAAACAGGCATCGATCGGCGAGGCGAGCAGACGCTCGGCCATGACGCTTGCAACCAGTGTTTGGCCTTGTAGGACACGGACTCCAAAGTGATCCACGTCTCCACGTTCATCGAGCACGCCGTTGACCACGCACGGGACTTGTGCAATGGCATGAATTTGCTTCACCGATTGATTCGGCTTTTGTTCGGTTACTTCTGGCAAGGACCCGATGACGAACCGCTGGAGGCTTGTGGCACCCAGCGAATCGAAAGCTCGAACGTAACGAACGCCGGGGATCGCATCGGAAGCTATCGAGACTTGGTACTTGCCAGCGGCTTCCGACGGCTTCCAGTCCAGTCCAGGTTCATTTGCCCAGAACGTGGGAACGCCGTTGGGGAAACTTGCATTGACAGTAACTTCGACCGTTTGCCCCAGTTGACCACCGGGCGGAAACGTGCGAGTCCAAGTAGGTAGCTCCGCTTGCGCGGCCAAACTCATCAATGTCAGTATCGCCATCGCGTAAGCGATCGTAAACGAGCGCTGAAGCCCAACTGTACAGACATGATTGCACATCGATGCGATGGGAGCAGCGAATGGCATCATCACATCAATTCGTCGATCGGAGTTGAGTCACTGACCAAATGCGTGGGACGCCCAGCAGGTGTGTAAAAGATCTTCCCCGGATCGATACCCAACTTGCGATAAACGGTGGAAACGTAGTTCTCCGGAGACAACACTCGTTCGACGGCGGAATGTCCTTGTCGATCGGTCGCACCTACCACTTGTCCTCCTGGGGTTCCACCACCAGCAAACAAAATCGACATCGCATTCGCCCAGTGGTCTCGACCGGCTTTCGATTGCCCAGAAAGAGTGCTGAGTTTGGGAGTTCGCCCAAATTCTCCCAACGCGATGACCATTGTCGAATCAAGAAGGCCACGCTGATCTAAGTCGCTGATCAAAGCTGCAACGGTTTGATCCCACGTTGGCAATCGCGTCGATAAAGCACCGAAAATATCGGAGTGGTGATCCCATCCTCCGTCATCGATCGTGATAAATGGTACGCCAGCCTCGACAAGGCGTCGCGCCAACAGCGCCCGTTGGCCAAATGCATTTCGCCCGTACGCATCTCGTACCGAATCAGCCTCGCTCTGAATATCAAACGCCTTTTGCGCTTCCGGCGTCGTGACCAAATCGTATCCTTTTTGATAGTAGCCATCGAGTGCTGCCACAGGATCCGCCGCCTCCGCGTTCTGGATTCTTGGCATGCGATCAACGATCGCCCTTAAGTCGCGTCGCTTATTGAATCCAATCCCGTCGAGACCTGCTGGCAAGGCGACATCGCGCACTCGAAAGCCTTGTTGATTCGGATCATTTCCGACAACGAAGGGAGCGTACTTGGCACCGAGAAAGTTTGGTCCGCCCGATCGCGACATGCTGGGCATCGAAAAGTAGCCTGGCAATCCATGCGGTGCCGCCCACTCATGACACGCCACCGATCCGATGCTTGGGTGGAAGCTAACAAATGCACCACATCCGACCGGTATTCTCGGAGGTGCTCCGGTGGTCATGTAGTGGTTGCCTGCTCCATGATTGCCTTGATTATGGCACACCGACCTCACAATCGCGTATTTGTCTGCGATCGCCGCAAGCTTGGGTAGATGCTCGCTAATTTGAATGCCCGGGACATTCGTCGATATCGGATGAAACTCACCACGAATTTCGGATGGCGCATCCGGTTTGGGATCAAACGTCTCGAAGTGCGAGGGACCGCCGTCCATCCAAATCAAGATGCAGCTCTTCGCGCGGCGGGGCAGCGCCGATGAACTCGCCGCCGCGTATTGTTGAATCGCAAACAAATCTAGAAAATTGCTCCCCGCCAAGCCGGTAAGTCCGAGCTTCAAGCAAGTTCGACGGCTAGTCTTCATAGATAAACTCCGGCGTATTGATTAGCGACCACAATATGTCTTCCAACGCCTTTCTTGGCGTCACGGCTGTATCGGCGAGAATCGCTTCCAAAGCTTCTCGCTCGTCTTTGGTTGGAAAGCGGCTGTAGACCGTTAAATAAAGTTCGTCAATTTTCTCTGCACTCGATGCGGTCTTGGCTGCCAACCGCGCTGGCAATCCCTCATCGCTTGTTAACTTTGCTTGAATTGCCGAGGCGTTCATGAGGTGCAAGGCTTGGCCCATCGTTGCTTGAGGCAGTCGTTCGCAAGGCGGATCCTGATTGGGATCAGGACGGCCAAACGCATCCAAGAACTCTGAATTGGTTCGAAAGGTCCAAAGCTGTGTGGCACGGGATTCGTGCGGCATCCCATCGAATCGATCTGAAACGCCAGTAATGTCGGCAATCGCGTCCGCAAGTACTTCCGCGCGACCCAATCGCCGGTAGTGTCGCGAAAAGTTCCTCGCATCACCCGCGTTGGTTTCGTTGGGTAGGGATGACAATGCGTAGGTCTCCGACCGCGTGATCACGCGGAGAAACTCCTTGAGATCAAAATCCAGGCGGCGAAATTCGTCACCCAACGCGGCCAGCAGTTCGGGATTGCTTGGCGGATTGGTGGCACGAATGTCATCGACGGGATCGACAATTCCAATGCCAAACAATTCTCCCCAAATTCGATTTGCAGCCGCTTGCGCGAATCGTTCGTTCTCAGAAGACACCATCCAATCGACCAGCACGTCGCGTGGGTCATCGCCCGGTTGCACTTCTCGGCAATTCCCCCAGAGCGGTCGGGGTGGCAGAACAGCACCAGTGATCGGATGCTTTACCTCTCCCTGTTTCGCTACCAACACCACTTCTTCGCCGCCCGATATCGGAGGCGACAACCCCGTTCCTTTGTAGCCGACTCGTCCAAAGTAGGCAGCGAAACTATAAAAATCTTTCTGGCTGTAAACTTCAAACGGATGCTGGTGACACTTGGCACAATCAAGTCGGACTCCGAGGAATAATTGACTGTACATCGTCGTGAGTTCATCTGGCGAGCGACGATCTCTAAAAACGGTCGTCGCCCCATTTCGCCAAGTACTGCCTTTCGCCGCGACAAGCCCGCGCACAAAATCGTCGTAATGCATGTTCGATCGAAACGCGTCTCGCAACCATCCGTCAAGGCTCAACGTCGCCTTGATACCAACTCGATAGGGATTAGGTCGCAACAAATCAGCCCACTTGTTCGCCCAAAAGTCCGCGTACTCGGGACGTTCCAACAGCCGGTCAACCAACCGTTGACGCCGGTCTGATCCTGTATCGGCAAGAAAGTCTCGAACCTCTGTCCCGGTCGGTAATCGGCCGATTAGATCCAAACTTGCTCGCCGGATAAACTTCTCGTCGCTAATCGTCGCACTTGGAAGGATATTGAGGTCTCGGAGTTTTTTCCAAACGAGTTCGTCGATGAAGTGATTCCGCGGCAACTCGTCGTATCGCTGGTCTTCAATTTTGCCAGGCCTTGGAATCAGTGTGCTCCAAGTACTGATTTGACCCATGAATCGGGCCATGATGGTCGCTTCACCCGATAGCATGCCTGCTTTCAGCCGCCCTGACGGTTCAACTGCGACGATCGCCGGTTCATTCGATTGATAATAGCTTGTCTGAGTAACGTCGCGTGTCGTCCCATCGGAGTAGTGGGCTGTGACCGTCAACGTTTCCTGTTGTCCTGGTTGCAAAGGATGGGGATCGGGTGAAATGACGATCCGTTCGAACGTCGGGTCCGAAGGACCAACCCGTGGCAACCCCGCGCGAATCCAATCGACCACCGTTTGATAAGCTTGAGAGTCTCGCGCTAGCCGAATCCCGCCGCCGTGTGGCAACTCACCCGATGCCTTCAAGAGGAACAAGCTACGATGCGGCGCGGCCGGAAAGACCCTGCGACCACGAGCCTCATGAACGATTGCCCGATAGTCAAAATCACTATCGAAACCTAACAACGACAGGGCAAATCCATTCTGGCCACGCGCTTTGCCGTGACACGCCCCCGCGTTGCAACCCTGTGCCGTGAGGATGGGCAAAATGTCTAATTCGAATTTCGGACGCCTTTCCTCTGGTGGAACGAGCGGCGCTTCACTCGACTCAGCGGTGATTTCTGCGCTGAAGCTCGTACAAGAGAACGAGGTGACGAAGAACAATCCGGCCAGCGCGACCAAGCTCGTCCGTAGTCGGCGTCTTTGTTTAATAGGACAGGACGTATGTCGCATTGCTTCTCCGGTTCGTTATCCGGTTACCGCAAATGGAGGCAGGAAGGGAGGCGGGAGGGATCGGTGAACTCTTGCCACTCACCTTTCCATGAACGTTAGGACAGGGTCTTTTCAGATGAGTTGGATGCTGACCATGGGACTGCAGCGCAAGTGATCGGTACAAATTATAGACGATCAGCCACGCACAGGGGGGAACGAAAACAATTTGTTTCGATTACTCCTCTGCATGGCGATTGAGGTTCCCAAAATAACCTCGCTTCGACCCTAAATTGAAAAAACTAATGAAAAGGACGATGTAGCTCAAGTAAAACAACGATTGGAGCGACACCAAAAGCTTGCCCAAAGGGGTCATCGGGTAAAAGTCGCCAAAGCCAATGGTACTGGTCACCATGAAACTAAAGTACACCGAGTCAAACCAGTGCTCGAATGGTTTGTTGAGATACTGATTTGCCGCATGAATGACTGCAAAGCTGAAGACGACCTCAAGATAATTCAAAAAAATCAGAATCTTCGATCGCCGATAGGAGCGAGGGGAAGGGAATGCGTCAGATGCAAAAATCAGCGTAGGAATATAGAGAATCGTCTCCAGCATCAGCCATACCACCAGGGACATCGCGATAAGATTCTGTTCCCAACCAAAGTACAATACGATCAGCGGCAAACAGGTTTTGAGCAACACAAAAAGCTCGATTGCAGCATCCTGGTAAAGCATTCCCATTCGCCAAAATACATGCTTGATGTACATTCCCGGAAATAAGAATTGCGACATCGATAGAATCAAACGCACTGTTTTCTCGATGCCCGCGTCTTCCTCGTACGTGTTGTTCCAGATCGCGGAAACATTATCCAGTCGTCGCTGAAACGTACTGTGACGACTGGCCATGTCGACGTCACCGCGACCAATAAGTAGCTTATGGATCGTCCGCCGCATGTAAGACTCCTCGGGGGCAGGCATGATTGCACGCGGACGCGAACCAAATTGAGGTCTCAACTTCCGCGTCCGCTGATGTCATACCAGCTTAACCCCAACTTTCGCTAGCGAAACATGGGCATTTCGCGAACCCGTTGCTAGCCGTGGATGGAGTCGCTCGGCGTTTCTCGATGTCGAAAGGTCATCCTTCGACCCGGGACGACACCGAGCGACACAACAAGGCGGCTGAACCAACCTAATTCCGTGCAAGGCGTCGCGATACCAGGCCTGGTGCTTCGTCAAAACGCAAATCGAGGGTACGACGGACTTCTAGTCCGTGGGCAAACATCATAACGACGGACTGGAAGTCCATCGTACGCACACCTGTCAACACTCCAATGAAGACTTTACGAAGCACCCGTGTCTTCAGGCATGATATCGACAGGTGTTGGCTCATCAGGAGCTACATACGTACGAATCGGACTTGCATTCTGATGTTGCGGCTTCTTTTTGACGACCAACGTTAATTGGTCAATGACTCGCCGAACGCCCGAAATACTAGAGACCGAACGCAAGATCGGCTTGCGATCGTGTTCGTAACTGATCGTGCCCGTGATGGTCGCATCTCCGCCGCTCACCGTAGCACTAACGCGATTACCACCCGTACCCTTCTGTGCCATTTTTTTGAGTACGTTCTGAAGCAAAACTTTATCGGGGACCTGATTTCCAATCGTCATCATTCGTTCCTAAGCGGAATGGTCGGATCCACTTCGCTCCAGACAACTCAACACTGAATTGAAAAAGAAGTGAAGGCAGCGCCTTACTCAGTGGAGTAGAACATCGACGCGAGCGACAGCAGAATCCTGCCTACCACCCTTTCCGGATGAATAGCCGCATCTGAAAGATTGACTCGGATTACAATCCGTTTCGATCAGGTCTATTTTGAACCCGATGCTTTCCTTTTTGGACTGGCGTGCTTCACGGTCTCTGCCCGTCGCCGCACCGACAAATAGGGCATTCCAGAGGGGAGCTCATAACGTTCGGCTCGCACGAACCAAAATGCCAGCCCGCCGGAATTGTGCGCTGCGGAACCATCACCCTTCGTCGCTCGGACCCCCAGCGAACCTTTCCGCCCCGACTTAATCCACCCGCGGCGTTCCATGATGATGCGAACCAGAACACCGATGGCCTGACGAAATCGCGTGTTGCGACGAGTCTGAGCATCGGTAAAGAACTTCTCGAGTTCCGGCTGCGATTCGAGTTCGCGCACCACACCCGCCAACGGGGCGCGGTCATGATGCAACTCCGACTCTTCCATCCTTCGCTGGCGACTCAAGTCGTTGAAAAACGCCAGAACGGCATCGAATGGTTGAGCCGCGTCATTAACAACATCGGCAAAAGTTTTACCCTGTTGGTCATCTAAGAAATCACTTCGTGAAATCGAAGTCTTGGCAGCCATCGTTTGACTCTAATTCGTTTATTCGAGCGATCATTTCTGCAGTTGCAAAATCTGCACCTGCAATCAGTGTAGGTGCACGTCATTCAAAAATCAAGTGTTGTACGATCGCGAACCGACCAAACGGATCGTGGCAGTACGTTATCACCTCACGATCGAGTGCGATTCTCGGCAAACAGCATTCTGCCTAATGCAAGTGGCCAGTGCTTCGGCAATCTAAATTTTAGGGTTGGCAGAGATGCGTACGATGGACTTCCAGTCCGTCGTTGGCGATGTTTGCCTGTCATTTTGCCAACGGTCTAGCAGTCCGTCATACCTTCAAATGAAGCGTTGACAAAGCAATGCTGCCAATCGCGGCATCAGAGGGGGCGACGATATATCTTCTCGCACGCCCGTGATATACATCCTTCTCATACGTGTCGTCATCTTCAGCGGGCAATGAAAACGGCCACCTTCCCGACGAGTCGAGAAGGTGGCCGATCCGCGGTATATCGAACGGTACGATCAGCGAGATAGCGCCGCGCTGGCGAGGTTTTGATTTCGCAGGCCAAGTACATAATCGTGGGCGACGTTGATGGCTTCACGATTGTAGAAGTAATCCCGAAACACGATTTCCGTTGCTTTTTCCAGGGCTTCTGCTTCCTTCTCTTCTTCCTTATCGGAATCGATTTCTTTTCGCCGTGCCATGAACTCATCTTCCTTCAATGAAAGCGTCGTTTCTTCTTTCATCCGAACGTAGAGCTCGCGCTTGTGCATCAACTCCATGAACTCGGTATCCTGAGTGACACGGTTGGTGCTATTTTGCCGAAGTGTCGCGATCA
>JANOBM010000040.1:0-189730 GCA_031411655.1 Planctomycetaceae bacterium
TGTCGGATGCGGGTGGGCGAGTTCAAACGGATGCCAAGGTCGTTTACGAGTGGCAATACGACACCGTTTCTCCCGACGGTCTGAGTGGTGCCAACGGTTCAGGAAAAACGGTCAATCAAGAAATCTCGATCAGCGATGGGAATCGACAGAGCGATGCGATGCATTTATTGAGCGGTCCGCTGGAAGGCGTTGGTGCCGGTACCTTGAGCGGAACTCGCACGGGCATTCGTTTCGGCCACAACAACTTGACACGAACCTCCAAGGTCGAGCCTGGTTTTGATAAGTGGGAGAACTGGAATCCCGATCGCGACGTTCACTACCTCTCAACGACGAACAGTAGGCTGCTGAGCACGTTCGACTCTCAGGACTGGTTATTCACGCTCGATGCCGCAGGCCAATACAACGGCCACACGCACTACAACGGGTCGCGTATCGCGACGGACATCACGGGTCATGAAACGCAGTGGATCGATGGATTGGTTGATTTTGACCGTGATCGGTATTATCCGGCTTACCAAGTACCGCCCTACGACGTGACGGTGAATACGAATCCGGGTGGTTATCCGGCGACGATCCCGCCGACCCCGTTTCATCCGTTGTCGAGTATACCGGAAGGTCCGGAGTTACCGTCCGGCAGTCCCTCGACGCCGAGCAAGGCGGACCTGCCAGCGGGTGTCAGTGAATTGCAAACAGAGGTCAGCAATGCGGCGTCAGCGGGCACGTTGTCCAACGCAGCGACCGACGCGGCCTTCGCGGAACTTGCCGAAGACACCGAAGCGCTGGGTGACGACGATCCTGCAGATCCCGAAGATCAGGAGGCCAACGGAACCACGTTGGCCGCGACTTACGGTAACGCAGTCGCGACACCGCGTGACGATACACCCGCCCCAAATGTCGGCGCGATGCAAAAGAGTGCAGAAGCCGCTGCCGCAGAACCCGTGCCGAACAAACCAGCAGGAATCCGACGCATTTTCAGAGACTCCTGGGGTGCGGTCAAATCCATGTTCGGCCGCTCAGACGCAGAAAAAGCGGCTGACGCAGAAGAAGCAGCGGCACGGCAGTTGAAGGCAGACCAGCGTCGAAACATGTCCGCCGGTGGCATGGCGAAAGAGTCTGGTATTTGGACAACGGAAAGACATGAGCAGGGGATGCAAGCAGGAAAGGAGTGGCAGAGTACTTCAGTGGATTTAATGCCCGTCGCAGGGCAGGCGAAAGGGCTGTACGAAGCGTACACCGGGCGAGATGATCTTGCGGACAGAAACCTGACAATCAAAGATCGATTTCTCGCTGGGATCGGTGCGTTCGGCGGTCCACTTGGTGCAGCAGGCGACGTTGCAGGCGCAGCGGGAAAAACCGGCCGCACGATTCGCAAGATTGACAAGGCCGTCGATGAAATCGATATTGCTCCAAAGGGTGCGGGCGACATTTTCGCCGACAATGTCGAAGCCACGAACGTGCTTCGGAAGTTGCATCCAGGTGATCCTGATGTTCTTGATGACGCACTCTTCAGAGGTAAACCGTCTGGAAGCTATATCAACCGGCACGCTTCGGGAACGCCTTACATTGGGAAAGGTGGGCCAAAACGTCCAGCACAGTCAGCAAATGATGTGGCAAAGCGAACTGGTGATCCTCACGTTTCCACTCAATGGGAATCTGCCATCGACGAGACTCAGGCATTGATCGACGAAGCTCGCAAAATCAGACAACATGGGGGCATTGAGAATCTCCACAATCGTATTAACTCGCCCGGAGAAAACCTATGACGCCAACTAGCGTAGACACAGAAGCAGACCAGTTTTGGGAATGGTTCAGATCGAATGCTGACTCATTGCTTCAACGACCACCAACTGAAGTCGTTGACTTAGTTGTCGATCGGCTGCACGCTATCGATGCAGAGTTGAGTGCCGAGGTGTCTGGTTTCCTCGAAGACAATTCAAAGGAACTGGTGTTAACGTCACACGGGCAACCAAGTTGGTTTGAATTCATCTTTGAATTCAGACGACGTGCACCAGAAATACCTCACTGGCGGATTCGTGCACTCAAACCACCGCGGGGTTTCGATTTTACGGTGGCGAGCAATCCTGGTCTCACGATTCGAGATTGGATGTTTGTACCGTTGAAACGTAGTTCAGAGTTTGCCGAGTTCGGTGTGCGAATCGAGATGTCAAACGATGACTACGATCTCGTTGATGGGCGTACCGTCGCATCAATCGTTGAAGAAGGGATAGGCGAGGTGTTGCTATCGGTCTGCGCTCACATTGAGTTTGACATTGTGACAAACCACAATTCGATGCCTATAGGACAACTTTGCGAAGCGGTACATGCGTGGTGTATGGTGCATGGCCCGAACGCCGTTCGCAAATTCCTCCCGGCAATTCAACCTGACTAAGCCATACCCCAGTATAAGCCGTCAATCTGCCTTCGATGAAGAAACTTACGATTGACATGGGCCAAATTGCTTCGGGCCACACGAGTGAACGTTGGGGAGGGGGAACGCTTCGCGTGGGTCAGATGGGGAACGCTTCGCGTGGGGTCAGACTCGGGTTTCGGGGTTCGTCAACAGGCGTTCCTTTATTCGCTCAGCCCGTTTCCGAACCTCGCGATTAGGGGGGGAACGCTTCGCGTGGGGTCAGGCTCGGGTTTCGGGGTTCGTCAACAGGCGTTCCTTTATTCGCTCAGCCCGTTTCCGAACCTCGCGATTAGAGTCGATGTCGGATGCGGGTGGGCGTGTGCAAACGGATGCCAAGGTCGTTTACGAGTGGCAATACGACACCGTTTCTCCCGACGGTCTGAGCGGTGCCAACGGTTCAGGAAAAACGGTCAATCAAGAAATCTCGATCAGCGATGGGAATCGACATAGCGATGCGATGCATTCATTGAGCGGTCCGCTGGAAGGCGTTGGTGCCGGTACCCAACCTACGGCACACTTAACAAAGCCTCGCCCCCACACGCTCGAAACCAACAACTCAAACTTCGTGCCGAACAGTATTGCCCCAGTCCCATTTTTCTTCCGCAGCTTATGCAGCAGGTAATCGCGATCAGTGCCCTTGCCATGCCACAGTTGACGGCCAGCATCTCTAAGCGTTTTCACACAGTTAGCTTAGGCAGTTGCCTCCTCCCGGGCCCCTGATGTACTATGCGAGCAGGTGCAAGATATGAAAGGCCACGATTACAGCGACAGACATGAATTCGACGTCGGCCAATTTGCTCAAACGTCTGCGAGAACCTCATGCCGAGGAGGCCTGGCAACGATTCATCGACCTCTACACACCGCTGATTTATCATTGGGTTCGTCAACGCGGGCTCGACAGAGAGGACACGTCTGATCTTGTGCAGGACGTCATGCTGACGCTCATCGTCAAACTGAGAGAGTTTGAATACGACCCGTCCCAACGCTTTCGCGGATGGCTTCGAACCGTCACCGTTAACCGTACCATTGACTTCCAACGCCGTTCGCCACAACCCCCAGCCGAGAGCCTGCATTCCAGTACCGCTGCGGCGGTAAGCGACGACCACGGTTTCCTATCTGACATCGCCTATCAGCGTTTGCTGGTGCAACGCACACTCAAGCTGTTGCGTTCAGAGTTTCAGGAATCCACGTGGCAGGCAGCGTGGATGCAGCTAATTGACGGTCAATCCGCCTCAGCCGTTGCCAGTCATTTGGGCGTTTCGCTCAATCAAGTGTATCTGGCTAAGTCTCGGATACTAGCCAGGTTACGCGAAGAGCTTGAGGGCTTGCTTCATTGAATGCGACGACGAAAACGCGAAAAAACTACTCTTTGGGTGACAGGTTGTAAAATCTTCTTCGTAGAACATTCTACAACCAGATGTGATTGCCCCTGCTCCCCTTGCGACCTCTAAGAATGAGGTTGATGCAACATGACCACCACCACGTGCCTTGACAACGAAACACTTGTGCGTCTGCTGCTCGGCAAGATACGCGGACCGGAGCGAGAGGCCCTTGAGCATCACTTGGAGACCTGCAAAATGTGTGCAGAAAACGCCGAAACGCTCGCGGTCGACGATGAACTCACCGCCATTATCAAGAGCGATAACGCGTCCCAAATTGGTGCAGCGGCGTTCACGGATGACGATGAATCCGCCGTCAATAAGCTCATCCAACGAATCAAATCTGCACGGCAGCAGAGCGAAACCGTCCAGGTTGAAGAAACATTAGCCGCCCCCAATGGCGATATGCCACAATCGTTGCCAGCGGCCATGGGCGGTCTCTCGGCCAACGACACTAGTTTCCTCGCGCCACCACAATTGCCGGATGAAGTCGGTCGACTGGGTGACTACCGCGTACTCGAGGTGCTTGGGGTGGGCGGCATGGGGATGGTGTTTCGCGCCGAGGACCTACGGCTCAAACGCCAAGTCGCGCTGAAGACGATGAAGCCCACGATCGCAGCCAGTCGGGACTCCAAAGGTCGTTTTTTGCGGGAGGCACAAGCGACCGCCGCGTTAGAACATGACAACGTGGTTCCCATTTATGCAGTGGGCGAAGACCGCGGCATTCCGTTTATCGCGATGCAGTACCTCAAAGGCGAATCACTCAAAGATCGTATCGACCGAGACACCAAGCTGTCGCCTTTGATGGTGGTCCGACTGGGCAAAGAGATCGCTTCTGGACTCTCAGCGGCCCATGAACAGGGACTAATCCACCGGGACATCAAGCCTGATAACATTTGGCTGGATGAAAAGTCTGATCGAGCCAAGATTCTCGACTTCGGTCTAGTCAGCGCCACGTCGGAAGACGAAGGCTTCACACAATCCGGCACGGTGCTCGGAACGCCCCGCTACATGGCGCCCGAACAAGCACTGGCTCAGCCCGTCGATCATCGCTGCGACTTGTTCAGCCTCGGAAGTGTGCTCTATCACGCGGCGTCCGGCAAAACGCCCTTCGCGGGCAGCAACTTTACGGCAACGTTGATCGCGGTAGCGCACCAGCCAGCGGTACCATTACAAATTGCCGCACCGGAGCTTCATGAGGATGTGGCGAAGGCCATCATGCAGCTACTCGAGAAAGACCCTAAAAAGCGTCCCCAGTCTGCGATAAGCGTCGAAGAACGATTTGCAGAACTAGAACGATTGCTAAATCGACTGTCGGCAAAGGGATCGGCAGATGAGGCTCTCTCGGACAAAGCCACCTATCATCATGTCCCCGCAGGGGCTCTTGCGCCGCCGCGCAAGCCACCCACATCACGAAAGCTTTTGCTTGCCGGCGCAGGCGGTTTGGCTGCGTTGATGCTGGGCGTACTGGTCATCACCATTCGTGACAAGGACGGTAAGGAGACCATCGTCCGTGTCCCCACAGGCACCGACGTTGAAGTCGACCCAGCCCCTGGCAGCAAAGTGACGATTCGCGAGGAGAACCCTGCAACTAACGAACAGCCGACTGCGGAAGCGGAAGCAACTTCGGCAGCGGCCGAGGTGCGCGTGGCCAAGGACAATTCTCCTTCGAAGCGAAACCTTGAAACGTCAGCGCCACCGGTGGTTGCTGCGGGAGCGAAATCCCCGTTAGCCTTCAAAACACATGAGTTCGATCAATGGGTTAAAGAAGTCTCCGCCCTCCCTGCCGAGCAGCAGGTGGAGGCTGTCAGCACGAAGCTGGTGGAGTTGAATCCGGGGTTTGACGGGAACGTAACGCACGAGATTTCTGCGGGCAAGGTAACGAAATTGACGTTCTTGAGCGACACTGTTGCCGACATTTCGCCTATTCGTGCATTGGCTGGGTTGAGAAGCTTTGCTTGCCCTGGGAGTCAATCCGGTCGCTCTGAATTGGCCGATCTCGCTCCTTTGAAGGAACTGTCTCTCACAGAGCTCACAATTCACTTCACCAAAGTTACCGATCTCGGACCTTTGCAGGGCATGAAGTTGACCAAGCTGCTTTGTGCATTGGCTCCGATCACCGACCTCTCACCATTGAACGGAATGCCGCTCACGCATTTAGGAGTAGAATGGACTCGGGTTTCAGATCTATCACCCTTGCGTGGCATGCCATTGACAGTGCTGAGGGTGGGTGGAACAAATGTTACGGACCTCACACCTCTTCACGGCATGCCGCTGACCGGCCTCGATCTTTACAAAACACCTATCACCGACCTGTCGCCATTGCAGGGCATGGACCTTACCTGGCTCAATTTATCCGATAGCCGTGTCTCCGATTTGTCCTTGCTGAAAGACATGCCGCTTCAGCGGATTGAACTAGATTTCAGACCGAACTGGGACACCGCACTGCTCCGCTCAATTCGGACTTTGGAGACAATCAACGAAACGCCAGCCGTTGAGTTTTGCGACAAGGTCGAAGTTTACAACGCTGAAGCGAGGCGGCCTCTGGCCTTCCAGGCTCCGGGCTTTGAGGAGTGGATCAAAGCAACGGTAGCCCTGTCCGCCGAGGAGCAAGTGCAAGCCGTCGTCAAAAAATTGCAAGAACTTAATCCCGAGTTTGATGGGAAAGTAACAGACGGTTGGGAGCAAGCCCCGCCACTCATAGAGAACGGAATGGTCCGTTCGTTCGGGTTTATTACCAATAGCGTCACCGACGTTTCTCCACTACGTGCGTTGCAGAACCTTTCGATCTTGAACTTGCACGGCACCGACGGGCACGGCAAGTTGTTGAATCTCGCACCGCTGAAGGGACTGCCGCTCACGGAACTATTGTTCTACAGCAATCAGGTTTCCGATCTTTCGCCGCTGCAAGGCATGAAGCTGACGCTCCTGCAGTGCAGCGCCACATTCGTTTCGGATCTGTCGCCGTTGAAGGGAATGCCACTCAAGACCATCAATTTTAGCGGAACGAAGGTTACGGACCTCTCGCCATTAACAGACATGCCGCTCCAATCGGTGAGATGTGCGACAACGTCGGTTTCCGACCTCTCGCCGTTAAAGGGTATGAAACTGAGTGACTTCTGGGGTGGCAACGACTTAATTGCGAACTACTCCGTGTTGAAAGACATGCCCCTTCACGAGATTCAATTGTCATTTGACCCAGAACGCGACACCGAACTGCTACGATCGATCAAAACGCTGGAGACGATCAACGGCAAACCAGTCGCCGAGTTCTGGAAGGAAGTCGAGGCCGGGGCGAAGTGACATTTCGCGTCGGGCGTAGGAAAACTTTCAAACAACTCACTGCGTTTGCCCACGATCGGCGGAATCCTGAAAACGCTCAAATCTGCTGAGGCTTGAGAGGACCAAGGCGGGTTTATTGGCCTGCTTCATCGACTCGCTCTGCATCACTGAAGCGGTTACCTGCCGCATGCATGCCGAACAGTATTGCCCCCGTCCCCTTTGTCTTCCGGCGTCCCATTTGTCTTCCGGTTGGGCGGAGATTCTCAGCGACGGTCGCTCGCGTTGCGGTGAAGCTTGCCGAGGCGCGACTGCTGATCCCATCGCTGACGAAGACGCCCGCGCTGGATTGCTCCTTCGCGGGCGCCTGTGGTTACAGCAGGTTGACGACTCGATCAGTTAAGCCCCCGCCTTCTTGAGCTCGTGGCCCAAGGACGATGTTCAGCTTTCCGTTAGCTACAATCTTCTCGAGCACTTCGAGCTCAAGCAGCCGCATCAGCGTTGGATTGTCCGCAAGCAGCTTTGCCGTGTTGGCCTGGCTGCGCATCGCGGCCGTCTCTTCCCGTCGTGAGATCAAGTTCGCTTCGGCTGCCTTCTTGGCTTCCATCACCTTGTTCATCAGATCCTTCATGTCGCCAGGAAGGATCACGTCGCGAATACCGATCGAAACGATTTCCAGGCCAAGCTCGCCGGCGCGATCACGGACACTTGATTCGAGTTCTTCGATCAAGTTGTCCTTGTCGCCGGCCGTTTTCCCTGACAGGAATACGTCCAACTCACGGTTACCTACCGCCGCTCGCAGCGCAAGCTGCGTCTCACGGTAGATCGACTGCCGTACGTCGTCCGATGCGCTAACCGCTCGTCGTGCGTCCTTCACGATGTACGTCACCATCGCGTTGATGCGCAGCGTCACCTTGTCGGCCGTCAGCATTTCCTGGCCTGACACGTCAACTTGCGTTTCCCGCGTGTCGACTTCGACGACGCGTGCGTCGCCGGCATCCTTCCAAAATGCGTACAACCCCGGATGTAGCTGCTCGACGTAACGACCATCCAGAAACCAAATGCCCACATGGTCACGCTCGACCTTGCAGGCAGTCAGGTATCGCGTAGCTTCGATACCACGAACGATCGATGCGAGTTGGTTGTGCACCAAACGCGCGTTGTCAATCGTCACGGTTTCGACGCGGACGTTACGGACGTCGTTCCAGTACGCGTACAGACCCGGGCCAAGCACCCGGTTGAAACGACTGTCGACCCAGACGAGCACTCGTTCGTGATCCTTCAAGTCGATGACTTCCGCCTTCCCCGCCAGTGCACCTGACTTGACGATCACATCGAGTTGCTCTTCGAACAACCATGGGTCTCGCTTGCTAACGATTCGGACCGTGGTCTTACCGAACCCAGTGAAAATGAATCGATTGCCCGGTGCGAGCATGCAAACGAATTCGCCATTACGGAACTTCAATCCGACTTCGTAGCTGCGGATGTGAATCTTTTTGAACATGTGAAGTCGTACTCCTACTGAAAAACAGCGAGCGCCAATGCCGGCTCGCCAGCGGCTGATTTGTTTCATTGCGTTGTTGAATAAAAGGAGGCTTTTGGGCAAACGATCGTTCGCTGAATCTCATGAAGATTCGCGGAAGTCTGCTCGGAATCATCAAGCGTGACCGGAGTCTGCTGGATCGGAACGTTATAAACGTTTGATGTGAGTGGTCCGAGGCCCATCACAATCAAACGCATCAGTGAACGTTCGTTTTCAGTTTGTTTCGATGCTGCTGAATGATTCGTCTGCAAGCCTTGCAAGGCGAAGTCACCATGTTGCCGCCCAGACGCTTGCGACCGGAGCCACAGGACCTTGGCGGCTGATTCGACGAGGCAACCGAATGCCCGCCAGCTACTTGGTGGACGCTCGTGCTTTGCAACACGATCGCCCCTTCTGGAGCCATCGGTTTGTTTCCAAACACGGTGGCGTTGGTGCGTGACGGGAGTCGAACCCGTGACCGTCAGGTTACTAGCCTGATGCTCTACCCACTGAGCTACTCCGGTCGATGCTTATGCAGAACCCGTTTATGGGACACAGGAAACTGATCGCAAAACTGCGAAGCCACTGCGCCACCGGAACTCACATCGACCGATCGCATTTTCATAGAGACAGGGGATGCATACAAGGTTCGCGATTTGTCGCGATGAAGAGGTTTTCAGGCTCGGAAGCAAGATGATTTTAACATTGATCGGTAAGTCGTTTCGACGATTGGATCTCAAGCCTTGTTTAATGCATCGCGTTGTGCCCGCGCGATTTCAATGGCCTGGTTAGCAAGATCGGCGCTCAACGGCCAGTAAGGATTGCCTAGGATGAAGCGAGCGAGGGCGTGTGCCTGAGTCATTCCATACAATACAGTCAACATTGCAATCGGAAATGAAAGTAAGAACAAAGTCCGATTGGCAGGAATGTTGACCGAGTACTGGGCGGCTTCTTCCCTGTCAATGAAATCCTCGATGCCGCTTTGAACAGCATCTCGCGATTTCAAGTCAATCGGTGCACGCACCTCATCACCTTCAGCGTTGGAAAGTACCAATTCGGAATTGTCTTCCGAGTCACCGCGTCGATGAAGTCGATTCTCGGCTTCGGACAGATTTGCGTTGAAACCTTGCTTCTCGCCCTCGAAAGTTTCAACACTGACCTCCGAAACGTTCGTCAAGTGCTGTGTGTAGTAGGGCACGACGAAGAACATGCATTGACTTACCGTCGCGGTGGTCGATTGATTACTGCGTTCCAGCTTAATGCGTGAAAGAGGCGCAATGGCTGTCCAGGATGCTGGAAAGACAACGAATATCAAAAACATCATCACCTGAGTTGAAATGCTTCCAGTACGGTGTTGTTGATGAGACGCTAGAGTCCGATCTGTTAAGCGATATTCCATAAGAAGCTGCGTCGGTAAGAGGTTGAAGATCTACATCAGAATAATTTTTTCTTGATGATTGAATTTTCCTGAAATTTTGCGGAAACGTTGGTCGGTGGTGGATAATCATGGATAATCATAAAACCCCAGTCACTCCTCTTGATGGTTTGTAGCTATCGGGGCTCAAGCTTCATTCGGGGTTGATGATGAGTGGAAACAAGAGTATGCGGCACTTTTGCATTGCTTTAATATTCGCCTTCGCGATGGCGAGCCCTGGAATCGCTCAGCAACTGTTATCGCAACGTTTGCTCATCGTGGCTCCCCGAGCACTTCAAGTGGCACTGGCGCCATTTGTTGCCCACAAGCAGCAACAAATGCCGACGTCGATCGCGTTGCTCGATGAAATCCTCGAAACGACTTCGGGTGCGGACGACGCAGAAAAGCTAAAGCGTTACCTTTATGAACGGTGGAAAACAGAGCCGCTAGGATATTTGCTTTTGGTCGGCGATGCCGACGTGCTTCCGGTGAGATACATGGTGCTGGACCGCATTTCTGAACCAGCGTTCAATTACGCTTTCTATCCTTCGGATCTCTACTACGCAGACCTGGTCAAGAAGGATGGAACTTTCGAGGACTGGAATGGGAGGCGAGACGGTTTTCACTCGCAGTATTTTGGGGAAGTACGAGGCGAAGCGAACAAGACTGATCCGATCAACTTTGATGCTATCGATTACCTGCCGGATTTAGCGGTGGGACGCTGGCCGGTTAGCGAAGTTGTCGAATCGAAGAATATGGTTGCGAAGTCGATCGCCTATGAAAATGCAGTGATCGCTGGAACGAAACCAGGATGGCAAACGGCAGCGTTATTAAGCGTCAGCGGTTGGGTCGATAGTCGGGGCGTGATGGACGGCATTGCACAGCAACTCGGTCCGAAATGGTCCATCGAAAAACGTTATTTTTCGTCTCCTGGCCAACCGATCGCAAATCCACCCAGCGAGGCTAGCTTACTCCAACTGCTCAATGATGGAATCGGAATCGCAATGCATGCCGGACATGGGCATGACGACGGGTGGGACCAATGCTTGTCTCTCAACTCCCTTGACTCATTGCATAATGCGGACCGATTGCCGATTGTGATTTCAGCGGGATGTTCGACAGCCCGATTCGCAGCACTGCCTCCCTACGAGCCATATCAAGATTCAGCGGGTATTGATCACGCCGGTACGAACAACGGAGAACAGTTTAGTGCGCCTCCCGCTCCTCCTGGCTGTTACCAATCCGGTTCGCATAATCCGCCGGGCTTGGGTGAACAATTGCTACGTCGTGGTCCCGATGGTGCGATCGCTTACATTGGCTGCAATACCGGCAGCCAACCGTGTGGACTTGCGTTGTTGACGGGCTTTGCCAAAACCTACTCGCAGCTAAAGAGACCGAGGCTAGGTGATTGTTGGAATGGTGCGGTAACTTACTATTACGATGACCAGCGGTTAGCGGACTTGAAACCTGATGCGGACTGGTACCCCCCGAGTATTTTTTTCCAAGCGATGAAATTCATGTGTTTCGGCGATCCATCGCTCCTCCTACCTTAGACGCAGTTTTGTATCTGAACCGCCAATCGATCTCTAGCCCCGCGATGGTCCATCAACTGTTGATGATCAAAAGGGTCCTGTCGCTGCGGTGTAACGTTGCCATGCAGTCGACATCGTACCGAAAAGCCAGTTGTATCACGCTGACGACGACACAGCTCTTAACGACATCACAGAACGCGCCCTCTGAACTATTTGCATATCGACTCGCTGCACTGTGTGCGACCAAACTGTCGAATTGGATACCGCATGGAAGTAAAACGGCTGAGGCGACAAAATTCACTTTTGCAATGGTGCCTACACCAAGACCTTGACGGTCAGTTTTGCGTTCGTTGTCGCGGTTCGATCAACTTGAGCAAATTAACGAAACGATTGCACAGCTATACCGTGACGGGTTAACTCTTGCGTTTTCCGCAACATCGACTCTGTCACGGTACACTTCAATTTCCATTGATTGAAAGATACAAGTGATAAAGCCCAGCATGTAAGAGAGTGCTTCATAGGGATTACGCCGAGTGGTCATTTACCTTAGGCCTAGCTGCTCAATGCGGTGTATTTCTTCTGACGAAAGCTGAAAACTAAAAACCTCTAGGTCTTGTCCCATATGCAGCACATCGGTTGTTCCAGTAAGCGGAATCATGCCCATGTCGATTGCGAACCGAAAAATGATTTGCTCCTTCGATCGTCCGTATCGAATTGCAATTTGCTCGAGATCAATATGCGACCGCATACGTTCGTTGGCCGTTAGCAACGAAAAACCTTGATAGACGATTTGATTCGTCCGACAGTAATCCCGAATGGTCCGATCCCATCCGGTCCGGGCGAAACAGCGATTCTGTACAAATCGTGGGCGCATCTGCGCGTCCTCGCAAAGCTGGTGCAGTTGGTCCGCATCGACATTGCTAACGCCCAACAACCGCACTCGCCCACTTGCTTGTATGGTTTCCATCGCGCTCCAGGCTTCCCAATCCGCTGTGCCAAGTCCATTTCTTTGACTCGGTCCGTGCAAAACCAAGGAATCGACGAACTCGGTACCCAAGTGTTCGAGCGAACTCACAAGCGATTGTTCGACTTGATCAGCAATTGAAGCGTTGGGATCGTAGGGTAGCCGATGGTCCTGGCCGTTTCGAAACGTAAACTTAGTTTGCAAGAAAAGTTCCTGACGCGTCACGATCCCCCGCTTGATCGCTGAAGCGATGCCTTGGCCTACACCTAGCTCGTGATAATGCTTTCGCTGATTTGCAGTGTCGATACCGCGAAAACCCGCTTCGATGGCGCTTTCAACAAGTGATCCAGTCGCCTCGTTTTTCCAAGCAGTGCCATACAAGAAACGAGGGACTCTAACCCCTTCGATCGATATGAACTCGTCACGCATTCCTACGTCTCCCTAAGCGAATATCCATCCACTCGGCAATCAAATTTCAATAGGCCGTTATTCTTGGCTTCAAAATGCGTCAAAGCTACTGTTTTCGAGACTTTCCATATGAACACTATAGCTCGGCAATCTATGGGTTCTCATTCGTAGGTCATTTGCGCCGTAGCCGTGCAATTATCCTTTACGATGAACCGGATCCAGTGTGCGTTAAAGCGTTCATCAAATCGGTGGTGATATGGTTCACCCGCTTTCAAAGCGACGACATCGTAAGCGTGCCAACCGCTTTGATGGTCAAAATCCACTTCGATTACAACATTCGTGTTCTTGTCGCTGGTGATTTCAACCGATTTTCGGTCGTAGCCGGTCATCAAGAACGCGTCGGATGGGGTTTCGGCAATTACGCGTGTATCAAGCCACGGGCCGCCCCTTCCAACAGGCTTTCCAAACTTCCACAAGTCATCAATGGCACCAAACCATAACCCTAATTTCTGCGTTGAGTTCGCAAACAGATGACCATCGGCATTCATATCAGCGCGAACGCCGGACAGTACCAGTAAACCGTTCCAGGTGCAGAAGTCACTGATCTGTTTGTGATGGCTTGCGACAGGACGCATCAGATCGAATGCCGGCGGTCGTCCATTGGCAATTAAGGGGACTTCGTAAAACGTCCCGTGAATGTTAGCGAGGTTTCGTTCGGACTCCACTTCGCGTATGGCACGCGGCCATCCAGAGGTGAATGGTTTGTTGTAGGCAACATCACCTATTGGCAACCGGAATCGCCTCCCCTCGCTTTCAATAATCACCGAGGCAGCGTCGACCGTGAATGCTGGTGTCACTTCCAGTAGAGAAGCTATCTTTGAGTCAAATTCCACCGACTCGAAATGAAATCCTGATTTGGTGAAATCGAAGCAGCGGTCACCGCTGGCAAAAACTTTCAGATTGCGATTCAACTTTGATGGGTAAATATGCGCATGGATTGCATCGGCGTCGTCGACCTCCGCAAGCGATTCAAACAACGCGGCATTTTTGCCACCATCCGCGAAGTGCTTCGTCGTTTGATGAAGAAACGCCGTTGCCGTGCAATCTCGATCTGTTCGCAAACGCAACCAAGTTGCATCGAAGTCATGGGGCAATAAAAGACTCACGTACCCATAAGAAGGGACTGTCAGATCCTGATGGGCAACCCATTGGCCATTTCCCTTGCGATCGATTTCGATCGTAAATTTGACCGCCTCGATTTCGTCGCCTTCGATATGTTTGGCCGCTGGCTTGCGAGTGAACGACGCTGGCATGGTCGCGGTGACATGAGTCTCCGGCGAATCGGCTTGAACAAAAGTGGTATGCGGCAAACCGAATGATCCGGGCTGATGCTCAGTCAAATTGGCGGGAATGTCAATCCTGCCGGCTTCGAAGCGGCGCATGTAGACGTCATCTTTGTGCTCATCCCCCCACCTGATCGCCATGTCGGTCAAGGTCCATTCCGAATCAAGCTTTGGATTTCCTCGACTGTCTACTGCCAAATAGATCGTGACGGCGTGATCAACCATCAGCGAATAGCCAGGAGCGGGCTTGGTCCAATCACCACGAGATACGCGGACCATCGGCAATGTGGAAAGCCTTTGAGGAATTTCACGCATCGGTAGTTGATCCAATGTACGAAGATCCAGTGCAGTCTCCTGACCCGCTTGCTTGCCTACGGCGAGATGCAAAACACGCCGATCAAAACCAGCGACGAGAAACGGATCAGACGGAATGTGTGCCTTCACGTCATCCTCAATCCAAGGACCACCATAACCGCTGGCTGGTCCCCATGACTTCAAGTCCTCGTAGGAACCAAACCACAAATTCGTTTGCGGCTGACCTGCGAGTGGATTGCCTTGAATACTGGTTTCGTCGGATGCGAGCACGAGCTTGCCGTTCCAATCACAGAAGTCAGGTACGTAGCGCAAATGAGATCCAATCGGCTTCAGACCCGCCGTGTTCTCAGAAGAAAACGTCTTCGGGAAATCGAAAAACATACCATGCATATCCATCATCCAGCGTCCTTCCGTGATCTCACGGATACGCGGCCACTCCGTGTACCAACCATGGATCGCATCGTTACAGAGCGCCGCTTTGGGCAACAGGAAGGTATGCCACTTCCCATGGTCCAGGAGTTTCAACCGTAAGCTTCTGCGGTCCCATCCAATGGCCCAAATCGGATCGGTATCGTCACTACCGCCTGCGAGGCCGCGAGGACCTGTGACATCGGTAAACTGGCGACGCTCAACAACATTCCATTGTTTTCCGTTGAACTCGGCCAAAACGCCACGTTCTTCCGCGCTCTGCGGCTTCCCACCTACGAGCAAATCATCGTAGTTGCCGGCTGCAAGCTCACCGTTGTTTGAAACAACCAATCGTCCCTGTGAAACGTACCCACCTTTACCATGCCAACCCGGTACTGGTTTCTTGAATAGTTGATTGACATCCAGCGTATGAACATTTGCCTCCCAGATACTGCCTTCCATGTCAACGTAATAAACCATATTCGCCGGATCGACTAAATGCCGTGTGATCGCCGTGACACGAATCGGCATTTTTTCAATCGGAATGACTCGCACTTTGCCATCTGCGGAGATCACGTAATGCGAGATCAGGAGTTGATTGGATTCGTGATGTATCATTCGACCCGCTGGCGTCCCACCGACGCTTTCAGGATGAATGGTCATCTGCAAATCGCTGTCTACCGAGTACAGCTTGTGCTCACTACCGTGAGGTTGATGGGGTGCGTAATTCACCATCCACAATTTGTCGGCCCAGGGAACCACCGCTCCAATACCGCATTCATCGTGCCCTGACTTGAGGTGCGCTCCATTTTGGCTGTAGATGCCGTACACCGTCAGATGCGGATAGACTCCGCTGATAAAGGTGTGTACGGATTCAGCATCATTTGCAACAGACCATGATGCATGATGCAGAACAAATGAAAGTACAAACAGAGTTCCAAAAGCGAACTTTGACCCGTTGTGACCATAGGAGTCGAGACTCATGAATTCCACCCAGTGCAAGAACACGCGCCAAGAAGCGATCAACGATGATCCCCGCGCGTCCATGGTACACCATCGATCACTCGGTTTTTGTTGTCTCTCCCTGCCCCTCGACGTGCAAATCGAACACCACTTGCTTTTCGCCGGTTCCGTTTAAAGTGATTCGTTTGGTTTGTGACTGCGAATTGGGACGGCCTGCATTTCGCAGAATCGTCAACAAGGTTTCGGTCGGGGCTTTCGTTCGATTAGCATCCGAGCCATAGAATTTGGCCTCGACTCGATAATCACCCACCGGCGCATACTCAAGCGAGTACATTTCCGGCCCAAGCCCCTCGGTGATGTCTTGAGTCAGTCGCCCGCCTGCAGCTGTACGATTGTGTGAGTAAAAACACTCCTCTCCATCCGGTTCGGTTACATGGAGATCAACGTCCGTGCGATCGGTATTCCAGTGCATGATCACGGCGAGGTCCAACCCTTCTTTACACCAAGCACTGCGAAGTTGTTGCAATCGGGCCTGCGCATACTCTGGCATCTCGCTTTTTGCTTCACCGCTATCAACCTGTTCCAAAACCTGAAGGAGTTCGACTTGAGCCACTTCCTTTGCTCCCGCCCATCGCGCATTCCAGTTGCCGCTGCTCACTAGGTCGAAGCATACGATGGCGGCATCGGTATCACCCGCCTCAGACATCGCACGTGCCAACAACAATAAGCACTGGGGCTGGTAAGGGCGAGCCTGGGTGAGACGCCACAAGAGCGCGGCGGCTTGGTCACTTCGTTGCCACTGCATGGCTCGGAATGCCACACTGCGAAGCGTATTAACATCGGATGGCTTCGCTTCGATCGCGGTACTGGCCGTTTTCAACGCGTCGTCCGCACCAAAAGCGATTAACTTTCTTTCAGCTTCGTCCATCACAACATCGAAGCTGGGCTCCTCCTTTACGAGTTCTTCCTTGAAACTTCCACTGATCTGGTCCACCTTCCAACTCCGACATTCCAGTCGCCTGGAGTCGAAGGCAAACGTGTTCTCTGGCAAACGCTTCATCGCAAGTCGAAGCGCGGTAGATACGTTCAGCAACGACGCAGCTTGCAGCGAATCAACCCAAGCAATGAACCGCTGACGAGGTCGCTGGCGCTGTGCCAACCAGTCTGACTCCTGATCCTTAATCGTCGACAGAATCGATGTGCTAGCGATCACCAATTGATCTTCTTCTGGTGGAACGTTTACGCCCAGCCGCTGGTAATCCTCCTGGCTGTCTAACATCACGAGCGAGCAACTCCTTCCCGGAACTCGGAAGTAGCGGGCGAAGGCGACCGTGATGTCTTCTAGGTTCTCTGCGTATGGCTCTAAACACTCGACTGCGATTTGGCCGTAGAGGCGTGCTGCGGCCGGTGATGCGATCACCAATTCGGGACCAAACTCGAGCGTTTGCTTTTCAATACCACGTTGAAACTCGATTCGCAGCGGCTCATCGAGATGGCCGCGTCCGGCGACCATTAAAACTTGGTTTGGATAAACTGTTTTCGACGCACCTTGAATCAATATTTCGCCTGCGCCCTTGGCGGTCGCGCCGACGATTTGCCACGGACGACTGCGATGGGCAACAGCAACTTTCGCCAATTCGGATTCCTCCGCAACATCAAACACCGCACCGCCCGACTTTTGTGCCAACCAATCGAGTGTAACTTTGTCACTGCTGTGCCCAGCCAAATGATAAGCAAACACGGCGCCACCGCCGGCTTTACGATTGGGAGTGAGTTGCGTCAGGGGATCAGACATCGACGCAAGGTCGGTCTTCCCCCACGTGGATACTGCGTCGCTTAAGAGAAAGAAGTTGGGAAGTGGAGCCGCTACATCGCGTTCTTTGTTCCAATCCGGAACTGTCGCCTCAGACAATGCAGAATGCAAGTCAGTAGCTCCTTCCAAGGCCAACTGATTGGCATCGCTCATCAACGCTGCGACATTCGTGGCCTCGTTCGATGCAAATTCCGATCGCCACCATCGCTGTTCGACATTGAAAAGCAAGACTGCAAATTCTTGGATCGTGTCGCGGTTTTGTTCTAAAATTTGCTCCAACAACTTTAATCTCCGAGAAAACGCGGCGGGTCGATCGCTCCATGACGTATCAAGCAAAAACACAGCCTGTGGGCTGTCGTTTTCAGCGGCTGCATCGGGCAACGTGGCAACGATTCGGGTCGCAAAGTACTCATCCATTCCGCTGCCACTTTTCAAGACCACCGAATCGGTGCCGGAAAGTCGGACCGTGTAGTCACGCGCTTCGGCATGTTCGAAACGGTAGTACGCTCGGCCACCGGAAATGAACGCGTCGGTTTCGGGCGTGATCGCGACTTCGGTTCCAGCGGAGGCAGCGATGTCGAACTCCACTCGACCACCGGCGTCTCCCTCGGGCAAGGGCAGCGAATAAATCCGTTCACGCCCTTCATCTTGCAGATTGACGTCGTACCCGATGATGATGCGATGCAGTTGATTCGGCAGCAGCGGAAAGACTCGCGTTTGAAAAATCCCTGGCCCAGCCCATTCCACAAGTGCTGGGTCGACCCGTCTCCTGACCGTGTCGTCATAGGCCGCGGCGGCTTTCTGGCGAGGGGCCACTCTCGCACTTTTCACTAAACCAAAGATTGAATTCGATTCAGCTGCAAAACTACTGTCGCTAGCCCGCCTTGCAAGGTCCGAGCCGCTGGTCACGGTCTGATCACGCAGCCATTGAATTGCCTTGGCGGCAGCTACTGTCTGGTTTTCAACGTCTTCACTTGGCTTGCCCGTCGGTACCGACGGAGGAACCGATGGCGTTAGCGTTGTGGGACCGAATGCGAAGTAATGCAGTGACGCATCATCAGGAAGACGCAACCTAAATTGCCCTTCGAGTTGTTGCGCTCGATCATTGTAATAGTAGCAATCGAAGAACACGCGAGCACGGAAGCCATCAATCCGTACATAGGTGTCGCGAGCGACTAGCGCCAAGTCGTCGTGATGGCCAACGTTCAATCGAGCTCGGTTCGTGGTCGCCGGCGATGGTCTCCAAGTTCGAGGTGCCGCAGGAAGATTCGACCGCTTCAACTTTCCAACACTTAAATCGACATTGTCTTCACTTGTGCGCAAAAATTTCTGGCCTAAAGCCGCCTCACTCGATTTTTTGAGCGCCGTTTCGTTGGCCGGACTGGCCGACTCCACGTCACTAGGATTCTGCTCTACCGAGAGTTCGTCGACGCTTTCCAACCCAATCGCTGTCCCACCTTTGACACCATCTAGACCCGAGGATTCGCCTGTTGTTGCGTCGGCCGACAGCTGCAATCGTACCTCCTCCTTTCCCAAATCAACTTCGGCCATGGCCACTTCGGCCAAGTCAAATAAGTCCGGGGCAGGATCGGGTGCTGGAGCGTCGAGGCCCCCTAGGGACGAGTCAAGTTGCCTCGACATTTCATCTGACTGAGGGTCAGCCAGCGACAAGTATCGTTGATCAACTATGTAATCATCGGATTGGGAGTAATTGAGGGCATGCTGCGATTGCGACGGCAAAGGACTGCTAGGCCTACCGCCAAATTGGAATCGATTTCGGCGTGATTCGCTTTCGCCTCGCTCAAGCCCCTCGCCGTATCGACTCTCTGGAATGCGATTAGGTAGAGCCTCAACACCTGAAACATCCCTTGCCGATCCATCGAAGTCGACCGAAGGCTGCTTGGCTAAGACTGCTGAACGGGGCACTGGATTAGAAATCGGTGCCGCGGAATCCATGTCATCAAATCGCTGGCCCTCCGACGCAAAAGGCTCCAACCTAGCTGAACTATCGCCTGTGACATCGACTCCGGTTTTCAATCGGGTTGCCCCATCGACGATGTCACCGGCTGTGGCCGTTTCCGGTTGAAGGGCAGTGGCCTGCACGCCGCCGGCATTACGCGAGCTCGCGATACTCACCGGATTACGAAAACTGAATAACGACAACCCCACAGCGTAGAGAGCCAAAGCAGCAATCGTAAAATCTCGCCAACCAATGCGTCCCGTGTAGTCGTCGGCAAAAATACGATTCTTCCACTCTTCATTGACACATGATGCGACGTCGACCTGCTGCATCTGGGAGTCGGTCATTGTTGGTCCAACGCTGTCTGTTCCGTTGAATGCATGATGCATCCTTTCAATCGTTAGTCGCAATCCTTCCAGATGCAACCTCGCGTCCGGGGACTCGCAAAGTTCCGCTTCCAGCAGCGACACTTCCTCGCTGTTCAGTTCATCAAGCAAATAGGCAGTCAGTCGAGGGTCGTTCTTGTCGATCATGATTATTCTTCGAAGATCCAGGGAGGAAAGAACATTTCCAACTACTGCAACTGATCACGCAACTTTTGCAAAGCGGTATGCAACAGGAAGCCGACATTGCTAACGCTCAAGCCCGTCGCTTCACTGATCTCGCGATACTTCAACCCAGAGTGAAATTTCAGGCGGATCACCTGCTGCTGGTTCTCGGGCAACTCGTCGAGCATTCGCGACATTCGCTCGCGGTCTTCTTCCGAAGTCAGGGGATGACTGGGATCGATTTGGGTTGCAACCGGGTCAGCGGTCTGGCTGGTCGTCAGCATCCGGCGTTCCTTTCGCAAGCGGTTTAGGGCGAAGTTGTGACACACTCGATACAACCATGCAGCTTCGCGTCCAGCCAACTGTTCCTGCGACTGGCGGCAAAGTTGCAAAAATGTTTCTTGAACCAAGTCGCGTGCGCAATGCTCATCGCGCACGATAGACCTCGCGTAACGAATCAGCGGCGTTTGATGCTCGTGCACCAAACCTCGCACCCAGCTCTGTTTGTCACCAGGGTTGATTGTCACTGCTGCGGGAATCCGTCGTCGCCGTCTCGGCCGAAGGGTGTCTCCAGAAAGAACACACTGGAAATCGAATACTTAGAAAGATTCTGAAACTTTTTAATTCGAATGCCTCACTAAAATCAAACAACCATCGCAGGATCGCGAGTCCATTTGGCGCAAACGCTAAGTCACAGCCTCCCTAACAACTTGCTCATTCTGAACTAGCCCCCGCAGCCGCTTGGATCTGTGAACCGTCCGCAGCGCGAGTCTGGGCTCTTCGCTATCGCCGCGTATCCTAACCAATTCGGCGGATAACCAATGTGGCGGATGGTTCGCCTAGGCAATGACGCCGCGCGGCTACCTTCCGAGTCGATTGCGCCGCACTTATTGGCTTGTTGACTTCTGGCTGGCTTGTTGACTTCGGGCTTGTTGACTTGGCGTTCGGGCGAGTCGGCCAGCACCATTGCCTCGACAACACACAAAACCTTACGTTTTTGCCGCCTCATTGGGATAATCTGACGTCCCTCTTCAAAGCGATTGCCAAGACGCATGGCCTACAGATGAACTCACAGGGAAACATTACACTGTTACAAACCACCGCAGTGCCGAACGAACGTCGCTTTGTCAACACTTTGGCCCGCACACCGTCACCTTTTCACTCAACAACCACTTTCCAGTTAAAGCGTCTCAATGCCGATCCTCGAAGCGGTGAACATCCACAAGACCTATGGGACAGGCTCCTCGTCGATCGCCGCTCTGAATGGCGTTACCACTAATGTTTCTTCGGGAGAATTCGTTGCCATCATGGGACCGTCTGGATCCGGCAAAAGCACACTACTGACGATCTTGGGTGGGGTAGAAGTTCCCACCAGTGGTCATTTGCTGCTGGAGGGTACCAACCTCGCAGAATTGTCGGACGACGACCGCACCAAGATTCGGCGACGACGTCTGGGGTTTGTTTTCCAGTCCTTCAATCTGCTACCTAATTTAACGGCAGAGGAGAACGTTGCGTTACCCATGGAACTCGACGGCATGCCCCGGTCCGAAGCGCGCGACCAAGCCAACCAGGCCTTGACGTTGGTTGAGATCGCACATCGACGCCACCACGTACCCGCTCAGATGTCCGGCGGTGAACAACAACGGGTCGCCATCGCGAGGGCATTGGCCATTCGCCCTGCTTTGTTGCTTGCAGACGAACCCACTGGCAATCTCGATTCCAACCATTCGAAACGCATCGCCAATTTGCTAACTCAGCTTGTTGCCGAACAAGGCCAGACCATTGTCATGGTAACGCACGATCCAAATCTTGCAGGCTTTGCAAGTCGGGTGATCGGGATTCGCGATGGACTGATTGAATTTGATGGGCCAGCGGCCGAGATGCTCGCTGTCCACTCCTTTGGTATGGCAAAGGCTTGAAGTATGCCGCTTGGAAAATTCAGTCTTCGTGAGGTCCGCTCCCGCCCAAGCCGAGCGCTGCTAACATTCCTCAGCATAGCGATCGGGGTCGGTGCGGTGGTAGCGGTGTTGTTATCGGTGTCCACGACACGTGAAGCGCAGCGTGACATGCTGCGTGCCATGGCCGGCAAAGCCGACCTCGAAGTGATCGCTGACGGCACGAAGGGATTCGACTACAGCCTGTTGAAGGTGATTCGCCAAACGCCGGGCGTCGATCTCGCAGTGCCCTCCATCCGACGCTATGCGAAATTGGTACGCGGCAAGCGCAGTGCGACAGCTCAGGTACTTGGCATCGACCCGAAAATTGACCAGAACGTACGCGACTATGAAATCACGTCGGGAACGCCGCTAAAGAAACTTGGCGAGATCTTGCTAGATGCCAGTTTCGCTCGGTCACTGGAACTCAAGGTTGGAGATGAAATTCGGTTACTGGGGCATGGCGGGCTCAGGCAATATGCTGTTGCGGGCCTGGTCACCGCGCGAGGCACCACTGCGGTTTCGATGAACAACGGCGCCTATCTGCTTTTACCAGATGCGGTTTCCGCTTTTGGTACCAAATCAAAAATCGATCAGGCGCATTTGATCGTCAACCCTCAAAGCACTCCCTCCATCGTGCTGACAGCATTGCAAGCTGCCCTGCCTGAGGCAATTACGGTCCAAACGCCGCCGACTCGCAATCAGATGGCCGAGGAGACCATGTTTGCTACTGAAAATGGATTGTACATGGCAATCGCTTTTGCGCTCTTGATCGCCATCTTTATTATCTACAACACATTTCAAATGTCAGTCGGCGAACGTCGTAAACAGATTGGTATCCTGCGCGCGATCGGGGCTACGCGCAGCCAAGTCAGCAGGATGATACTTCGCGAGGCCTTGTGGATAAGTGTAATCGCAGCAGCGGTGGGTTGTCTGGCAGGAGTATACGGTGCTGGCTTCCTGACCTCCGCGACCGAGCGACTGATGCAAGTCGAATTACCGGGCGTGCGATTGACCTGGCTGCCTTTCCTGATCGCCGTCGGATTTGGCGTTGGCGTTTCTGTTCTCGGAGCCATCTTGCCGGCTCGGCGAGCTAGCTTTGTTCAACCGATCGAAGCGATTCGCGACCTTGACTTGGCAGATAATGACAACGTCAAACGAATCACACGTCCACTATGCGTGGGTGCTTTTGCGATTGGAATTTCTGTGACAGTGATGGCCGTGAGCGGATGGTTGCCGCTGGGCGGCGATGTGGTTGGTGTTGTGTTCATCTTGCTCGCGATCGTGTTGTTGATTCCCACTGTATTGGAGAATGTTTCTCGCAGCTTGATACGGGGACTTCGCCCTTGGCTGGGTGTGGAGGCAGAACTCGCTCAACGTCAACTGACACGGCATCTAGGACGAAGCGCTTTGACCGTTGGTGTTCTCTACATCGCGATCAGTTCCAGTATCGGCATGGCGGGCAACATCCTCGACAACGTTGCCAATGTGAATGACTGGTACAAGCGAACGGTGATCGGCGACTTTTTTGTCCGAGCGACAAATCAAAGCTTGGCGGTGGGTGCTAGTCCGAGCATTCCCGATGGAATCGCTGAGCAGTTACAGCAGGTGCAGGGGATCGAGTCGATCGACAGCGTTCGCTATCTCTCGATGCGATCGAACGATCACAGCGTGATGCTCATCGTCCGAGACTTTGTCGGCCAATCCGATACTTTTTTTGATCTCGTCGAAGGCACGGAAGAGGACGCCATGGCTGGATTGAGTGCAGGCAAAGTCGTGATCGGATCGGTGCTGGCACGACGTTTGAACTTGAATGTCGGCATGTCGTTGCCGCTCGAAGGCCCCCATGGGACAGAGCAATTGCCAATCGTTGCCATTACGAACGAGTATCTTGCCGGTGGCCTTACCGCCTACATGCAGCGAGACGTCGCCGAAAGAATACTCGACGTGACAGGTGTCGATGCATATATAGTCCAAGCCGAGGATAGTAAACTCACTGAGGTTGAACAGCGGCTACAGGTGGTCTGCCAACAGAACAGTATCGTTCTGGAGTCTTACGCGGATGTCGTACGAGTGATCAACCGAACGGTCAACAGTGTGATCGCGAGTTTATGGATGCTTTTGGCGCTTGGGTGCGTGATTGCTGCCATGGGATTGGTCAATACATTGACGATGAACATTTTGGAACAGACTCGCGAGATTGGAATGCTGCGTGTGGTTGCGATGACGCGTCGTCAAGTGCGCCGCATGATTTTGGCCGAAGCAGCTCTTTTAGGAATGCTCGGTTTGGTCCCGGGAGCCATCTCCGGCGTTTTCATTTCTTACGTGATCGGCCTGTCCGGAAGTCGCGTTCTGGGGCATACGATCACGTTTCACTTCCGACCTGGATTGATGTTCGGTTGCCTACTGATCGGCATCGTGGTGGTCGGCATCGCCTCCTTCATACCCGCCGAGCGCGCGGCCCGACTGAAGCTTGCAAATGCGCTGCGCTATGAGTGACGAAGGCGATTGAAAGAAGGCCCTTGAAAGAAGGCATAATCATCGTGGCGCTCTGGTTGTAACCTGAGCTTACGTTGCAACCTGTATCTGCTCACCCACTACACGTACAGTAAAAATCTTTGCATTGCAGGCTGGTTTATCTTCATCCAGATATTTACCGTTTCGGATGCTGAACCGCCAATGATGAATACGGCAGGAGATAACATCACCATCCATATTCCCGTGAGCCAGCGAAGCACCGGCGTGAGGGCAATGGTCATCGAGCGCAAAGAACTCTCCACCCATATTGAAGATCCCAATCCGATTTTCGTTCACGATAAACATTCGGGCTTCGCCCGCTGGGATATCCGTTACACGACAGACCGTTACGAAATGCCGCATCGAACTGAACCCGTTGTGAACTTGGACTTCGCTGCCGAGATTGGCCCAACCTAACAAAGAGTTCTTGAAAACGCTACCTGGACTCTCGTATTCAGGCGCCCACTGCTTGCTGCCGCCATGCTCAGGCGGCATGCAAGATTCTGCCTAAAGCTATGGACTGTCGCATGTTCCTTACGAAACCAAACACTCATCGGCCACAAAACGGCCAATGCATGCGCCACGCCCATCCTGGTACCCAGAAAGCACTCGTTGTCAGCTACAAAAAATGCATGGATCAACACCAGCTATCATTCAATCACATTCGTCACGAAGATGGTAAACGTCTTGGTGAAGGACAAACCAAGCTGATCCGTCACTCGTACCTTGATCGTGTAGCTATTTTTTGTTTCGAAGTCCAAGATGGAGGCGGTTTGCAATTTGTTTCCGACGATCTTGAACTTCGTATGATCCGTCGAGCCGGCGATCGCAACGAGCGTGTACTTGAAGGTGCTATTTTGATCTGGATCGGTTGCACTGAGAGTACCAACAACCGTCCCCACCGGACGGTTCTCAGCGACCGTGTTTTTGCTAATCGAGATCCCTGTGGGACGCTCACATTGACTTAAACTGTGAAAACCTTTTGCGAAATGAATCCCAGTCGATCTTTGGCCTGGACGCGAATCGGGACGTCCTTCTGGGGAAGGCCGAACGCGATTGAGTAAGTTCACAAGCCGACAGGAAAGGCTCTTCGAGGTTAGATCTCAGCGTGAGGATGGAGTGATTGGAAGGCAGGCTCGCGTGGATGGCGACATGCCGCCAAAAGTCAGCGATGTGGACACATCCGAACACGAGTGGACACGACCAAAGCTCATACCAATTTATTTGAAGCCCCGTTCTTAAGGGCGAAGTACTTAAGAGCCATTGCGAATCGGCCGTTGGATTGACAATACGAAGCTCAATGAGCGCATACGAATGGCACAGGCCGTCGATCGATAGTGCACGAAAAGATTCCGCCAGTGATCCCTATCGCACACTTTTAGTTGAACTTGTCATGAGGTGCGAGCCGTCATTGGTTCAATGACGGTACGCAATTCGATGTCGTCGGTGGGATGGCGATTCTCCGGTTCCGCACTCCAGTTGCGATGGTTCGTATTTCAAAATGATGGCAGCTTGGAAAAACCAATTGCGAATGTACATGTGAATGAACGAAGGTTTCGGCATAAGAATTGCGTTGGTTCGGATGTGGTCAGAGAGACCTTGGTTGTTGTTCTGTCGCGGTGATGTTATTGAAAAGGGCTGCAAAGTGTTTTCTGAATCATATAAAAACGTAAAACAATTTCTTAGGTCTGCCAAGCGAATGAACGCCGGCCGTCGGCGTGGTCGGTCTGTCTTTCGGAAGCCCGTTGGCGAATCACTGGAGAGCCGTGTCGTACTGGCTGGAAATGTACTTGCGAGCTTCAACCCGGCGTCAATGACGCTGACGTTTACCGGAGACTCGGCTGCAAATAGCGTCTTGTTGTCGGAGGACGTCGCCTTCAATGCGTTCATCACCGGAACGAACGGCACGACGATCAATGGAGCGGCCAGTAGGTCGATAGCAGAACTCACTGGCGGGCAGAATCCACTCGCTGTCGTCATCAATGGCGGCGACGGAGGAGATGTGGTGACGTTTGACTCAACCAACCCATTCTACTTTCCCGGCGTCATGACGATTAACGGAGGCGGCGGCAATGACATAGTCAACATTGGCACCACCTTCGGCCAATGGGTGGAGTTCGGTGCGTTGACAATCAATGGAGACGCCGGGAATGACACCATCGCCTTTAAAAGTGATTCCTCCCTCGAATCCTCGACGATTGCCGTCCTCAACGGAGGAGCAGGGAACGATTCGTATTTGTTCGATACAGACGCAAGCCTCCTCCCGTGCAGTATTACAGATCCTGCTGGCATTGACACCCTAAGCTTCGCAGCAACAACCAATCGAGCAGTTTCCATGAACCTTGGCAGCACGGCGGTTCAGGCTGTCAACGAAGGGTTGTCACTGACTTTGTCCGCGAATAACTCAATCGAAAAGCTAATCGGTGGTTCAAGAAATGACCAGCTGACTGGCAATACTCTGGCCAACACAGTGACCGGGAACGGCGGTAACGATATTCTGATCGGCGGAGCAGGAGATGATGTGCTGATTGGAGGAGCAGGAAATGATGTCTATGTGTTTGATACAGATCTTGCTCTCGGAACCGACATTATCAATGAATCCGGAGGCGGTGTCGACACGTTGAATTTTAGCGCGACAACAGAACGAGCTATAACAGTCGATCTCGGGAACGCGGCCGCCCAGGAGGTCAATGTTGGGCTGACGCTAACGTTGTCGGCAAACAATACCATTGAGAATGTGATCGGCGGTTCGTTAGCGGACACACTCACAGGAAACAGTCTGTCCAACGTTGTATCGGGCGGTCCGGGGGCCGATACACTTTCCGGGGGTGGCGGTGGAAAGAATATTCTGATTGGCGGTTCCGGTGCCGACATCCTGAACGGCGCATCAAATCAGGATCTGCTGGTCGGAGCTAGGTACACGCTGGAGAAAAACGTTACCGCTCTCCTGGCCCTGCGAAGCGAGTGGATATCGTCCAGCAGTTATGACACACGTGTTGCGCATCTATTGGGTACGCTCGGAGGTGGACTGAATGGAAGCTATGTTCTGACGTCAACGACGGTCAAGGAAGACTCAAGCCGCGACCGGTTACTGGGCGGCACCGGCAAGGACTGGTACTTCCGAAACATCGCTGGTGCCACCGTGTCACAGCGTGATCTCGTGACCGATTCCGAAGTCGATAGCGTTTTCACCGAAATCAGTTCGTGGCTGTAAGGCCAGCTTTCGGGCTCAGCAGGCTTTGCGCGGCTGATGAGCCTGATCGTCTTGGCCGAGATGCGTCCTGCTATGGTCGAAGCGTGGTTCGATGAAGAAGCTGCCCAGCAGTGGTGGTTCCTATTTCCCTTAATAGTTTAGAGCCTATGAAACAACTGCAACAGGCTCTGTGGAATATCCTCCTGCCATGTCATCTTCATTGATTCGAAAAGTTCGCTCGTTAGCACCTGAATTTCGAAACCGCAAGCGTCGGATTCTGAGCCGCAGAATCGGTACGGGGTTGGAATCGTTGGAGCCTCGGTGCCTGCTCGCGACGCTGGCCCCGTTTCAGGTTCCGTTGTGGCATTCGGGATCGTCCCTAGCGCCTACCGATTCGACGTTCAACTTCGAGATGGACGACTGGAACCATGATGGCAAGGAAGACATGTTCGCCATCAAGAAGTCTGGCACTGGCTCAGGCAAGACGGAAGTCTTCGTTTACTCCGGTGCCACTGGCTTCACCGCACCTCCGCTCTCCTATGCAACTGCTTTGTCACCGACCGATGACAACTGGCAATTCGAGCTCGCTGACTTTGATGGCGGCGGAACAGTCGACCTGATCGCGGTCAATCGCGCTGGCAGTTCTGGCAAAACAGAAGTCACCGTATTGACGGGCGAAAGTAGTTTCCTAACCTCGCAGAAATTCAACACCGTCTTAGGCAATGTCGGAAGCAACTGGGTATTCGATGTCGTCGATTACAACGCAGACGGCAAGCTCGATTTGTATGGAATCGAGAAAAGCGGCGGTGCCTCTGGTACCACCGAGGTGCATGTGATGACGGGTGCCGAGTCGTCGCCAGGAGCAAAGTTTAGAACTTATTTACTTCACACCAAAACGGGCTTGCACCCCACAGGCCCGGAATTCGATTTCCATGTCGCTGACATGGATGGCAATGGCAGCAAGGACTTAGTGGCAATCAAGAAAAGCGGGACCGCCTCCGGACGCACCGAAGTCCATGTGCTAAGTGGTTCTGGAGTGCCTTACCAGGCATTCACCTCTCACATTGCCACCGAATTACACGTAACCGATTCCAACTTTGAATTCGACGTGATCGACTTCGCAGCGGCAGGTAGTGCAGCAAATCCCAACCCTCCATTGCATGACGGCTTGCGCGATTTGGTCGCATTCAAAAAGTTAAGCCCCGGACTCACCAGCACCGAGGTTCATGCGTACACCGGCGAGCCTCGACCATTGGCTGGTGATGCCACAATTCCGTTTCCAGCGGGAAGCACTAACACCACACCAATCAATTTCAGCACTGGGATTGCAATCAGCGTCGAGCCCGGTGCTCCAGTCTCCAACTCCGGCCCAATCACGGGAGATGCGGGAAGTGTCGCCAGCGTAAACGGAGCAGGTACGCTTCAGCAGTCAGGAAACATCAATGTTGGGCAACTGGGACTGGAAGCCACATTGCAACTCACATCGAATGCATCGATTCATGCAACCAATGGAGTCGCTGTCGGATCGACGGGTGCCTTGATATTGGGGCCTGGTACAACGGTCGATCTGGGCAGCGCCGTGGCTGCCAAAAACGGCGGCCGCGTGGGAGGCACGGGAAACATTCTGGGAAATCTTTCCGTTGGCGAACCGGCGGCGCCCGGCAGCTTGGCAATCCTGGCACCGGGATCAAGTGCTGGCCGCTTGACTGTCGGAGCACTCACGCTCAATGCGGGAGGCAAGCTCGTCAGCGAAATCAAAGGTAATGCGGCCGGTACGACCTACGATCAGGTCGTGACTCAGTCGGTCGTTCTCAACAATGCACACCTGGAAACGCAAGCCACCTATGCTCCCGCGGCAGGCGCGGAGTTTGTCCTCATTCGCAATGATGGAGCCAGCGCGGTCACCGGGAGTTTCGTCGATTCAAGCGGCGTTGCCTTGCCCGAAGGTGCGGTCATCGATAACAACTTCGACGGAGCGGGAAAAACCGCGCGAGTTAGCTATGCGGGCGGAGATGGCAATGACGTGGTCGTCGTCGTCGATGGTCCCTTTACCTTCGTTTCGCCCACCAATAGCCAGGCGGACGACATTTCTGTTCGTCAGTCGGGCGGCGTGATTCAATTCCTTGTTAATGGAACGGTCGTCAGAGCACGAACGGCGGCCGGGTTGACGCAACTTACCGTGACCGGCGAAGCCGGATTCGTCGACCAGTTGAGTGTTGACTTCGGCGGTGGTAACCCAATCCCCAGTGGCGGTCTGGTTTTCAATGCTGGGATCGATCCAGGCGACACAGTTTCGCTAGGAAGCTTTACGGCCGATGAAGTGAACCACACGTTCAATGCGTCCGGACAAAACCGCGTCAACATCGTCAATGGAACCGTCACCTCGACTTTGGTCTATCCCGGCCAACTCATGATTTACGAAGGGATGACGGCGGCAAGTCGTACCTTTACGCTCACTGAACAAAGCGACTCGGTAAACTTGGAAGGAGACACGGCCGGCTTTGCCTTTACCCGGCTCTACTATGGCCAGCGTTACTTCGAGTTTCCCGATCCGACCAATCGTCTCGTGATTCAGGGGCGTGGTGGACTAGACGCCGTCAATATTGCGCCACTGTCCCAGCAGTTCGCCGCATCGCTTACGATCGATGGTGGAAATGGAACGGACAGCATTCAGGTCGCGACGTCACTCACTGGCCTTGCCAGCTTGGCATTGACTGCAGAATCCATCGGCCTTTCCGGCACAGCGTACGCCACCGTGGGCAGCCAGACCTACACCGGCAACGTCACGCTCCAGTCCAACGCAGCGTTCTCAACGAGCGGCACTGCGGGATTGACCTTTGCAGGGACCGTCAACGGTGCACACGACATTGAGGTCAATGTTCCTGGGACCACTACTTTCGTTGGTGCGATTGGCACCACGACCCCCATCGGCGATGCGACTGGCGGCGCGCTAAGAATCAACTCCAGTGGGACCACCAACTTTTCGAACACCGTTCGACTTGCCTCAGGCATCGTACAAGCCGACGCGGCAGGACCACTAAAGTTCGATCAGAACGTCACGATCACTGGAAGCGCGGCAGGATCGTCGCTGCAAGGGCAAGTCATTCTCGATGGATTAGCGTTCAAGTCAGTGGGTCCAGTGACGTTCGGCAATACCGCGACCGATCAACTGATCCTCAGCGGTGGTCCCGTCACGATCGACACCACGAACACCGGTTCACTCGCCACCGTCAACGCCGTCGTCTCAGGAGCACAGAACATCGTTAAGGCTGGTCTGGGCACTCTGCTGCTCAAGACGCCGGCAACCTACACCGGCAGCACCACCATTCAGACCGGCACGCTGAAACTGGGTGCAGCCAATCTGCTTCCTAACGGCACCGCCGTGAGTGTCGCCACTGGCGCAAACGTCAACCTTGCCGGTTTCAATGAGACAATCGCAGCGTTAACGGGTAGCGGCGCGACGTTACTTGGCGTCGCCACACTGACTGTCGGCGGCACCGTTGACGCCGCTTATTCAGGCGCGATCTCGGGCACTGGCAACGTGCGCAAGCGAGGCAGCCACCGCTGGACGCTTGCTGGCAGTAACACCTACACCGGCTGGACGAAAGTGGAAGTTGGCAGCCTTGAAGTCAACGGCGTGATCGGCGCCGGTGCGGCTGCGGGTCAGGTCTCCATCCTGGCCAACGCCGAGTTACGAGGTTTCGGTGCGATCAATGCTTCGTCGCTTATTTCAACCGGCGGCACGCTCTATCCGACGGGCGTGCTGGAAGCTCCTAACACCAACCTCGACAGCGCCTCCACATTCAAGGTGGATCTAGGGCTTAGCAAGTTGGTCGTTACGGGGACCGTGACCCTTCAATCGCCGCACCTAGCCATCGGGCCAACCGCAGGATATGTCCATGTTCCAGGCAAGGACACCGCAATCATTGAGAATGACGGTACCGATGCGATCGTCGGCCAGTTCGCTGATTTCGCTCACGGAACTCCTTTCGATTTTGGTCCTGAAAAATTCTCCCGGTTGCTGTATCGCAGTGCCAATCCGTTGCTGGTGAACGATGTCTATGCGCATGCGACGTTGATCACGGGCACACCAAACCAACGTGTAACGTCCAACGCTCCAGGATTTATTGCGGACATCGCGTCGGACGCGCGAGGTAATTACGTGGTCGTTTGGAACGATTCTGAGGGGAGCTATTTGCGTCTTTATAGCGCGACGGGTACACCAACGAGCCCAATCATTCCTCTTGATGGCTGGCAAGGATATCCCAAGCTTGCCATGGATGGTGATGGTAATTTCGTCTTGGGCTACATCAATCCTGATACCGGCGTTGAACTTCTGGTCCAGAGATTCGATCGCTTGGGTGTGCGAATCGGCACGCCAATCGAAATGTCTGGAATTAGCGGGAACACTTCATCATGGAACATCGCTATGGCGGGTGATGGTCAGTTTGTTGTTGCCGCAGATGCATTAACGCCAACAAACGAAGCGGGGGGCGGCGTGAGAGTTCGGCGTTATTCAGCAACCGGCATTCCGCTGGATTCGCAGCCCATCACCGTAACACCGTATGCACCCGGCGAATTTAGGGGAAGTCCCGAAATTGCGATCAACAAGCGCGGAGATTTCATCGTTGCATGGCAACGGATCTTTGAAAATGGCCAAACGTGGAATCTTCTCGCCCGTCGATTTAACAACGACGGCATTCCACTAGACAGTCAGCCGGCATTGGTTGCTGACGGCGCGGGTTATGGGAAATTTAATGTTGGTATAGATTCGCAGCGGAATTACTCGGCAACATTCACGCGACGAGAAGGTCCCGATTATGACATTCCACGCATCCGCAAGTATAGCGTTAGCGGCCAGTTAGTTGCGGATATTGCTTTGGGCCAAGGGTTTTCGGGAACAGGTGATCGATACTTTGGTATGGACGAACAAGGAAACATGGCCGTCGTTCAATCCACGGGAGGAGGAAACGGCCCATCTCGACTATCGGTCTACCATTCCAGCGGCCAGGTTATCAAAAACGAACTCGTTCTTGGGTCCGAATTAAGCCATCAAGGGTCAACGATTTCCATGTCTCGCGATGGATCGATCGCTGTGTTAACACTTCAAGGATCATCGCTTGGCTATACCAGCTACAGGACTCAGACGTTTAACGAAACGGTGGACGCCGTTGCAACTCGTCTCACAACGGATGCGAAGACTAGCGTGGTTGTCACCTACGATATCGACAACGGTCCCGTCGGGCCCATCGGCCTTAATTTCTATCGATCCATCGATGCCGTCTTTGATGCGTCCGATACGCTATTGGCAGCCACAACGCTTTCCGATTCGGCCGACTTGACGCGGGGCGCGCATAGCAGGAGCTACGCGGTTGGCTCAGGTGTTGGCCAAATTCCGTTGCCAATAACTAGCGCCGACTACTACTTGTTTGCCGTGCTTGATCCCGGCGATTTCTTGTTCGAGTCCGACGTTGATCCAATCACCGAAGATAACGTGGCTCGGTACTTCGTTCACTTCAATCGACCGCCAGTGCTTGCGGGCGTCCCTGCGACGAGAACCTATGTCGAAAATGCTAATCGTATTCTGATCGCTCCCGCGGGCACCGTCACTGACCCCGATAGCAGCGTTCCTGGCTACCAGGATTTTGGCGGCGGCCAACTTTCCGTCACGATCACTGCGGGAGCAGACGCGAACGATCGATTGACCATTGTTCATCAGGGCACCGCCGCAGGGCAGATCGGTGTTTCCGGTAGCAACGTGACTTTCGGCGGAACGGTCATCGGAAGCTTCACCGGTGGTCTTGGCAGCATACCGCTCGCGATTGCTTTTAACGACAAATCATCAGCGGCTTCGGCGCAAGCACTATTGCGAGCGATTGCTTTCACAACGCTAGGCGATGATCCTAGTACAGTGCCCCGTAACGTTCGCATAACGCTGGTCGACGGTGACGGTGGGACCAGTAACATGCCTACCACAAGCATCACCGTGACCGCAGTGAATGATCGTCCCGTCATCACCGGCTTTGGTTCAGCGATCACTTACACCGAAGATAGCCCACCAATCGCCATCGCGGCAGCCACAGCCGTGATCACCGATGTGGACTCCGCCAACTTCGCTGGCGGAACATTGACCGCCAAGATGAGCGTCGGCGCTCGCGCCGAGGATCGACTTTCGATTCGCAATACCACCACACTGACAACCAACGTCAGCAGCCAACTGCTGCTCAGCGGGACCGTGATTGGAACATTCACTGGCGGAACCGGGACGACACCGCTGGTGATCACGTTCAATGCTCAAAGCAGCCCCGCCGCAGCGAGCGTGGTGTTGCAGAACATTGTCTACCATGCGGACTCAGAGAATCCCTCCGCCACGCCTCGCACCGCATGGGTGCAACTTACCGACGGCGACAACGCGACCAGCGTTGCGGTGACCAAAACGGTCAATGTCACACCTGTCAATGACAAGCCAGTGCTTGGCGGTATCGGTGGCACGGTTCCCTATCCGAACAATGGAGCAGCGGTGTCACTCGCGACGGCAGCGACAGTCACCGATCTCGATAGTCCGAATCTAAATCTTGGCAAGCTCACCATCCGAGTCACCACAGGCGGAAACGCAAGCAATCGCATCGAATTGAGCGGAACGATGTTCACGACCAACGCCAGCAACCAACTGCTTCGCAGCGGCGTGGTGATCGGGACACTCAACGCAAACGCTGGGATGGGGCTCACCAAGTTCGAGGTCACGTTCAATGCTCAGGCGACGCCGTTCTATGTCCAGCAACTCATCCGTGCGATGAAGTTTCGCACCGTGGGAAGCACGAGCACCGTCGACCGAGTCGTCTCATTCACCTTGACCGACGGAGACAACGGCACTAGCGCAACGGTTAGTACTCTTGTCGATGTCCAGTGAGTCGACGGGTGTCACTTTACTTCGATCGGCTTCGCACCTTCTAGTTGCTTGACTCTTCGCCGCAGCAGATCGATCTCTTTAAGGAGTGATTTGATCGTATCCTGATCGATCGAAAGCGGATCGGCAGGAATACCGTCGTTGACATCGCCCTCGTCGGCTGCCGGTAGCTGGTCGTCATCCGATGCAATTAACTTTGGCGCGGGGAGCATTTCGGTTTCTTCCGGCTTGGCATTGCCGATCAACGAAGGGGGATCGGTCGGAGCGATGCCGAGCACGCCTTCGGTCGAGGATGAATCAATCATGGGTCGTAGCGCCTCGTAGTCGCCTTGCTCAACCAAGGAATCAACACCATCGCTCGTATCGGAATCCTCGGCGTCAAGGTCTCGCATGGGCGGCAGATCGGTATCGGTAACCATCGGAGCGAGGAGAGCGTCTTCGGTTGCGTCCGAAACAGGTGCCTCCAAATCCGGCGTTACGTTTGTCGCTGAGTTCTTAGGCGTTCCACCAAGCCAACTGCCTAAACTGCGTCCAAGCCCACCGAGTGACGGCACGGAAGCATCGGAGACAGCGCCGACCGGTTTAACGTTGGAACTTGCTTCCGCGCGAGCCAGAGCCGAGGCCTTACCGTCGGGGCCAGCCATAATGACACTTCTTGCCGAAAGCTTCTCATTTCGAACAAACTTCACCTCAACGCGATCGCCTGGGGATTGACTGGCGATGATTGCCAGCAGGCCTCCAACATCGTTCACCATCTTGCCATTCACAGCAACGATCAAATCGCCCTTTTCCAAACCGGCAATACGTGCTGGGGAGTCGGGTTCGGTTTCTACGACCACGGCACCGCGAGTCGGGCGCGGGGCTCGTCCTGGAACCTCCTGGGGAGGAGGAGTTTCGACGACTAAGCCAAGCTTGCCTTTCGGCTTGGCTGTAGGCGAAGTTGGTGGCAAATTACCAGCAGTCGTTGTAGCGTTGTTGGCTTTAGTGGCGCCGCGCGACGAGCTTGGAGCGTTGTAGTTTGACGTTCGATTCCCAGCGGACTGCGTTGCGGTTGTTCCAGCGGTGGCTGCTCGCTTTGCCGCGGCGGCTCGCTTTGCTGCGGCGGCCCGCTGAGTCTCGACAAGGCGCTGAGCTTCGACTCGCTGGGCTTCGGTTGCCGCTTGCTGGCGCTGTGCGGCAGTTAACGGAGGCTTGGCAACGGCATCGGCGGTAGGTGGTGCCAGCAGTCCTGGGGCTCGCTGCTGAATGGTCTCACGGACCCGCCCGCCCAGACGTCGCAAGGGTCCCTGAGCCGTGGCGGAACTTCCTATGACGAGCCCACCCAAAAGCGAGAGCAAAAAGACTGCTCGCGCAGGTGAAACCGCACTCGGTTGAATCTTCTTCAGCATTTTCATCCTTTCAATCACACCACGTTCGCTCCGCACCCCGGTTAACCTGCGAAAAATGCCCAGGCCGTGCGACAGCTTCGAAACGTTATCTTAGGGGATTGGCATGATCCGGTCACCTCGGCATTGGAAGTTACATGGCCCTCGCCCCACTCGTTGTCACGGATGTTGCTCCGGCCGACATTACAAAAGCCCTGCAATCGCTCATCCCCAAAGTTCGGGTCGAACGAGCCCAATGGATCATCGCGCAGCTCGCCGATCGCGTCGAACGGAAGAGAATAAGTGAGGTTTACGCGTCGGTGGGCAAGCGTTTTGACGCCATCGAATCCGCGGCGATTGCGGTCGCCACACCGGCTCATGGTGCGACTCTGCTTGCGATCAACGGGATGGGCGATGCAGTCGACCAGCATGGGGTCGAATCGGAGGAATCCGCTGTACAAGCGGTTTGGACGCATTTTCTCGCTCGCCTGGCCGCAGCGCGCGTAACTTACCTGCAAGCAAGCAGCGAGACCGAGTCGGACCGACGAAGATTGACCCGTCTTGGCTTTCGACACTTGGCGGATCTCGCCTTTATGGTGCTGGAGCGAGAAAACTTTATGCCACTGCCACCTTCCGAGGTTTTGACGCCCTCTACCGTCAACCACGAGATCCAAATGGTGGTTGTAGGCGACGATCTAGGCAGGCTGGAAGCAGCTAGCCAAATTGCCGAACAGACGTTCTCGGGGACACATGACTGCCCTCTTTTGGGGGAGTTTCGCTCTGCGTCAGAGATCGTTGCCGGTTACCGTTTGTCGCCCCAATTCGATCCTTGGCAGTGGCGCATCCTGATCGTTCAAGGCGAGCCGGCAGGATGTCTGTTTTTGACTCGTCACCGACTTGAGGGCAGCGGTTCTGACGAGGGCCAGTCGGCCACACCGACTGCGGTTGAACTAGCCTACATGGGGGTGATTCCGAAATTCCGTGGGAGTGGCTTGGGGCGGGTACTTTTGGACTGCGCGATTAACGTTTCGAGCGAGCTCGGAGCTTCACGGATGATATTGGCGGTGGATCGCCGCAATTCACCGGCTTTCACGATTTATCGGCAGCGCGGATGGGTCGAGACGGCGGGGGAATCCGCTTGGGGAATGGAAATTACACCGTAAATCGCGGGTTAAAAACGCAATTCGCTGGTGAACGAGCCGCTCATGGTCTGGAACGGTGACAGCTTATCCACGCCTCCGTAAAGTCGTTGTAACCGTGAGTTGCGAGACATCGATGAAGAAAATGTAAACAGTTCTCGCGTGTTGCAAGCGGTTTTGGAAAGGGTGATCAGCGAGCATCCATCGACCTGTTTGACAGCGATGCTAGCTAACCTAGAATCACCGCCTCACGTCACAGGACAGGGTCGGTCGGGGAGGCATTGGTGCCGCCCAGCGGAGCTTGGTCGGCGGTGTTTACGTGAAGCGAAAGAAGCGATTCTTTCGGTCGTCGAAACACCTGAAAGTCACCATTCACGGCGCACGTTTCCCCACACCCAGTCACCTATTTTGTCGCCGCAAGAAAATTCCACGAGGGAGGTTGGTGCTACCGGTATGCCCGCGTTGCATCATGAAACCGAAGACACGGCTGTTCTCGGAAAAGTCAAGGAAGCGTTGATTCAGCGGATCGGTCATGATCGCTACACGCTTTGGTTTCAAAGCAGCGCGACTTTCCGAATCGAGTCTGGTACGGTGGTTGTCGAAGTTGCTGGCGATTTCGCATTGCAGCGTCTCCGATTGAACTACTTTCGCCACATCGAAGCCGCAGTCGCCCAGGCCATCGGCCGCGTTACCCCCATTCGATTGCAACTCGCATCGGTCTCGACATCGCCGGCCGATACGGCCGGTTCGTCTGCGCCGCCCTCCGACGTACCACAAAGCACTGTCCGGAAACTGGTTAGGAGAAATCCTTCGCTGCATGCACGGGTTGGAATGAGTAGTGACGGGCCGGTTCGAGTCGGAACGGTGGGGTCTTTTGCAGGATCCTCGAAAACAGCGTCTCGGGTTGCCGTTGACTCCCCGGTTGCCGGACGGGAAACTGCGTCGGTGAGGAATCCGACTTTGGATTCCCCAGCGGTTGATCGATCCCCTTCCCCGAGCGAGTTGATGACGTTTGCCAATTTCGCAGCAGGCGGGAGCAACGCCCTGGCACATACTGCCGCACAACTGCTTGCTGCACAGCCGCAGCAAAGTGCTCCGCTGTGCTTTTGGGGTGCGACAGGAACGGGGAAAACGCACCTCCTCAATGCGATACGTCATGAATTACGCATTCATCACCGAATGCAGCGGGTAATTTTGCTATCGGCTGAGGATTTTACCAATGACTTTTTGGTTGCGGTTCGTGGGGCAGGGCTACCAGCGTTTCGCAAACGGTATCGCGATGTGGACGCATTGTTGATCGACAATATTCAATTCTTCGGCGGGAAGAGTGCAACGCTTCGCGAGGTTCTCTATACCGTTGATACGATTATTTCGCGTCGGCGTCCGTTGGTGCTGGCCGGGGATCGCCCACCAACAGAAATTGATGGACTGAGCAGTGAATTGGCGGGAAGGATGGCTAGCGGATTGGTTTGCGGATTGAATCCGTTAGAACTCGAGTTGCGTCGCGAATTGTTCCGCCGCGAATCGATGAAAAGCTTTATGCCCTGGGATGAAGCGACCGTTCACTCACTGGCAACGCGAATCAACGGCGATGGTCGTCTGATACAAGGCATTGGTCGCTTGGTATCGATGCTACAGCGGATGTATCGGCGCATGCCAACGATGGAGGAAATCGTTCGGGAGGCAGGAGATATGCTTCTGCGCGGCCCAAAGGTTGTGGCGTTGGCCGATATAGAAAAAGCGGTATGTGCTGCGTTTGGCCTTCCCGATGGGGAACTGCGTTCAGAAACAAAGTCTCGAAACGTTAGCCAACCTCGCATCCTTGCGATGTATCTAGCGCGGCAACATACCAATGCCGCGTTCAGTGAGATCGGTCGGTATTTCGGTGATCGTAACCATAGTACTGTGATTGCTGCCTATCGGCGAACCGAGTCGTGGCTTCAGACCAATCAACATGTCGGTGGACGCGGCCCGAGAAGTTTGAAGGTTCAGGAAGCGATCGATGCGGTCGAAAACCTATTGAGAATCGGCTAGTGAAGGGTGCAAGGGGCCGATAGTCTGCCCCAAGCGGTGGCGAGGACGCTTGAGGTTTTGATCCCTCGCGCTTCCATACCGATTCAGTTCGTTACCGAAGCACCGACATTGCAGACTCGTTTGAGTGGAAATACAGGGAGGCAGAAATGATCGCAAGCAATGACGACGAAAGACCGCGCCGGAAACCTCGGAAGGCAGCGGCGAGCGAAATCTTGCAGCGGCAGCCTCCCTTCGATCTTGAAGCCGAGATGGGTGTTCTTGGCAGCATCTTGTTACTTCCCGAGGTTTGTGATGACATCGCATCGTTGATTCGATCGGATGATTTTTATGACGATGCGAACCGTTGCCTCTACCAACATGTTCGGGACATGTACGACGGCGGCGAGAAAATCGATAGTACGCTTCTCGTGTCGCGACTTCGTACATCGGGAGATTATGAAAAAATCGGTGGCTCCGCGTACTTAGCGCGATTGAGCATCGCCGTACCGAACGCCGCGCATGCCGCTTATTACGCTCAAATTGTCAACGAGAAAGCTACCTTTCGGAAGCTGATTGAAGCCAGCACTGAGATCCTGCGTGATGCCTACGACCAAACGTGCGATTCGCGAGAACTGGTCGCTCAAGCAGAGCAAAAAGTTTTCGCGATTATGGAAGGACGTGCCACCCAGCACGCGGCGAGTATTTCAGACATCTTGCATCAATCAATGGACCGGATGGATGCGCGACTCAGCGGCGAACATGTCGATAGTGGTTGTGAAACCGGATTCAGTGACTTTGATACGATGACCGGCGGCCTTCACAACGGTGAGTTGATCATTCTTGCGGCACGACCTTCAATGGGTAAAACGGCCTTGGCAATGAACATGGCCGAAAACGTGGCTTTACAAAACCAACAGCCAACACTGTTCGTTAGCCTCGAAATGTCAGGGATCGAACTCGCCGACCGGATGTTGTGCTCGCTCTCTCGTGTCAACGGCCATAAGCTTCGCGCCGGCACTATCAGTCAAGACGACCGAAACCGTTTGGTTCAGAAAGCAAACGAGATCAGCAAGTCGCCGCTTTACGTCGATGATTCGCCAAGCCGCACGGTGAGTGAAATCGCTGCGGCGGCACGTCGAATCCAACGGCGACTAGGAGGCCTCAACTTGATCGTGATCGATTACTTGCAATTGATCGAACCCGATAACTCACGCGATCCGCGTCAAGAACAGGTCGCGAAAATCGCTCGTCGACTAAAAGGATTGGCGAGAGAGATGAAGGTCCCCGTGCTTTGTTTGTCGCAGCTCAATCGTCAAGCCGAAGACAGTAAGGACCATCGACCTCGCCTCAGCCACCTCCGCGAATCCGGCGCGATCGAGCAAGATGCTGACGTCGTCATGTTCGTCCACCGCGAAGAGTATTACCATCGTGGCGAGGAAAAAGCACAATACGCCGGCCAAGCTGAAATCATTATCGCAAAACAGCGAAACGGACCGGTCGGTGAAGTGCCTTTGACATGGGAAGCCGATTACACTCGATTCCTTGATCGCGCACCGGATCGCCACAGTGAATTCGATGACTACAACAGCTACTCTGGTGCCGGTGGTTTCTAGCGCCTTGCATTCGCGTTTTTCCAACATTTAACGGCATCAGGAGATAACACATGACCATTCATTCTGTCTTGAGGGTCGCCGTTGGTGGTGACCACGCCGGCTTTCCCCTCAAGAAGGTCGTTGTCGAGTTGCTCGGCCGACAAGTCGAGAAATTGATTGACTGTGGCACGCATGATGAAACAAGCTGCGACTACCCCGACTTTGCCGAAGCGGTTGCAAGAGAACTTCTGGCGGGTCGGGCAGACCGCGGGATATTGGTCTGCGGTAGCGGCGTTGGTGTGAGCGTCGCGGCGAATAAAATTAAAGGAATTCGCGCTTCCATTTGCCACGACACCTACTCAGCGCATCAAGGCGTCGAGCATGATGATATGAACGTGCTATGCATTGGCGCTAGAGTGATCGGCCCCGAACTGGCGTTTGAAATCATCCGCGCCTTTTTAGGCGCAAAATATGAACCCGGCGAACGTCATGCACGCCGGCTCGATAAAGTCTTGCGATTGGAGCGAGACGGCTTGGTCGATTAATGCTCCGCTTGTCTATCACCGATGGCTGTAGCGATCAGAATATTTGCGACTCATCGGACATCAGTGTGTCGATGGCTTTGGTGCGTTCACTTTGCGTATCGATGGGACTGGCGAACGATTCGCCGTCAATCTTCTTTACGCTGCGCGTTTGCCTTGCCATATGATTGATGATCTGCAATGCATCGCTGGCTGTCAATTTTCCGTCACCATTAACATCAGCATGATGCAATTGGAAAGTCTTTGTCGATTCACCCGAAGCCCCCGCTTGTCGCCGCAAAGAGTTGATAACCACCAGTGCATCTCGCGCCGTAACGCTGCCACTATTATCGACATCAAAGCGACGGATTGAGTTTGTCTGCGTAGCCGTGGATGACGCAACCAAAAACATAAAGTTCGCGGTACTGGTCTGATTCGCCGTCAAAGTGACTTCTCGCTCCGTTACCGTTAAACCCAAAACCGTAGCGGTACTTGGTAACGAAAAATTCGGGCTCGTCCGACCGTATAGGTTTGAAACTGCCACATCGAGTATCGAATCGTTATCCAAATTGGCGATGACGACATCGGATGGCGACGCGACGCCGGTGATCGTTTTGTTTCGTACGAAGCCAGAGCCAGTGTTGATGAACAATTCAATCGTTTCTGACTTTACATTCCCGAACACGAGGTCCGGCTTCCCATCGCTGTTAACGTCTTGCACGGCGACCGATTCAACGCCAACTTGCGTAGAAACGCTGTCGATCACTTGAAACTTGCCACCCACGAAGTCATAAACGTTGACGGTCCCGTTGTAACCAGCGATGACGATTTCGTCGGCCGAATCGCTATCGAAGTTTGCCGCTGCAACATCGACGGAACCGCGTCCGGGAAGCGTCTGTTTCACCGGGGTGAAATTGCCTTTGCCGTCTCCCAACAGCACAATGATTTCTGAAGAATCATCGCCTTCGAAACCAGTGGCAACGACGATCAAGTCAGTAAATGAATCATTGTTAACCTGTGCGCTAATCACCGAACGAGGACTGCGCGCCGTCGCCAGGATTCGCTCGTTGGATTCGCCACTCATGCGACTTACGATAGTACCCGAGCGGAAAGATGCGGCTACAAAGTCTGGTTTGCCATCACCGTTCAAATCGTTGACGACGACAGACACAGGGCCGTTACCGGCGGACAACTCACGAACGGAACTGCCTTCAACAACGTAGATCGATCCCTTGTCGCTCACCGTTCCAACCGCTGCCACAGCGACAACCGGTGCTGAAGAAGGAGTCGCTTGCCAAACGGAAATCGCTTGCGGGCGTTTGCCAAGTTGAATGGGCGTGCTAGGCACAAACCTCCCAGAATTGTCGTTAAGGAGTACCGAAATGTCGTTCCCTAATTCGTTAACGACCAGCAAGTCGTTATCACCATCGCGATCAAAGTCAGTTGCCGCTAAGGCGCGAGATAAATTGCCCGTGGGTATCGCGGAACGAGTCACGCCGATCTCAGGTGTAATCGGCGAACCCGACGGTGGATTCTGCACGACGACGTTTGCCTTGCGGTCTGACGGTATCCGTACATTTGGGAATAGATACCTGCCGTTTGAATCCGTTGTCGTCGATTGCTCATTGGGATCTAAAAGGCGATCCCCGTCAGCATCGATGAAGACCTTCACGCCCGGCAATTCCTCACCCGATTCGACCGTTCCATTCCGATTCATATCATTGGATACTCGACCGGATATAGTCGAACTCGTCTGCGGCACAATGCTGTCAGGGCGGTTCCCAAACATCGTTGTCGTTTCGTAAGTCGCAGACTGACCCGGTGCGATGGACAGAAGGTTACGCAGAGCCAGCGCGACGTCGTATTCTTGTCCTACATCAATGAAGCCATCACCATTTAAATCGCCTGTAATCGTTCCTTGTAAAGGTTGTCCGCTAAAGACCAGATTCGAGAGCTGAGAAAAACCATCGACAGTAAATCGGTCGGTCGCTAACGATTGGCCACCGGACGAATCGATCCCAACGAAGGTTGTACTTGAAGATCCAACCGATCCGGGATCGGTGACGAACAAGGTCGGTTTACCAGTCGCGTCGAAGAGCACCCCACCGCCGTCGTTGGCTGAACCATCGAACAAAAGATCTGCGTGATTGAATCGCACGAGGTCGAGCGTAGTGGATGAGGCGGACGGATTTGCGATTGAATACGTTTGAATCAAACGCGATCCAATTCGAGCGCCATTCGAATCAAGACTTTCCTCCACCCGTTGAACGAGATTAACAATCAGATTGCCAATGCGAAATCGACTGGTGGCGCGGGAAGTGGTTCCACTGACAGCCGTATCTAACGTAGCGCCGTTGGGTGGCCCTGACGAAAACGACGGATCACCTATCGGTTGGCGCGTGCCCACATTGGTCGTCCTGAATGCAACAAACGATTCAAAAACTGCAGGTGCCGGATTAGTCACACCAACCGGGTCGTAGCTTGCAACGGACGAGACATTGAAAGCACCAGAGCCAAATACACCGAAGCTGTCTACCTGAAGAGTCACTCCGCCGTCGCCAAGGCCCGTTGTCAGCGTGTGCAAGATGGGGGGAGTATCGATCGACGTCGTTAGCGAATCAACGTTATTCGCGAGCACCGAATCCGCTGTCGTTGACGATACACTCACCGTATTGGTGAAACTGCCCGTGGCATTACTTGCGACGAATGCAACAATCGTGATGCTCACTGATTGGCCTGAATTGATAGTACCAAGATTAGCTGTCACAGTCTGACCGCTGGCGGTCACTGTTGCGCTGCCCGCCGTGCCACTAACCAAAGTAAGGCCCGCTGGAAGTACGTCGCGGAAGCTAACGTTCACGGCGGCGTTGGGGCCGTTGTTGAAGACGTTGATGAAGTAAGTGACATTCTCCCCGGCAAAGGCTGACGTCGGACCAAATAGCGAAACCGCCAAGTCTGTCGCTTGGCCAGCTGGGGCCACATTCACAGTGACACTGGCAGTGTCGGTGGCACCTCCGCTATCGGTTGCGGTGTAGGTGAACGATGTCGTACCGACAAAACCAGCAGGCGCAGTGTAAGTGAGATTGGTTGCATTCAGTGAGACCGATCCATTCGCCGGTTGAGTAACCGACGTAATGGTGAGTGTTTGACTGTTCTCATTTACGGGACCGCGAGTATCGTTGGCAAGCAAGGTGGTAAATGGAATACTCGTTATTGCGCCACTAACTGCATTCACCGTATCGTTGTTGGCAACTGGCGGATCGTTCACTGGCGCGATGTTGATCGTGATCGTGCCAACATCGGAAACGGCACCCACGGTGGCGGTATATACCAATGTCAATGGTGTTGTGGTGAAGTCGTTTGCCGCGGGTACGTACGTAAGCGTCGTGCCATTGATTGACCCCATCCCTCTTGCCGCTTGTGTCGTGAGTGTGAAAGTTGGCGAAGCAACACTGCCGGTTACCGTGACAAGCGGCCTTAAGTTCAATGTCGCCGTGGTGTCCTCAGTGACGGCGAGTGGGGAATTGTTGGCCGTCACGACGACACCCGCAGTCACGTTTACTGTTACGGTCGCATTCGCCGACAAACGGCCATCGGTGATCGTATAGGAAATCACATCGTTGCCGGTGACCCCAGCCCGCGGCGTATAAACGATGTTACCACCGCTTCGAACAGCCGAACTACCTCGACTAGTCAATGCGTTGACAATACCGATCGCTGGCGTTCCGACCTCATTCGCCGGCCCAACGGTATCGTTGGCAAGTAAGTTTGCGATTGGAATGCTCAGTGGCGTACCGGCTGGTGTGGTTCGAACTGGGTCCGCAGTGAAAACCGGAGGGTCATTGATGGACGCAATGTTGATGGTGATGGTGCCCGGGTCGCTGACGGTACCTACACGAGCCGTGTAAACCAAAGTAAGTGGTGTGGTGGTGAAGTCGTTGGCTACCGGCCGATAGGTCAGCATGCCACCGACAAGCGTAGCAGTGCCTCGAGCGGGCTGCGTCGTAATCGTAAAAGTGGGAGCGGATGCTGAGCCTGTGACCGTCACTAGGGGAACAAGGTTAAGCGTCGCGGTAACGTCTTCCGTTACAGCCAAGGGGGAGTTGTTTGCGGTCACCGTAACGGTTGCCGCAGCTCGTTCGAACGATCCAATATCGTTTCGTGCTACCCCATTTCCGTCACCATCGACAGGACGCGGGAAATTTCGTGCATCCACGGTGAGCGGTGCATTCGCACCCGCATCAATCGCACGACTACCAGCTGACAGTGCGCGGGTTCGTACTGGGCCACCATTATCTGCCAACGCTGCGAGATTGGGGTTAACGTTGATCAGGTCACCACCGGAGGCAAAACTTGAAGAATTGTCCGATACCAGATTGAACCCCTGCGATGAAACTTGACCTGGACCGCCAGAGACAAAGTTAAACAGTGGCGCAGAGCCGAGTGGATCGGAAACGATTGAAGACAAGAACCGTGTAACCGATCCATTCACGGCAACGTTACTACCAAATCCCGTGGTGCGATTCGACGCGATTGTCGAAAACTCGACGGCACCCGTGAGAGTCGGAACCGTATTGGCAAACGCGATCCCTCCACCATTGCCACCGGACGTATTGTTGCTGATGGTACTGTTGGATACAAAGAATCCCGCGTCGGCGGCCGCAATCCCGCCACCGTCACCGTTGGCTTGGTTGTTGTCAATCGTCGACCGAACCACGGTCAAGGTTGGATTGTTGCTTAAGCCGATGATCCCAATTCCACCGCCGCGTCCGCCGGTGGTCGAGTTGCCCGTTATCTCACTGCCGGTCAGCGTTGCGTTGGCATCAGCGATGCCGATGCCGCCCGCTTCGGCGGCACTCGTATTGTTCGAGATGGTTGAATTGGTGACCGTCAATCGAACTCGGTTCGCAGCCACTCCGCCGATATCGTCTTGTGCCAGTCCAATTCCACCAGCACCACCAACCGTACCAACCGATTGGTTGCCGTCGATGGTCGAATTGACGATCGTTACATTTGCGTTTGCCGCCCCGATGCCGCCAGCAAGCGGCGCCGTGTTATTGAGTATCGAAGAGTCTTGGATGGTAACCGTCGGTCGAACGAGAGTGCCTTGCACAATGCCTATACCGCCACCTCCAAGGTCGAAGCGGAACGCACCCGGTATTGCAACTCCAGTGACACTGTTTTGCTGAAACAACGCGTTGCGAATGGTTGCATCGGTCAAGATGGAGATGCCACCACCTCCATTGACCGAAGTGTTGTTTGTAAACGTGGTCGCATCGATCGACACAGCTCCGTTTTCGAGCACATAAAGCCCACCACCGGCATCACTCGACTCATTTCGAAGGTAGCTACCACCGGTCTGCGTTACGCTGGCGACCTTGTACAAGTATGCACCACCACCTGATAGGCTTGCCTTGTTGGTATCGAAGACGACGGTATTGAGAGTTACTCTTGCCGCGGAGCCACCACCGTCAACATAAAGGCCACCTCCCTCGGCGTTTGTAGATTCATTGCCGCGAATGGTTGATTGGCTGATCGTGATCTGATAGTTCAAGCCATTGCCTGCCCATATCCCTCCACCTTGATTGCCCGAGGTGTTGTTCGAGATCACTGAATTGGTAATCGACAGCGTTCCTGCATTCAACATCGCGATACCTCCTCCGAAGTCCTCGGCGGAGTTGTTGATAACCGAAGCGTTGTTCAGCAATAGGTTGCCGCTCGTACCGATACCACCGCCATCGGAATCACCGAAGTTTGAACCCGAGGACGTATCCGCGCGATTGTTTCGCACGATCGTGTCACGGATTTCCAAATTGGTATTGGAACCTGCATCAATGCCACCGGAGGGAAGTCCCATTGGTGAAAGCCCTCCCTGAATAGTCAGTCCACTCAAAATTGCTGTGACGGCTGTGGGTAGTATTGCAGCAGAAACCGTGAACACTCGGTCAAGTTGATTGGCATCGATGACAGTCTGCCCCGGATTCGTGGGTGAACCGGTGATTGTCAAACTGTCGGTAATATCGAGGTCGCCATCGCCGGGACCAGGTAGGCTTCCGTTTCGCGGGATCGACAAGTCATAGACACCGGCAGGTAATCGGATGGAGTCAGCCCCCGGTCGATTGTTTGCCGCGATAATGGCACTGCGTAGGGTACAGCGGTTATTGCCGGCACCGTCGACGCCACATATTCCTGTCGCGCTGTCAGTAAACGTGTCAACGATAAACGCCGCAAGAACTCGGCGAGCTTCCAATCGTTCCACGCCCAATTGGCGGCGATACCGACGCGATCCTTGCGACGAATTCCTGCGTCGATTTAACGGGCTCGATGAAGCATCAGCGGCATATCGATCTGCAACACGGGGTGCGGTCATGGCAATGCAGCTTAAATCAGTGGGAGGCTAGGCGGAATTCAACCAAAACGTGGTCAAAATGAGGGGTATCACTCGACGCGATACTAGTTGCCAAGAGGAACAGTTGCAACAATCGGGAGCGTTTCAAGTAGAATCACGGATGTCGCACAGTTCGGGCGAGCTCCGGGACTTCGGGCGAGCTCCGGGGCTTCGTGGCAGTGATCGATCGAAGTCAAAGCACCAAAGGCAGAATCAGCGGCCGTGCATAAATTAAGGGTAACCGTTTACGAAGACGATCGAGCTTTGTGGTCAGGCGAAGTGTTGCCGCCGCTTGAGGTTGGTCGTCAGCAAGAAACAGACCCCTCGTCCATGGAACTTCAAAACCAGTTGACGTTCCGCCGATTGGTGATGGCGCCGGTCAGCGCGCGAGGAATTCCGCGGCAAGCGATTCGCATTGAGTCGCCGACCCGCGCCCAAATGCGAATCATCAACGTTCATACGCGACTCTCCTTTGGAATCGGCGACGACGGCGATTTACTTCCCCCAGGCGAACAATATGTCGCCGATCAAGTGGTTCGAATCACGTTACCGGAGCGACGTTCTATTCAAGTCGCAATTATCGACGAATCATTGTCGCTAGATGATTCGTCTCTTCCTGGAAGCGGTAAAAGTAATTTTCGCACCATTGCCTTGGGGCCAAACACCTTTGATGGAGCGTCCCCTGCAAAACTGCGCAAAGTTCTTGACGGCGATCAAGGTGAAATTCGCGGTCGCGCGGCGGTTGACCTCGTTCGATCGGCTTTGGAGGTGGTTCGGCAAGCGGCTGGTTCGGATGGCTTCTTCGATGCCGCGTGCAGCTCCGCAGCTGAGATGATCGATCTCGATCGAGTCATGGTGCTTCTCTATGAAGGGGGAAGCTGGCATCCGCGCGCGGTGAAGTATTCAGATCCTGACAATGAGGTCCCGGAAGCCGATTTGAAGTACAGCGATGGATTGATTACACGGGTCCTTCGTACCAACAAAACCGTGATCTACGACCCGAACAATTACATGCACAGTGCCGGCTCGTCACTCATGCTTCTTGAACGAGCCGTTGCTTCACCGATTTGCGATGAAACAGGCAAGGCCGTCGGCGTGCTGTATGGGGACCGTGAACTCGGCGGTATGTCCGGAGGTATGCCGATTGGAGAGTTGGAAGCCGCATTGCTGGAGGTTCTTGCTGGCGCCGTCTCATCGGGCCTGGCAAGGCAACGCGAAGAGCAACGCCGTGCGTCACTCACTCAATTCTTTTCACCGCGCATCGCCGAACAGCTAGAGAACAATCAAGACTGGCAGACTGGCCAAGATGCTGAGGTGAGTGTCCTATTTTGTGACATTCGTGGATTCAGTGGCGTGGCAGAGCGAGTCGGTCCCCAGCGTACGATCCAATGGATCAACGATATTCTCACAGAACTTAGCCAATGCGTTATGCGACACGACGGTGTACTTGTCGATTATGTTGGTGATGAGCTGATGGCTATGTGGGGTGCGCCCGGTGAGCAGCCCGACCACGCCGAACGAGCTTGCAAAGCGGCCTGTGAAATGCTTAGCCAGACCGAACCACTTCGAAAACGCTGGAGCGATGTCACACCTGATGGTTTCGGTTTTGGAATAGGCGTCAATACCGGGATGGCGCGCGTTGGCAACACGGGCTCGAAGATCAAATTCAAATATGGACCGCTGGGGAATGTGGTGAATTTGGCAAGCCGCGTCCAAGGCGTTACCAAACAAGCCGGTGTTCGTGCATTGCTCACCGCATCAACCGTCGCCGCCATCTCGGGAAAGCAGTTTGACCTGCGCCGGATTTCAACCGTTGGCGTCGTCGGTATCCAGGAGCCGATCACCCTTTTCCAGTTGGGTTTCAATGAGCTCCCAACCTGGCGATCGATGAGAGACAAGTACGAATCCGCCTTATCTCTTTTCGAGCGGGCGGACTATTTAGGTGCCGCAAGGCAGTTAGCAACACTGATTCATGACTTTCCCGATGACCAGCCGACTCTTATCCTTCTCGGTCGAGTTGTTGAAGCACTGACCGACAAATCAAAACCCGCCGATCACGTCTGGCGGCTTCGTAACAAGTAGACTCTGGATCACCACCCCATCCCTTCGTCGCCCAACTCTGTAATTCCCCGCCAAACGGCCGCAAACGCTTCACTCGCCAGCGCGGGGAACTCGCGATCGGGAATGCTGCTATCGCACCCTCGAGTTTGACGGGCAGTAAAACTGGATGGCTTAAGTAGGATTTCATGGTTTTTCCTTCAATGCGGATTCCTCTGCGTTTTGTGGTCGCGAGAGCGTTGCCGGTCGATCTCCAAAAATGGGCAATCGGTTACTTTCCGATTTTCCGCCGCTGGATAGGCAGTCACATAGGAGTTTCTGATGACGCTAAGAACCGTGTCATTCTCGGTAATCATTCCGCCAACGCTCGCCGTACGAACTTCAAGGATGGTGAGATGCTTGATGGGCTGCATGATGATTTCCGCCTCTCTGGCTCATTGTGATGACGAGTTTCCGGATGCGGCTGCGCTGGATCAAGCGGTGTACGAAACAACAAACGAAACATTTGACGAGCCCGTTTCATACGCGGATCCCATTACCGATCACGACGTGTCGGATGCCGAGTTTTCGGTGGATGCAATCCCCGAAGTGATAGATGAACCGGTAGCAACGGATTGCAATGGCGCACAATCCTGCCCAGGGGTCTGCCGCCATCCAGGATACCCCGAGAAACCGAAACATCCTCGCCCTGGTGATATCGATGAAGGAGATTGCCCCTCCAAGCGTTATCGGATGGATGACTGTCTCCGAAGTGGAGATCCCCATTGCGTCTACAAGTGGGCTACTCCGTCGATCACCGATAAGTACAGTGCGTGGTACGTCGGCGGCGGTGCATTCTTTCGAGGTCGCGGTCGAACGGCAGAAGAAGGAACCTGGGGACTAGACTATGACGGCCTGTTTGGCCACGCTCGCACGTGGCTGAACTACACATGCGGAAAGCGGCAAGGTGGCGAAGGTGCCTACGAAACCGACCATGTTCCGTTAAAGAAGAAGATCGTCGGCCACTAATGATTTGGTCGGCATCGGTCTTCTTGTATTTGATGAAACGACGTCACCAGGAGACGGAGTTCATTTAAGACTCGATACTAGCCCGGCTGAAATTCCCTTCTTTTCAATCGGACTAAATAGACTGGATTCCGACGTGAACATTAGGCTTCAATAAAAATGGCCGAAGCCACAGCGAGTCATCGTCACCCGCTGAGACTTCGGCCGAATTTCACTTGATTGCAAGAATCCTGTGCAACAACGTCGAGCCGAATAAACCGCCCGAAAGCCCCAAGATCTCAGCCTCGGAGCAATCAAACGGAACAAGCAATCTGCTTCAGTCCTGACCCCCGCCGAACATGCTGTCGAGCGTTTCGGTCGATTTCGGCGGCACTTCTGCAGCCGGCTTGCTCGGACGCGCTGGTTCGGCAGTCGCGCCTGAACCACCCGAACCACCCGAAAGCAGCGGGAAGCTGTCTTCCAAGCTAGGCGGCGCATCGGCAAGTTCCTGCATGGCTTCGCGACGGTAGTTGACCTCCGATTCCTGGAAGATTCGGAAGCCGGTACCAGCGGGAATGAGGTGGCCAAGGATCACGTTTTCCTTGAGTCCCACAAGTTTATCAACCTTGCCGGCAAGTGCCGCCTCGGTCAAGACTTTGGTCGTTTCCTGGAACGACGCGGCACTGATAAAGCTATTGGACTGTACCGCTGCCTTGGTGATTCCCAGCAGTTGCGTGCTTGCAGTCGCAGACTTCGGCTTTTTGCCTTTCGCTGGCGTTCCACCCATCGCTTCCACTTGGGCGTTACGCTCTTCGAAGGTTTCCTTCGGTACGATCACACCTTCAGTGAAGTCGGTGTCACCCGGATTAGTAACCTTGGTGCAATGTCCGAGTTCCATGTTTGCACGGCGGAATTCGAATCGATCCATTACCAGTCCTGGAAGCAAGTTCGTATCGCCAGCATTCTCGATCTTCACCTTACGAAGCATTCTCGCAATGATGACTTCACAATGCTTATCGTTGATTTCCACGCGTTGTGCACGGTACACCTGCTGGATTTCGTGGAGCAGATACTGCTGAACCGCTTCTTCGCCGGACACCCGGAGAATGTCGTGTGGAACAAGCGGGCCATAAACCAGAGCCTGACCAGCTTTGACTACGTCGCCGGTATGAACCAAGAAACGCTTTCCAGCGGGTACCAGGTGCTCTCGCTCAATGCCTGATTCACTGCGAACGATAATCGTTCGCTTACCGCGTTTGCGTTCGTTTAGTAATTCGACCGTTCCATCGACTTCGGCGATGATCGCTGGATCTTTCGGCTTGCGAGCTTCGAAGATTTCAGTAACTCGGGGCAAACCACCGGTGATGTCCGAAACGCCGCCCGTTTCACGAGGTGTTTCCGCCAGAACGGTACCAGGTTGAATCGGTGAACCGTCTTTCACTTTGATCGAAGCACGTTCTGGCAAGTACTGAACTTCGACTGTCTTGCCTTCGGTATCTTGAATCACGATCTGAGGGTGTAGTTCGCCCTTATGCTCGACGATCAGCATTCGCATATTGCCACTAGGCTCGCGCTCCTGCCGCATCGTTTCGCCTTCGACGACATCTTCAAATCGAACAGTACCTTCGACTTCAGCCAGAATTGGAATCGAGTAGGGGTTCCAATCGCAAAGGGTCTGACCGTCTTTGACCTTCTCGCCCTCTTTGACCAAAAGTCGCGATCCTGTAGGAACTTCGTACGACTCGATTTCACGCCCTCGGTCGTCCACCAAGCTGATTTCGCCGTTTCGATTGAGGACGACGTCAAAGCCTTCCTCATTCTTCACTGCACGCATTCGAGTCAGTCGGACAACGCCACCCTTCTTGCACTTGATATCGCTTTCTTCAACCTGTTTGGACACGCTACCACCGATATGGAAGGTACGCATCGTCAACTGAGTACCAGGTTCACCGATACTCTGAGCGGCGATGATACCAACGGCCATGCCTTCCTCAACAAGCGCACCGGTCGACATATCCATGCCGTAACAGGTTCGGCAAACACCCAACGGTGCATCACACGTTAACGGTGAACGCACTTGGATTTTTGACAATCCCATCAACTCGATCTTCCGCGCAATCGCGGGGGTGATCATCTGGTTTTCAGCAACGATACTTTCATCGGTAACCGGATCGACAATCGATTGACGGCTCACTCGCCCGTTAATCGAATCGATCAATCGCACTTCGACTTTCTCACCTCGATAAACGACACCCTTGGTTACACCTTGCGTCGTACCACAGTCTTGCATGGTGACAACAACGTTTTGAGCAACGTCGGCAAGCTTACGCGTGAGGTAACCGCTGTCTGCCGTTTTAAGTGCCGTATCGGCTAGACCCTTACGAGCACCGTGCGTACTGGAGAAGTACTCGAGAACCGACAATCCCTCGCGGAAGTTGGCCTTGATCGGCGTTTCGATGATCTCGCCAGTTGGCTTCGCCATCAATCCTCTCATGCCTGCGAGTTGGCGAATCTGTTCGATACCACCTCGAGCACCGGAGTGCGCCATGAGATAAACGGGGTTGATATACCAGCCACCTTCGCGAACATCGTTTTCCATTGCTGACATCATGTCAGTCGTGATCGAGTTTCTCGCTGCCGTCCAAACGTCAAGCACCAATTGGTAGCGTTCGCCGCCGCTCATCAAACCGCGGTCAGCGGCCTTCTTGAGCTTCATCACTTCCTTCTCTGCTTCCTTGATGAAGTGAGTCTTACTATCAGGCGTAACGAGGTCGTCAGTCGCGAACGACAGACCGCTTCGTGTCGATTCACGGAAGCCCATCTGCATCATGTCGTCCAACAAGTTGATCGTCGCCTTACGACCAAGACGCTGATAACAATCGCTGATCACACTCGCCAAGTCACTAGACCGCATCGGGTAGTTGTAATAGTCCATCCCGACCGGAAGCATCATATTGAATCGATTTCGACCAGGGGTCGTTTCGATAATGGCACCATAATCATGATTGCCGGTGTCATTTTTGAGCTTCTGGTGCCTTGGCAAACGCAACTTGATTTTCGTATGAAGTTCGACAATGCCCTGGTTGAACGCCATGTCCAATTCATCGGGATTGGAGAAAATCATCCCTTCGCCCTTCCGGCCAGGAAGCTCAACGGTCACGTAGTAGCAACCCATGACGACGTCTTGCGACGGACTCATGATCGGTTTGCCGTTGCTGGGCGCGAACACATTGTTCGTACTCATCATCAACGTGTGGGCTTCCACTTGAGCCTCGATGGACAGCGGTAAGTGCACCGCCATCTGGTCGCCGTCGAAGTCAGCGTTAAACCCTTTACAAACCAACGGATGCAAGTGGATCGCGTTGCCTTCGACAAGGATAGGCTCGAATGCTTGGATCCCCATGCGGTGAAGCGTTGGAGCACGGTTGAGCAAAACGGGATGGTTCTTGATGACCTGCTCAAGGATATCCCACACCTCTTCGTCTTTTCGCTCAAGCATTTTCTTGGCCGACTTGATCGTATCGGCATGCCCAAGCTCCTTCAGCCGGCGGATAATAAACGGCTGGTACAGTTCAAGCGCGATCTTCTTGGGAAGGCCGCACTGATGCAATCGCAGACGGGGACCCACCACGATGACGCTACGCGCCGAGTAATCGACTCGCTTTCCGAGCAGGTTTTCACGGAATCGCCCTTGTTTGCCTTTGATCATGTCGGTCAAAGACTTGAGTGGGCGATTACTCGAACCGAGTACCGGTCGCTTGCAGCGGTTATTGTCGAACAGCGCATCGACCGACTGCTGCAACATTCGCTTTTCATTGCGAATGATGACTTCAGGCGCATTCAAATCGACCAGCTTGCGCAACCGGTTGTTGCGGTTAATGATTCGACGATACAAGTCATTCAAGTCGCTGGTCGCGAAGTTACCGCTGTCGAGCAAAACGAGGGGGCGGAGATCCGGTGGAATGACCGGAATCACATCGAGTACCATCCACTCCGGTCGGTTGTCGCTATCTCGAATCGACTCGACGATCTTTAGTCGATTGATCAGATCTTTCTTCTTCTGTTTGCTGCCCGTTTCATGCAACTCCACTCGCAGCGTTTCGCTCAACTTGACGAGATCAAGGCGATTGAGCAACTTGCGAACCGCTTCGGCACCCATGTCGGCTTCAAATGAACCTTCGCCGTACTGGGTCCTCGCTGCTCGATATTCCTCCTCCGTCAATAATTGACGCTCTTCAAGCTCCGTAGTCCCCGGATCGATAACCACGTAGTCCTGGAAGTAGATCACCTTTTCTAGGCTACTCGTCTTCATGTCGAGCAAATTGCCCAACCGTGACGGCATCGCCTTAAAGAACCAAATGTGAACGATAGGCGCGGCGAGCTCAATGTGCCCCATCCGCTTACGGCGAACACGGCTATGCGTAACTTTCACGCCGCATCGATCGCAAATCATGCCCTTGTACTTCATGCCGCGGTACTTCCCGCAGGCGCACTCCCAATCTTTTTCGGGACCAAAAATGCGTTCACAGAACAAACCGTCTTTCTCGGGCCGATAAGTTCGATAGTTGATCGTTTCCGGTTTCTTGACTTCACCGAACGACCAACTCTTGATGTCCTGGGGCCGGGCCAGCGAAATTTTGACCGATGCATAGTCATTGATGCGGTCGTAATTGCTGTTTTCGCTAATCGACATAACGGACGCTCCTATTTTAGATTCGCAAGGCGTTGATTCGTGGCTAATACCGCCGGCAGTCCCAAGCGGACAGGCTTCGACAGCTTAAGTGGCAATTCATTGGGTGGTAATCAAGGAAGCGAGAGTCAGCAGTGCATTCATCTCGCATTCCATCTCGACTGAAACACCGTCGATCTGCAAACGATCGACGTCACATAGGAGCCTGTCATATCGAAATGACACTCGGCCCTACTTTCGTTGTTGCAACTTGATCCGTTAGATCGGCCGCTTCTCCAACTGCATGTTTAGGCCAAGCCCACGAATTTCGTTGGTGAGAACGTCGAAGCTCGCTGGAGTGCCAGCTTCGAGAGTGTTCTCGCCCTTGACCATCGATTCGTAGATTTTGGTTCGACCTTCCACATCGTCGCTCTTGACCGTGAGCAACTCTTGAAGAATGTATGCAGCTCCATATGCCTCCAACGCCCAAACTTCCATTTCGCCGAAACGTTGACCGCCGAAACGCGCCTTACCACCAAGCGGTTGCTGCGTGATCAGCGAGTACGGACCGGTGCTACGTGCATGGACCTTATCATCCACCAAGTGGTGCAGCTTCAGCATGTAGATGTAGCCCACCGTGGTTTCCTGTTCCATTGGCTCGCCGGTGCGACCGTCAGTTAACCGGATCTTACCGTGAGCAGGCAGCCCCGCTTCTGCGAGAGCAGCGTTGATGTCTTCTTCTGTCGCGCCATTGAAAACAGGTGTGACCGCCTGAAAACCAAGCTTGGACCCAGCCCAACCAAGGTGCGTTTCCAGAATTTGCCCCACGTTCATACGGCTAGGAACACCAAGCGGATTAAGCATGATCTGCAACGGGGTACCGTCCGGAAGGAAGGGCATATCGGCAATCGGAAGAATCTTTGCGATCACCCCTTTATTACCGTGCCGTCCTGCCATCTTGTCACCGACACCGATCACTCGTTTGGTCGCAATATAAACCTTGACCATTTGCAGAACGCCGCTGCGAAGTTCATCACCTCGCTTCATGCTATTCAGCTTGCGGTCACGCGCGTCGATGGCTCGTTCGACGTTGTCCCACTGCGCTTCGTGAACCTTGCTAACTTCCTTCTTCTTTGCACTGTCTTTGACCTGATCCAAAATATGATCAAGTCGGAAGCTGCAGGCACGTTCGGCGATGTACTTAGGATCTTGTCCATCCGCCAATGGCGTGCCTTCGATGTCCTTTAGCTTTGTCCCTGCAGCCGTTTCCATGTCCCGAACAAACGCCTCGAATGTATTGGCGATCTCAGCATTGCCGTCGACTTCGGCTTGCTTCAGTTCTTTTTCAAATACCTTTCGCTCATCTTCGGTAAGGCTCATTCGCCGCGAAAACTTTTGCGTGTCGATCACGATGCCCTCAATGCCTGATGGCACCTCAAGCGAATCGTTCTTCACGTCTTCACCGGCTCGGCCGAAAATTGCATGCAGAAGTTTTTCTTCCGGAGTCAACTCCGTCTTACTCTTTGGACTAACCTTCCCGACCAAAACATCACCTGGTCGGACATATGTCCCGACGTTGACAATTCCGCTCTCATCAAGCGACGCCAAAGCCTTTTCCGAAACGTTGGGAATGTCGCGTGTAAACTCTTCACGACCTAACTTTGTTTCGCGGATCTCGACATCAAAGTCCTCGATGTGGATCGATGTCAGCGTATCCGAATGAACCAATTCTTCGCTGAGGATGATCGCATCTTCGTAGTTGTAACCGTCGAAGGACATGAACCCGACGAGCAGGTTTCGCCCCAGTGCGAGCTCTCCATTAACCGTAGCTGCACCGTCGGCAATGACTTGGCCCTTTTCGACCTTGTCGCCAATTCGAATGATTGGCTTTTGATTCTGGCACGTTCGCTCGTTAAGCCCGAAGTACTTTTTCAGGTCGTAGTGATCGCTACCGATCTCGATACGAGTGGAGTCAACATACGTGACCTTACCCGCCCGCCTAGCCCGAATCACCATCGCGCTATTTCGCGCCACTTCGACTTCCATCCCCGTCGCCACAATGGGCGGTTCTGCAACCAACAACGGCACCGCCTGTCGCTGCATGTTGCTACCCATCAATGCGCGGTTGGCGTCGTCGTGCTCAAGGAACGGAATCAAGCCTGCCGAAACACCGACCATCTGGCTCGGGGCAACGTCCATATATCCGACTTCGGATGGCTGAACGATTTCGAAGTCACTTCGGAACCGGGCAATCATGTTCGGACCGGCCACCAACGCTCCGTTTTTCACTGCAGTATCCGCTGGTGCAACGTAAGACGCGTTTTCCTGATCCGCACGAAGCCAAACCACTTCATCGGTGATCTTGCCGTCCTCGATTTTACGATAGGGCGTAATCAAGAAACCATATTCATCGACGCCTGCGTAAAGCGCCAACGAGCTGATCAAACCGATGTTGCTACCTTCAGGCGTTTCAATCGGACAAATCCGGCCGTAGTGTGAAATGTGAACGTCACGAACTTCAAAACCGGCTCGCTTGCGATTCAAACCACCGGGGCCGAGGGCTGAAAGGCGACGTTCATGAGCCAACTGACTCAGCGGGTTCGTTTGGTCGACGACCTGCGAGAGCTCGCCCCTACCGAAAAAGTAATCAATCGCGGCTGAAACGCTCTTCGGATTGATCAGCGACCGAGGTGTCATGTCTTCGACATCCTTGACACTCATTCGCTCCTGTACCGTTCGTCGAAGCTTTAAAAAACCCTTGCGAAGCTCTTCGCTAGCCAACTCATCGATGGTTCGCAATCGACGATTGCCAAGGTGATCGATGTCATCGATTTCTGCGCCGCTATCGGGGTCGAACAAATTGATAACGTATCGAATGGAGGCGACGATATCCTCTGGACGGAGCGTCATCACCGACTCGTCAATCTCCTGACCAAGCTTTCGATTCAGGCGGAAGCGCCCAACGCGTCCAAGCCGGTAACGATTGGCATCATAAAACTTTTCGTTGAAAAGCGTCTTCGCCTTTTCCAACTGCGGCGGATTCCCCGGACGCAAACGCTGATAGATTCGCAGCAATGCTTCTTCGTGACTGCTGGTATTGTCGTCGGCAAGTGCGTTGAAAATCAACGGAACCTTCGGCGCGTCGATGATTTCAATCGACTTGACACCGGAAGTACAAATCGCTTCGGCAATATCCTTGCTGATGCGATGACCTGCTTCGATAAGGATCTCACCCGCTCGCTCACTCTTCGACGGATAAACAACATCGTCTACCGAAATTTTCCCCTCCAACACGGAAGCCGACTTCCCGCCAGAAATCTTGACCGTTTGCTTTTCATAAAAAGCAGCCAGCAGATCCGCGTCGGTGGACAAGTTCGGATCCATTGCCCGCAGCAAAGTCATCGCACTGAACTTACCGCTTTGGTCGATACGGACCGTGAGCGAATCCTTCTTCGTCACATTGATTTCAATCCAACTGCCACGTTCAGGGATCACGCGACAGCTCGGAAGCTTACGATCGCTCGTTCCTTCCTGCTCCAATACAAAGTCCACTCCTGGACTACGGTGCAACTGCGAAACGACAACCCTTTCGGCACCGTTGATAATGAATTCGCCACCGCCCATCATGATCGGGAGGTCGCCAAGATAAACCTCTTCCTCAACGGGCTGCTCACGATTCAGACGGAGCCAAATCCGCATGGGGCGTCCATAGGTGAGCCGTAGCTGACGACACTCATTGGGAGTGAAGCGTGGCTTACCAAGCTCGTAACGCAGGTACTCAAGAGTCGTATTGCCGTCGTAACTGCTGATCGGAAAAATCTCCCTCAACACCGCTTCCAAACCCTGATCAGCTCTCTTCAGAGGATCGAGATCTTCTTGCAGGAACGCCGCATAAGAACGCGTTTGCAACTCCGTCAAATCAGGAAGCTGGAACGTCTCGTGATCCGAGCCGAACCGACGAATAAGATTTGTTTCAAGGCGACGCTTGGTGGTGGTAGCCATCGTGCTGAGAACGCTCCGTCTAGGACCGAAAGGCCTGGCGAGGGTCGGTGTATGAAAAACGATTCACCTTGACCCTGGACCACCCCTTCGCCAAAAGGGCACCTCCAGGGAAAAGACACTGAAGTTACGGCACAAACGCCGCATCAAAGAGCCGGTTGCGAGAAGTTCGAATCATGTACTCAAGATTTGCATGAAATAGTAAACCCCAGTAAGCGAGCCGCTTCCCAACTTGCACCAAACGCAGAACGCGAGGAACAACCGAACCCCGAACGGGCGCAGCAGCCAACAGCCCTAGTACGCGACGGAACGAAAATTGCCGCGATGTTGGTTGGCGCACAGAAAGCCGGGTGCAGCGTGAGAGTTTGATCAAAGCACTAAAACGCGTTGCGAGCGAAGGACCGGCTAGAAATTAACACAATTATCCCCGGCCGCAAACCCCAAAAAGGGCTTTTGGCCTGAATTTCGCTACAGCGACCGCATCCATGCATTTTCGAACTCGCTGCGGCCCGTAGGTGCAAGTCTCCTCGCACCCTCAACGCCGCTGCGACCACCTCAATGAGGAGGGTTACTTACTTCAGCTCAACGGAAGCACCAGCAGCTTCAAGTTCGGCCTTGATCTTCGCAGCATCTTCTTTGCTGCAGGCTTCCTTAAGCTTCGCTGGGCAACTTTCGACCATCTTCTTGGCATCCATGAGCGAAGCACCCGTCAAGTTCTTAACGATCTTGACGATGTCGAGCTTCTTGTCGCCAAAACCGGTCAAGACAACGTCGAACTCAGTCTGCTCAACCGGCGCTGCTGCAGCACCTTCCGACGGAGCAGCCATCATGACAGCGCCACCAGAAGCAGGCTCGATGCCGTAGGCTTCCTTGAGGTAGTCGCTTAGTTCTTTTGCCTGCTTCAGGGTCATACCGGCGATCTTGTCGCCCATTGACTTGCAATCGGCGCTAAATTCCATGGTTGCGGATTCGGACATTTCTAAAATTCCTTCAAAACGGAAAGGTGGATTGTTTTACGAACGAGAAACAGACAGGTAATCGGAAAAAAGTACAGAACGACTACTCCTCCTCACCCTTCTTCTTGATCTGGCTAGCGAGCTTTCCTCCCGGACCAAGAAGTGCCCCAGCGAGATTAGCTCCCGGACTGAGGATCTGCCCGACCAGAATCGAAATCTGCTCTTCACGACTCGGCCACTTACTGACCGCCTTCAACTGATCGGAATTGAGCCGCTCTCCATCGAGAACGCCGCCTTCCGCCTTGAACTTGCTGTACTTACCAGCATCCTTATCAAGCCGCACGATTTCCTTGACCAGTGCGACGAAATCAGTGGATCCCCAGCACAGAACCACCTGACCAGCGGCACCTTCAAACATTGGCGCCAAATTGGTTCCTTCGGCGGCGCGGCGGCCGAGCGAATTCTTGACAACCAACATGTGGATGTCTTTCTTGCTCAACTCACCACGAAGCACATTCGTGGTGACCGCGTCCATCCCCAAAGTGCTAACCAACACGGCGTCCCCGACGCCCTGAAGCTTCTTTGCGATGTCGCGAGTCACCAATTGTTTGACAAACTTACTCATATCGTTAGCTCAATATCGCTTTTCGCAGAACACGCCCAATCAAATAACAAAATCGCGAACGGAGAACACTAAAGAGCCACACGAACACTTGGACTCATCGTAGCGCATATAGCCACACCACGGACATATGTCCCTTTGACGGCCTGCGGCTTCATATTGACGACAAAGTTGATGAACGCCTGAATGTTTTCACTCAGCTTTTGCGCATCAAAACTCATCTTCCCCACCATCGCATGGACGTTTCCGCCCTTGTCGTTGCGAAACTCGACCTTTCCGGCCTTATATTCCTGCACAACACGTGCAACGTCCGGCGTTACCGTCCCGGCGCGAGGGCTTGGCATCAATCCACGTGGACCAAGAACACGGCCCAGAGGACCGACAAGACCCATCATGTCCGGAGCCGCAATGCAGACGTCGAATTCGAGCCAACCGTCGCGAATCTTCTTCGCAAGATCGTCACCACCGACCTCATCCGCCCCAGCAGCCGTAGCCGCGGTTGCAGCATCGCCCTTGGCGAAGACAACCACTCGCTGAACCTTGCCGATGCCATGCGGCAACACCAAACTTCCTCGAACAATCTGATCGGCCTGGTTCGCATCGACTCCAAGACGCATGTGGACTTCCACGGTCTGGTCGAACTTAGTGGCAGTATATTTCTTCAACGCCAAAACCGCTTCGCCCAGAGGCAAATTGACTTTTGGCTGAATTTCCAAGTCTTTACGGAATCGCTTTGACTTCTTGCCCATATGGCAATGTCCCTTGTGTTTTAGGTGGTCTCCGAAATCACCCGACCCATTTAACCAATTCGCCTGCCTCTTAATTTTCGAGGCACCTAAGCGAATCGTAGGCGGCAACTTCTCCCACAATCCCAACCGGTAAACATGACTTCCGCAGCCGAAAATCACGAGCATCAAAGGGTGACAATGAAGTCGTTCGCCGTCAACTCCAATTTGCCTACGTATCGCTTTTTTTTCCTGTCGCCGTCGCCAGATATCGCTCCACCCCGATTTGAACCCATGATATCTCCTGGCGACACCGATTCGGCATACCACCATGCCTCTCCAAAATCCCCGACAATCTTGTCGTTGACTCCCTGATTTCGCTGTAAAACAAAGGACTTCTGCAAGGTCGGATATCGAACCTTGGCAAGTGGACAACTAGGTTCACGAGGTGGACACAATGATTACTTCCGGCCGCGATTCCTTGCGGCCCGATGGCGGGAGTGCTCGATGGAACCGAATCACACTGAAGACGACGACTCGATCACAAAATCGTCCTCGGGTCTCCCTCCGCGCCAAACATTCGCCGGCGACGGGAGCTTACCGGTAAACCTAAAGCGGATTGACGAATACGTCATCGGCGAAGAAATCGGCCGGGGAGGGTTCGGCACCGTCTACAGCGCCTACGACACCACGCTGCAACGTGAAGTGGCTATCAAGATTCCTCACCGCATCTTGGTGGGCAGCCAATCAACCGCTGCTGAGTACCTTCGAGAGGCACGTGCGATTGCAAGCCTTGAACACGCAAACATCATTCCTGTGTACCGTGCCGCGAGCACCGCTGACATTCCCTGCTTCATTGTCACCAAACGGATCCGTGGGCGCCATCTTTCCGATTGGAAGGCCTCCGGTGAACGAAACTATCATGCAATAGCCTCAGTACTTGCTCAGGTTGCTGGAGCGTTGGATTACGCGCATCGAAAGCATGTCGTTCACCGTGATGTAAAACCAAGCAACGTTCTCATCGATGAAAACGACTTCCCCTACGTTGCTGATTTTGGCCTCGCGTTAAGAGAAACCGAGCTGAAGGAAGGCTTCGCATACATTGGAACCCCGGTCTACATGAGCCCCGAGCAAGCACGAGGGGAGGGACACCGTGTCGATGGGCGTTCCGACATATTCTCACTCGGCGTGGTGCTTTACGAACTGCTTACCGGAATACGTCCCTTTACCGCTGATTCTCGCGCGGCGCTCTACGAGGCGATTCAATTTGCTGACCCGGACTACCCGATCCAAGTCAACCCAGAGGTTCCCGATGAACTCGCCCGTGTTTGCCTAAAAGCGATGTGCAAATCCGAGAGTGAGCGCTATCAAACCGCTGCGGAACTCGCTGACGACCTTCGAGAGTTTTGCTCAACGACCTCCAGCTTGAACGCGGTGAGGAACAGGAAAAGCAATTCTCAAGTCAGTGATGCCAATCCAACCCCAAGCTCAGGATCGGCAGAGCAACCAATCGAACAGCAAGAAACTCGTGTGGTGCCAAAAGGATTAAGGGCATTCGACAGCGGCGATTCTGACTTTTATTTGAGACTGCTTCCTGGCGTTCGTGATCGACAGGGTATCCCCGAGTGCATTAGTTTTTGGCTGACTCGCTTAACCAAGACGGACACCGAACAACCCGTTACGGTCGGGCTGATTTACGGCCCTAGCGGTTGCGGAAAAACTTCATTGGTTCGTGCCGGAATCATTCCTCGCCTTCCGTCTGCTGTTTGCAAGATTTATGTCCAGGCCACGGCAGACGGTACGGAAAACTCAATTGCTAAGGCGCTAATGTCTCGCCACCGAGGCTTGGGACTGACCGATACGATGGATATCGCGGCGATCGTTTCAACGCTACGCCGAGCCAGGCGGGGACGAACAGTCATTTTCATCGATCAATTTGAACAGTGGCTTTTTTCGCACCCATTGTGTCAACGAGAATCACTCACCCAAGCTTTGCGACAATGCGATGGCGAATATGTTCAGTGCATATTGATGGTGAGAGACGATTTTTGGATGGGAGTCACGCGATTGATGCAAGCCATCGATACCCCCATCACCGAAAATGTGAACGCTAAAGTCGTCGATCTATTTGACACGCGCCACGCCAAACACGTGCTTGCACTTTTTGGAGCAGGACACGGCCGACTTCCCGAGTTCCTAACGGACCTATCGCCAGGCTCCCAGCGTTTCCTGAATGCGGCCGTAAACTACCTTGCGATCGATGGCCGAGTGATTTGCGTTCAATTGGCTTTGCTCGCCGAAATGCTTAAGTCGCGTGAATGGGATCAGTCAATCGAACTGTTCAAAGATGGCGGGACCAGTATTGGGACTCGATTCCTGGAAGAAACTTTCGACAGTGAAAAAGTTTCAAGACGCATCCGCCTTCACACGGAAGCGGCCTGCAGAATACTTCGAGCGTTACTTCCAGAAACCGGGGCTCGCATCAAAGGCGAGGTCCTTAGCGAGGAGCGTCTTTATCAAGAATCAGGCTATCGCGAACGTCCTCTTTTCAAGCAGCTCGTTTCTATTCTCGACAGCGAGCTGCACCTCATCACGCCAGCTGAGCGATTGGACGACAGTAGCCTAAGTGGTGATTCAAGCCGCTCCGATTCGATGCAGACAGGCTACCAGCTGACCCACGATTTTTTAATCGCTCCGATTCGACAATGGCTTGAGCTTCGCCAACACACAACCAAAGAAGGAAAGGCACGCCTGCGCCTCGATGAGTTCTCAGAACTATACCGAACTAAACCTCGGCATCAATCACTGCCGACGATGTTCGAGTATCTCAATATCCGGAGGTACATCGATCCTTCAATCTATACCGACGCGCAAGCCAGACTCATGGCCAATGCGAAAAGCTACCATCAAAGGACCATTGCGATTTGGCTGGCAGCCTCGTTTCTGTTCGTGGCGTCTGGACTCGGAATTCGGTATAGCATTCAGACCTACAATGCTCAGCTCATCGAAAATCAATCTGTCGACCGTTTGCTAGATGCCACATTTTCAGAAGCGATACCTTTGTCGCGATCGATGGTCAAGTCCAAGGCTGTCATCGAACGACTGGATTCCATTCTCAGTAGTGGTACGACACCAACGGAAAAAAGATTGCGAGCGGCGATGGCTCGCGTGGATTCAAACCCACTCGCTAATAAACTTCTTTCCGATCATCAGCTCGACGGCCCGGCAGACGAGGTTGTAGAACTGATTCGCAACTTCGACCTTGAGTCGGACGAACGACAACGTGAATTGATCGGACTATGGTCGTCGCAGGTCGGGTCGCGAGAGACCCTCCTTCGCGCTGCTTGCATTATGGCTAGCGACGGAAAAATGAGGCCTGTGTTGCTCGAGCAACGGGACCGCCTTGTCCCATTACTGATCGCGGAAAACCCGCTATGGATAAAGACTTGGGAACAAGGTTTCTTGCCGATTGCAAACCAGCTGATCCCGTCGTTGGCAACTCATTTTAAAAATGAGTCTCGTCAACCTGATTCGCTCAATTCCATAAACCTACTCGTCGGTTGGAGTGCCTCGGATTGTTCGATGCTTGTGGAACTGGCACGCTATGCCAAGCCGTCTGAGCTGCCCATCATCACCGAATCACTTCGCATGCTCGGCGCCGAAGCTCAACAACAAATTCGCGATGAAATCTCAAGTAGGCTCTCCGCAACAGCGGGAACCATCGACATTTCGCGGCCCTGGGGTTCACCGTGGTGGTGTGTAAGCAAACGGAAACCAGTAAGTTCGGTAAATCAATCTCCTATCGACCAATCGCTGACGGACGAACTACTCACCGCAGAATCGATCATAGGACCGCACGCGATCGTGTCGCATCGGCTCCCTGAAGCCCAGGCAACAGCGATGGTCGCTAAACTGACCGAGCTAGGTTATCGGGTAGCGCAATGGATCCCGTACTTCGACGGTACTCCCATGCCTGACCAACCCAGAAATGTGATGGTCTTGTGGATCCGCGACGGGGCAACTGCGAGATTTATTTCCGATGCGTCCGCGGAGGATTTGAGAGTTTCTAATCAACAAAATCGTAGCGATGGGTTCATTCCGGATAACTTATCCTGCTATCTCGATCCCAATTCTCGTCCGCTCTATTCGGCGGTATGGGTTAAGCCGCCCGGAGATTCAATCCCGATGAGTGGCGACATCTACGTGGAGGTGCATCAAGATCGCCACCAAGAGGAAGGCTGGGGGCCATTGCTGGAACGTAATCTCGGACTCCCACGCTCGAATCTGGTGGTTCGCAAAGACGACGGATTGGAATACCACTCCTCTATTCGATGGCCCAGTGATCTGGCCGGTGGTTATCAAGACGCATGGAATCTTCCACGTCAGGAGGCATCGCAAATCGCTGAGCACAACCGCTGTGCGACACCTTTAGAATTAAGAAATTCACTCGCCCAGCCAGTAGCGCAGTTGGGAGATACGCTCACCGCTGTTTGGTGGTTTGATTTGCCCGTCCGTGCGAAGCGACTCGACTACCAAGCACGTCGAGAGCACATGCGGGCATGTAAACGGATGATGGACGAAGGGTACTACCCCATATCGATCGATGTCAGTCAAGTCGGAACTGACGCGACGCGACAGTTTCATTCCTGTTGGTGGCAAGGCTATCCCGATAGGGAAATGGAATTGCGAAATGCAAAGCAAAGCAGCAACCTCGCGTTGGCACTGGGCAGCCTAGGCGATTGGTCGGCTATGGAGTCATTTATCGGCAATTCCAAGTTGGGGGCGCTCCGGGCAGCCTGCATCGAGAGCTTCGCAGACACGAATGCGCCGACCGATTGGCTGTTCGATCAAATCGTCAATAACACAGACTCTACGATCAAGCGAAGCGGTGGCCTTGCCCTTTCGCTTTACCCACCTGAAAACATCGCTGAACAAATTCGTTCGGCTTTCGCCTTGCAGTTACCATTGCTGTTTTCCGACTCTCATGATCCTGGCTTCCGTTCGATCCTTCTCTCACTGGCTGAGAAATGGAAGCTTTCGCTTTCACTTCCATCCAGGGACGATGGCACCACCGAACTAAGCACCTCCGCTGGCGATCGTCTCGTCATCATCCATCCTGATCGCCCGCTTTGGGTTGGCTCGCCACAAGACGAGCCGGGACGCGATGCGAAGAAAGAAGCAGCGACACCAATCGTTATTAAACACCAGTTTGCGATCGCTACCCACGAAGTGACTTGCATTCAATATGCGGCATTTCGTAAAGATCATCAAAGTCCGGAAAGCTATGCCGGAACAAATGATTGCCCAGTCATAAATGTATCATGGTTCGATGCGGCCAAATATTGTCGGTGGCTGAGTGAACAAGAGGGAATCCCGGAGGAGCAGATGTGCTATCCCGCGATCGATGAAATCAAACCCGGCATGATACTGCCGGAGAACTTCGTTCGACGCGTCGGCTATCGACTTCCCACTGAAGCAGAATGGGAAGCAGCCTGTCGAGGTGGAGTCGCGTCTGGACGCTGGTTTGGATTTGACGCTTTACAACTCAAAAAACATGCATGGACCGCGGAGAATTCGGGCTATGTACTTCATCCGGTGCGCAAATTACTTCCCAATGATTTCGGATTGTTTGACATGCTTGGTAATGCGATGGAATGGTGCCACAGCAGGGATGAACCGTATCCGCGGATGATTCTTGAGCCTCTCGCCGATCCTGGTGACGCAGTGCGTACGGTTCAGGCTGGTGACCGAATGTGTACCAAAGGCGGTGCGATTTTGTACCAACCGCTCGACGCTCGCGCCTCACAACGCGACTTCCACTACGCCGATACGACGAGGGTCTACATTTCCTTTCGGATTGCCCGAACGGTGCTCGAAAATTAAGTCCACCGGACCGATTCCTTTTGCTCGAAGTCGGATGGCATTTTGAAGCGGTCTAGCTATGTTGGCGTTGCGTGTGAAAGCGTAACGAGCCCAATATGCGGTTGATTTAGGAGATAAAGCGATGGCGGTGGAAATTACAGCGGTTTACGAGGGAAAACTGCGTTGCGTTGCCACACACGGTCCAAGCCTTGCCAAGATTGCGACCGATGCGCCGGTTGATAACGGTGGCAGCGGGGCAGAGTTTTCTCCTACCGATTTGGTGGCGACAGCGCTGGGAACCTGCGTTCTGACCACGATGGGATTAGTCGCCGCGCGACACGAAATCGATTTGACAGGGACAAGCGTCAAGGTGCAGAAGGTGATGACACAGCAGCCGGTGCGCCGAATCGCATCGCTGGTCACTGAAGTCTTTGTGCCAGCATCCGCAGTAGCTGATTCAAACATGCGTAGCCGTCTTGAAGCCGCAGCGCTCAAATGCCCAGTACACGCAAGCCTGCACCCCGATATTGACGCTTCGATCACCTTTCATTACCAGTAGTCGTCTGCAGCGAAGCGATCTACCTTTTTGGGTCCACTGCAACCGGTTGACACAATTTGAGCCGACCTATCTACAAGGTTAGCCCAGGTAGTGTCCGTTTGACAGCCGAACACCTTAAGTCGCGCCGGTACTAAGCCGCGTCGGTACTAATCTCGCCATCGTCGCTAACATCTTCAAAGCGGATGGAGACCTGCTTGCTGACGCCCGACTCTTGCATCGTCACACCATAGAGCGTTGTCGCTGCGGTCATCGTCTTTTTGCTATGAGTCACAACGACAAATTTCGTATGATCGAGAAACTCATTCAGCACGGTGACAAATCGACCAATGTTCGCTTCATCGAAAGGGGCATCCACTTCATCGAGTACACAAAAGGGACTCGGTCGATACTGAAAAATGGACATCAACAGCGCGACCGCTGTCAACGCACGCTCTCCGCCAGATAACAACGAATTACTGAACGAAGGTTTTCCGGGTGGCGTAGCAATGATTTCAACGCCAGCTTCAAGCGGATCATCCGAGTCTTCAAGAATCAGATCAGCCGTTCCACCACCAAACGATTTGCGATACAGTCGCTGGAAGTTTTGGCGGATCGCTTCAAGCGTATCAACGAACAGCCTCCTGCTGTCGACGTTGATCTTTGTGATGATGCGTTGCAGCGAGTCTTTGGCTGCGGTCAGGTCTTGATATTGGCCGTGCAGCTCATCGTAACGAGTTTGCAGCGTTTCAAGCTCCGCGAGCGCTTCCATATTGACCGCTCCGGTTTTCTGAAGTTGGCCACGGAGATGAACGATATCCGCCTCCACTTCACCCCGATCACTGATCAGCTCAAAGTCTTCCGGTGGTTGTTCGTTACGTAGATCAAGTTCGTAATCTTCGATCAAACGTTCAGCGAGCGTGGTCTGTTTCATCACCGCTGCATCACGTCGAGTTGCAACCGCGTGAACCTGCTGTGCAGCGTCGGTCGCCTGTCGCACGGCCTGGTCGTAAGCTTTTGCACTCGAGCGATTCTGGGCGCGAATCTCATTGGAAGTAGAGGCGAGGGCCCTTAATTCTTGCTCAACCGATTCTTCTTGAAATAACAATTCGGTAAGAGCTGACGCCGCATTGAGAATGCGCAAGCGAACTTCATCTCGTCGCTCTTGGTCGACAAGTCGTGTCGTTCGAACATCATCGACCGCTGCATCTCGCTGAGCTTGCGTCCGCTTTTGTTGCTGAATCGTATCCTGGGCGGCTTCTACTTTTTGTTCGGCCCGCGCTGTTTCCACGGATACGGTCATCAATTCGCTTGTTACCGCTTGCAGCGACGACCGGGCGGCATTGACCTCGACATCGGAATCAGCCGCTTTTGATTCGAGTTGCGATGCGCGCAGGCGGTGCTGTTGGAGCTCCGAATCCAGTGACTTAATCGCTGCGAGAGCCGTGCTCAGCGTTTGTTCAGTACTCTCTAGTTCCGCTGAAATACGTGACAAAGTTTGACTTTGCGAATGAAAATCCTCCACCGCATGGCGACGATTGGCTTCGCATCCGGCCCGCAATACGATCAGGGCACGGTGGTCAGCTTCCGCACGACCAAGTTCCGCTTCATCTTGATCGAGTTGTGCAGCCAGCCGGTCGGTTTCTTCTTCGCATTCTTGAAGCTGGAAGCGATAGTGCTTGCGCTCCTGGCGAGCTGCCGCCAGTTCGCTCCGACGACTGACCAGACCTGCCGCGGCTCCAGCGGGGCCAACAACAACAGTCCCATCGATTTCGAGCAATTCACAGCGGCTGGTTACAAAGCGCAGTCCCGCGCCGCTAAGCTTGCGAAGGCCCAACGCGGTTGAAAGCGAATCCACTAACCACGTTGTTCCGAGCAGGTGCCTGGCGAGCAGTTGCAAGTGCTTTTCGGTCTGCACCATTCTATCGGCGCGACCAATGACGCCCCTTAATCCGTCAAGCCGAATGCGATCACCTGGTCGATGAGGAGGTAACTCGTCAATTCGAATTAGCCCCACACGGCCCGATAACTGGATCTCGCCTTTGATGATTGCCTGCTGCAATCGATCTCCGCGAACGACAGCGTATTGAGTGCGTTCGCCCAGAGCGGCATCGACCAGGGGCGCAGCATGAACTTCGGTCTGAAGTAATTCGGCAACCAGACCGACTACGTCGCTTAATGGGCCTTCGTCACGAAAACGGAGCATCTCTAGCAGTGAACGAACACCGCCGGAAACACCTTCCTGGCGACGCTGTAAATCTTCGAGAACATTGATTCTCTCGGAGACCCCTTGCGAGCGGACCTTCAATGCAGCCACTTCGTCACGGCGCCGAAGCAAAGTACGGCGTTGCTCGTCGATGGCCGCCTGTGCGAGTTCAATTTGCTTCTGAAAGTCGACAATCGATGCTTCAATCTTGGCAAGCTCTCGATCGCGATGCTCAACCTCTTGTTCTGCATGGGCGGCATCGGCCCTTGCCTTTTCACGTCTTGCGGCAAGGTCGGCCATCAACCGCCTTGCCCCATCAATCTGCTGCGAAGTGCGTTGTTGGCTACCCTCAAGGTCCGCAACTCTGCGAAGGATACTGAGGTGCTCCCGCTGTACTTCATCCCGTTTTGAAGCTGCGGAAGAAACCGTTGCTTCGCACAAAATGCGACGTTCCTGTGCGGCCTGATAACGTGCTTTTGCGTCGTTCAGCGCGGACTCATAGCCGCTCAGTCGTTCCAGAGCCGCCCGCAATTCTGCCGCAGCCGAGCCGGATTGGGTTTGCAACAAACGCAAACGTCCCAGATTCTTATCGATCGCTAATGACAGGTCGTGGATGGCGACCGAGTCGGCATCTTTGGCACCGCGAAGTGTCGCCGTTTGGCGTCCCAAGTCGGCACGTTTTTGTTCGGCACCGCGAGCCTGATCGGCAATCTCCTGCAAGCGAGACTCGATTTCCTGCCGAGCTGTCGCAAGAGCATCCCGTTTTTCGTTTGCAGCTTGAAGAGCTTTCTCGGCGGTCGCTAATTCAAGTTCGGCAGATTGTCGTTCGTCGCTCAGGATCGTCCAATCGTGCCAAGCAAGTTGCGTTCGCAATTCACGCAGCCTTTCCGTCGCTTGACGGTACCGCTCTGCTTTGCTTGCCTGAGATTTCAGACTTTGAAGTCGAGTGGCGACCTCATCAACAATATCTCCCAATCGCACCAGGTTTTGCTGAACCCTCGCGAGACGGCGTTCGGCTTCGACCTTTTTAGCTTTAAACCGACTAATCCCTGCCGCTTCTTCAAAAATCGCACGTCGATCTTTGGCGTTGGCCTGCAGCATTCGATCGACTTTTCCCTGCTCGATCAAACTATACGCATCAATTCCGATACCGGTCCCGCGAATCAAATCCTTGACGTCTTTTAGGCGGCAAGGCTCGTTGTTGATCAAGTATTCCGCTTCACCGCTTCGGAAGACGCGGCGGGTAACGCGAACTTCCGGCGTATCGACTGGCAAGGCGCCGGTCGAATTATCGAAAATGATCGTTGCTTCAGCGGTACCGGCCGGGCCCCGGCTTTGGGAACCCTTGAAGATGACATCGGACATGTCTTTACCGCGAAGGCTTTTTGCACTTTGGCTTCCCAGAACCCATTTAATCGCGTCAACGATGTTTGACTTGCCCGACCCATTGGGTCCAACGATGACGGTGATGCCGTCAGGAAAGTCGAAGCGTGTCCGATCGGCGAAACTCTTGAATCCGACCAGTTCGAGAGCTTTGAGCATTTCGCAGGGGGCCGGAAGAAATTCGAGTCGAAAGTGAAAAGACGTTATTCGTCACAAGTTTAGACACTCGCCGTCCTAAAACCTAGGGCGATCGAGAGGATCGGCCCCTTGACGGAAAACCTGACTGCGATCGACTTTAACGGTCGTTCCGATTATCGGGAATGTAACGGCCTTCGAGTCAGGTTTTGCTGTCCATGGACGATTTTCTACCCATCGTTTCCCGTGTCACCGGCGTTTTCTTGGTGATGGGGGTGGGTGCACTTGCACGGAAGCTCCATTGGCTTAGCCGCGAATCCGATGCCTCGCTGGCAAATCTGACGGCCAACGTACTTTTACCGGCCCTGTTCATTGACCGTGTATTAGCGGGTTCAAAACTCGACTCGCTCGTCGTCGCCTGGGTACCTCCGGCCATCGGATTTTGCACCACTGCGGTTGGGTTGGGCCTAGCGCTGCTGTTCGTACGCCTCATCGGCAAATTCATTGGGTGCCAATCCGACGCGTCCCAGCGCTCGTTTGCCTTGGGCGTTGGGATTTGCAATTACGGTTACATTCCCTTGCCGTTAGCGCAGCATTTTTACCCCGCCGCGGAGATCGACCTCATCCTTCACAACGTCGGCGTCGACATCGCACTTTGGACCGTCGGCATTTGGATCATCGCCGGTGGAAAGCAATCCAGCCTTCGACGTGCACTATTGAGTCCACCCGTGGTGTCGATCGGAATCGCACTGTTACTCAAACAACTGGGCGTCGTCAAATTCATTCCTGGACCACTGCTTCAAATGACCCACGAACTTGGCCAGTGCACGATTCCGTTGGGCCTAATACTCAGCGGTGCGATCATTGTTGACTTCATCCGGCACGCACAGTGGCGGACATCGGCCCGAACGATTTTTGCGGCCGTCGCGTTTCGGCAAATGATCATGCCGGTATTGATGCTCGGAGTCGCAGCGTTACTTCCCCTTACTAATACCGTAGAGCAAGTCGTTGTACTTCAAGCTGCCATGCCGTCCGCCGTCTTCCCCATCGTGCTTGCCCGTCTGTATGAGAAGGACACCACCACCGCCTTGCGCGTGATCCTTGGAACAGGACTGGTGGGGTTGGTTACAATTCCAATTTGGCTCTTCGTCGGTCGGCTGTGGTTATTGTCTTAGACTTTCTTTGAGTAGATTCGCGGTGATGCGTTGGATACGCTCGTCTGGCCCGTGTGGACGGCTATGGTGTGACCATGGAAGCGTGTGACCGGGAGGATCACCGAGCGCTTGCGCCCACCAAATCGTTGCTGCGTTAAAAACAAAATTGTTCTTCGGGCCGGGATAAATCGTTGCGGTCCATTGCTGTGGGTTCTCACCGCCCTGCCATGCAGTTCCTGACGCGACCACCTCAAGACCTGGAATGTCTGCAGGGGCTCCATGGTATTCCCAACCAATAAGGCCAGGGATCGATTCTCCTTTTTTGAGACCTGTGCCTTCAAACATCCAGTGGTCTGGTTGCGTCACGGTCCAGTCGCCACCACCGTTGACCGGCTCAACGTTTCTCGCCCCCATGAGTAGTCCTTCGTCCGGACCCTTGTACGGAAAGGGACCATGCTCCTTGTCGCGCGGACCTGCGAAACCATTGTCTGCACCGTAAGGGCCGCCGCGAAAGAAAATACGATTCGGGTTACCAGTAGAACTTTCACGCAGCGGCGTTACCCAACAAACGCTATTTCCCGAAAGGAACATCAAATCGACCCCCTCGTCTCGCATCTTTACGACGCTTTCAAATTGGCGAATGTCCCAGTACTCGTCGTGTCCAATACTGATGAATGCCTTGCACTTGAGCCCACGTTCCGGAGACAACATATCGCTATTGGAGCAGTAAGACACGTCGTAGCCCTGCTGCTCCAGCCAATACGACATGGGGAATTCATAGGGAATGAACTCCCCAGCTCCGACGGTCAACGGATCATTGACAACGGACGTGTACTGAGCCTCGCGTCCATAGGGGCGATCAAAGCTAACATCGGCCCACGGACCCTGGCCACCTTTTGGATGTGTATAAACCGAATAATGACTTGGCCAGACGTTGTACGCTTGCCACGTGTTATCGGAGCATTGAAACAAGACATCCGCTGGACGCTCATCACGCACGATAAAAATAACGTAGCTCTGCCAATAGGGCTCGTTCCCTTCCGGGATGGTGGTCATCCGTCCCAAGTAAACTCCACTGATCCAGTCTTCGGGGATGGCAATCTTTACCGACGGGGTCCACTTGCACTCATGCAGGTCTTTCTCGCCGATTGTTGGTTCTGGCTGCGTGACTCCTGCGACACGTTCGAAAGTTTTCATCAGTCTCGCCCCACGCCCACCGTAATAGCCGGTTCGAAACAGTTCTAACTTAAAGTCTCTTGCAGGATTTGACGAAACCATGATCTCAATCGATTCCCCCACGGCAACGCTTTGTTTCGAACAGTAGCCTTCGATGCGAGTCGACCTGCAGCCGTCCCCGTCAACCTTGACACGAGTCAACTGCCAATCAGTAGCCCCCGCTCGTCGATTCTCCGTTTGAATCAAATTCTCCGCTTTAACTTCGCCTGGCGACAATACACTTTGGTAAGCGAGTATCGCGAACCACAAGGCAACAGACATCGTAAGGCACTTGGGACGTATGCAGCGAGCAGCCATTTTGGAGACCTTTCTGGATAACCACGATGCGCGAAACAAGAGCGAGAAAGAGGTGGCGACTGACGTTTGGTTTTTGGGGTAGCGTATCGCGAATTCGCATCGCACAATCAAAATATGATCAATGAATCGGCCTTTGGAACAGTTTTGGTAGAAACTCAGTGAGGTAGGTGCGCCCGACTGGCCAGGAGTGATCGCCTTCGGTCAAGTGCCACTCGTGTTGGATGCCATGCTGATCCAATGCTGCGGTCATCGCTTCATTCATCGAAAGCAAAAAATCTTCTTTGCCGCAGGCAATCCAAAGGAGCTTCAGTTGTTGGTTAACGGATTCAGGCTTCTCGAACATCGATTGTAGGCTCTCGATATTCGCCGCACCACTGAAAGATCCAACCCAGGCAAAGCGGTCACTATTTCGTAGTCCGACATTGATCGATTGCCATCCGCCCATGCTGAGACCTGCGATTGCCCGTTGGTCGGAGCTGGGTGCGACTCGGTATAGCAATTCAGCAAGCGGGATCGCTTCGTCGAATAGCTCTCGCTCAAAGACTGTGAGCGATTCATCTCGCTTGGCAGCGTTTTCGCGAGGAATCTGCCCGAGAGGGTGTCCGTCGATCATGAGTATGATCATCGGGAGGGTGCTACCATCGGCGATTAATCGATCCGCGATCCAATTCGCCTTACCGTGCTCTACCCACGTTGCTTGGTTGTCGCCTGATCCGTGCTGCAAGATCAGCAGGGGATATAATTGGTCGCCGCTCGTCTCATACCCAGGTGGCGTGTATACCGTCATGGGACGCGGCCGTCCCACGACATCTGAATCGTACCAGTGCTGGTGCACCGTACCATGGGGAATGTCCTGAAAGTCCCATGGATTGGGTGGTGAACCCGCGATGTGAAGGATGCTGCGGCTCGGGTTACGCTGGGGCTTAAGCGAAGGATTGCTTGGATCAATCACCGAGAGCCCATCAATCACAAAATTGTACTCCCACACGCCTGGGGGAATCGGATTCGAGGTGACGGACCACACTGACCTATCATCGGCCGCCCGAGATAGCACGGTGGGTTCCTTTGACCACTGTCCGCGCACAACAACATCATTAGCCGCCTCATGACGAAACCGAAACGTGACGCGACCGTCCCCATGAATCTCTGGTCCGGTTTGAGCTCTTAAGCTGGTCAACGAGCATACGATCCATAGTGAAAATAAAAGACTCCGCACCTTGACAACTCCAATAGGGTCTTCGTATCGGTCATTCTTTGCGTTCAAGGAATGCATTGTAACTCGAATCGATCGGGCCGAGTTTTTCGAGATCTCCGCCAAGTGATTGGTTGCCGCCTGCGTTCAAACGTGGGCAATAGAGTTCAACCGAAATGTCCGTACGGGATCAGGTCCCTACGGGATACGATTGCACGAAAATGGCTCTCATCGCGAATTGAATTATAGGGCTTTCCCCGGCATACCTGCTGACGGCTCATTCGTAGAATCAACGATGTTGAGCCTGCAAAACCGCCTTGCGGACGATCTCTCAATTACAAAGGACGAAATCATGTTTGGTTTGAAAAACTTAGTCATGTTGGCTGCGACGGCACTCCTCCTATCGGTTGGGACTACCGTACAAGCGGTCGGGCCCAATGTGAATGGATCGTACGTTACGCCTCTCAAACAAGGCACGTTGAAGTTTGTTCCCGTGAAGCGAGTGGTGCAGTGGGGCTACCAAGGAAACGCAACCGTCGAGGGGCGAAAATTCCCAGCAACGCTATCGTACGGAAATAGCGGAATCTATTTGACTTGGATGCGGCGAACGGATTATGTGCAATTGGGACAAGCGTCGCTGAACATTCAGCCTGACGGCACCTACGCGGGGACCATTGAGTTTCTCAATAAGGCCGGTACAGTTACTGATTCTGGTGTCGTTCAGGCAACCATTGTCAATAAGTAGCGATTCGACTTCTTCGATCGCCTTACTTTCAACCTGTAACGCCGGGATTGCTAATAATTTGTTCGTTAATCATCACGAGCGACATCGCACCGATCGTATCGGCTGGCTTCGTGCCGCGGTGCTGGGGGCAAATGACGGAATCGTCTCAACTGCCAGCTTGATTGTCGGTGTTGCGGCGGCCAGCGCGTTGCCGGCCGATATATTAGTCGCTGGCGTTGCCGGGCTTGTCGCTGGGGCGATGTCGATGGCTGCTGGGGAATACGTTTCTGTCAGTTCACAGGCCGATACTGAGACGGCAGATCTGAACCGCGAGCGTCAAGAACTCGCCAACGACGTAGAAGCAGAGCACCGAGAACTCACAGACATCTACGTGCGCCGAGGGATCGAACCGAATCTTGCGAGCAAGGTTGCGGAACAATTAATGGCGCATGATGCGCTGGCAACTCATTCACGAGACGAGCTGGGGATCTCCGATACAACCGCTGCGCGTCCGGTGCAGGCGGCTTTTGCTTCAGCGGCAAGCTTTGCGGTCGGAGCGGCCATTCCCCTCTCACTTGTTTTTATTGTGCCAAATGCTTGGCTCATTACCACTGTTGTGAGCATTTCGGTGTTGCTTTTGGCGATACTAGGCGGCTTTGGCGCCCATGCAGGCGGCGCACCGGTTGCGAGAGCCGCTTGGCGCGTCGCATTTTGGGGAGCCATTGCGATGGGGCTAACGGCGGGCATCGGTGGACTCTTTGGTGCAACGGTATAGTTAGCTCAAGCAACTAAAAAAGTCAGGTCGTGTTGCAATGCCCGCGCGTCAGAAACTCGAGCTCCGAAAGATTCATCCCCTCCGATCGTTTTCGCTTATTTTGGCGGTGCTGTTTACGATTGAATCGCTCGTGATGTTTCTTCTTCCCACTATCGTCCCCACCGGAAGTTCACCGCCCGCTTATGCATTCATCGATGCGTGTCTTTTGACATGCGTCTTAGCGCCGATGCTTTGGCTGATGATCGTTAATCCGTTACAACGATTGGCCAGCACACGCCAAAGATTACTGGCGCTTCACCTCTCATCATTAGAGAGTGAGCGACATCGAATCGCGTTGGATTTGCATGATGGACTTGGGCAATCGCTTACTGTACTCACCGTAGGGCTAAGAACCATTGAAGAAACGTCGACTGAATCGGCCGTGCAGGCCCAGGCTCGTGAACTTCGCCGCATCGGTGGAAACACGCATGATGAATTGCGACGTCTAGTACATGGAATGCGTCCTGCGGTCCTAGACGATCTCGGTTTGATTCCGGCACTCGAACGTTTTGTCGGCGATCTAAACGTTTCGAACTGTATCGAAGCCCGTCTGCAGGTCCATTGTGTGGCCGCGGTCAATCTCTGTGAGGAAGTGCAAATCTCGGTTTTCCGCATGGTGCAAGAGGCAGCGACAAACGCAATACGACACGGAAACGCAAGGCAACTAACAATAAAGATGAATTGCGATGCGTTAACTTTGAACATCGAGATCGAAGATGACGGAATCGGATTCGATACCGCGAAAAACCTGAACTCAGATCAAACAGGGAGCAACCTGGGACTCTTAAGCGTCCACGAACGTGCTTGTTTATTGGGTGGCGAAGCCATGGTTTCGTCGAGCCCTGGGGCAGGCACACAGGTACGAGTGCAGGTCCCGCTTCGCCGAAAGGATTCGATGAATGAGTAAGATTCGAGTCGTGGTGGCCGATGACCACGCCGTTTTACGAAGTGGGCTTAAATTGTTGATCAATTCGCAAAGGGACATGGAATTCATTGGTGAGGCAGCAAGCCACCATGACGCTTTGGATAAAGTGATTGATTTGAGGCCCGACATTTTGGTCCTCGACATCACCATGCCTGGCGGTACAGCAGCAAAGGTCATTGAAACCATAGTCAAGGATTGCCAACCGACACGCGTTATCGTGCTTACGATGCATGACGATCCGGCATATTGCCGAGTCGCAATGGCGGCCGGCGCTTTCGGATTCATCACAAAAAAATCGGCTGACACTGAGTTGCTGGACGCCATTCGCTGTGTGGCTAAGAATCGTATTTATGGTACTAACGTGTTCGCATCGACATCCGAGAAAAAAATGGCGACTGTCGGTGTTCGGCAGCATCGATCCATAGAAGCACTGAGCGACAGAGAGCAAACGGTTCTCATCATGGTCGCTCAGGGGTACACGAATCAAGCGATTGCCGATCGCCTCGATTTAAGCGTTAAAACTGTCGAATCCTATCGCTCACGGTTGATGACGAAACTTGGTCTAAAATCTCGTGCTGAAATGACGAAACTTGCCTTTGAATCCGGGTTATTAGGCGACTGATGCAGACTGATAACCGATCCCCGACATCATCAAGACACAAGAATCCACTCCCCGGCGAATCCTGGCTAATGGAGGCAAAGGAAAACACGATCGCGGGATGAAACGCAGGCGACTTGGTAGCCGCTTCATGCTCTGCAACGATTGTTCAACGCGAGTGGATTGCAGTAGCGTTAATGGTTGCTCACTGCACATTTGCAATCGACCTACGCCATGCCCTTCATGGATCGATATCGCCGAATCATGTTGTTGGTTGAACTGTCATGCTTCAGAACCGGCATCACTTCACTTTCCAGCTCAGGTACAATTGCTTGCGCCAGTGCCTTGCCGAGTTCCACACCCCATTGGTCAAACGAATCGATATTCCAAATTACCCCTTGGGTAAAAACACTATGCTCGTAGAGCGAGATCAGTTTCCCCAATAACTCAGGGGTCAACCGCTTGGCGAGGATGGTGTTTGATGGCCGATTGCCCTCAAATACACGGTGGGGTACGAGCGACTCGGCTGTTCCCTCGGCTCGGACCTGCTCCGCTGTTTTTCCGAAGGCAAGCGCTTCGGTTTGGGCGAATACATTGGCCAGTAAAATGTCGTGTTCCCGGCCTAGCTTGTTTAGCGATTCCGCGAAGGCGATGAAATCACAAGGAATCAGTTTTGTCCCCTGGTGAATCAGTTGATAGAAAGAATGCTGACCGTTGGTACCAGGCTCTCCCCAGTAAATCGGTCCGGTTTGATAAGTGACGTTGACTCCATCCAACGTGACCTGCTTGCCGTTGCTCTCCATGGTCAACTGTTGCAAGTACGCTGGGAAACGCTTCAGGTATTGCTCGTAAGGTAACACCGCGACCGTTTGAGCTTCAAAAAATTCGTTGTACCAGACGGTTAGCAAGCCGAGCAGCACCGGTAAATTCTTCGCAAAAGGCGCGGTTCGGAAATGTTCGTCCATTTGGTGAAAGCCATTCAGCATTTCCCGGAAATGGGGTGGGCCGATAGCGAGCATCGTGGAAAGGCCAATGGCTGAGTCCATGGAGTAACGTCCACCAACCCAATCCCAAAAGCCAAACATGTTTTCCGTATCGATCCCAAATGCAGAGACCTTAGCCGCATTGGTTGATACCGCAACAAAGTGCTTTGCAACGGCAATAGTGTCTCCTCCAAGTCCCCTCAATGTCCATTCGCGAGCAAATTGCGCATTGGTCATAGTCTCTTGCGTAGTGAAAGTCTTTGAAGCGACGATAAAAAGCGTTTCTGCGGGGTCGAGGTCTTGAGTTGCTTCAGCGAAATCCGTTCCATCAACGTTGGAGACAAATCGAAGTACCAAACTGCGGTCGCTGTAATGCTTAAGTGCCTCGTATGCCATGACCGGCCCGAGATCCGAGCCACCGATGCCGATGTTGACGATATTTCGAATGCGTTTGCCGGTATGTCCTTTCCATTGACCACTACGAACGCGATCTGCGAATCGCGACATCTTTTCAAGTACCGCATGCACCTGCGGCACAACATCTTCACCGTCTACGATAATCGTCGCTTCCTTGGGGGCTCGCAACGCGACGTGGAGCACAGCGCGGTTTTCGGTGACATTGATTTTGTCCCCGCGGAACATCGCTTCCGTCTTCGCCTTTAGACCAGACTCCTCGGCAAGTTGGAAAAGCAATTTAAGCGTTTCGTCGGTGACTCGGTTTTTTGAGTAATCCAGATATAACCCTTCCGCCTCAATTGTCATCCGCTCACCGCGATACGAATCTTCGGCAAAGAGATCTCGCATATGTCGGTTACAAATACTGCGAAAGTGAGCTTCGAGCGACTTCCAAGCGGGACGAGAAGTTAACGGCAGAATGGTTGTCGTCATCGTATCTTTCCTTCGATCTATGAATGAGGGCTACATGCGGAGCGTCGCAAGGTCACGCATCGGCGAGGCCGAAAACGACACCCTACCAGGAACTCGCACCGTTTGCTTGCAGTCTATGCCACGCCCCATAAATTTTTCCTTGGTTGGTTTTCTACCAAGCGATTAAATAGGTCCATCCGGGTTTGTCGTGGATTCGGTAGAATTCTCCGCCAAGGAGAACCACTATGCAAGACAAAGAACTGTACCAACAAATTCTTGGACTTTCTTCGCCCTGGACTGTTGCTGATGTGCAACTCGATCATGTTGCCCAAGAGATTCGTATCCGAGTCGAGCACCCTCGCGGAGCCACATTTCGTTGCCCCGAGTGCGATTGCGACTGTGCTATCCATGACCACGCAGTCGAGCGTCGTTGGAGACATTTGGATTCATGTCAATTCAAGACGCTGTTGATCGCCGCCCCGCCGCGAGTGAAGTGTCCAACCCACGGCGTCAAGAATGCCTCACTTCCCTGGGCCGAAAAGGGAAGTCGATTCACGATGCTCTTTGAACGTTTCGCGATCGACGTACTGCGGGCGGCGCAAACCGTCAAAGGTGCTCAAGGAATCTTGCGAACCAGTTGGGACGAGACTTGGCACATCCTTGAAAAGGCCGTCGCCAGGGGCAAGGCCCGTAAGACGAAGAATGTCATGCCGCGAATCGGCATCGATGAGAAGGCGTTTCGCAAAGGCCATGACTACATCACGATGATCTACGATCTTGACAACAGCACGGTCGAGGCGATCTCCGATGGAAACGATACCGACAGCGGAAACCAGTGTTTTTCGCAGCTTTCCGAGGAACAGATCCGTGGCGTCGAAGCGATCGCTATGGACATGAGTGCGGCGTTTGTGAAATCAGCCAAAGCCAACATTCCGCTGGCTGAAGAAAAGATCGTTCACGACCGATTTCATGTAATGAAGCTGGCCACCGAGGCGGTCGACAAGGTTCGCCGAGGCGAGCACCGCAAGCTCACCGCCGAAGGCGACGATCGCCTTTCTCGCTCGCGTTATCTGTGGCTGACCGGTCAAGAGAATCTGACCGAGGCCCAACGAGAACGATTCGAAGCGATCTATTCAGAGGAACTCGAAACGGGCAAGGCCTGGGCCTACAAGGAAATGCTTCGCGACCTTTGGCATCACGACGACTCCGTTTCGGCAACGGCCTTCTTTAAGGATTGGTACAAACGAGTGATCCATACCAAGCTCACTCCGCTGAAGAAGGTTGCCAAGACGATTGCCGAGCGACTGACCAACGTTGTCAGCTACTGCACGCATCGAATCACTAACGCAGTCGCCGAAGGGATGAACAGCAAAATCATGTCAATCAAGCGACGAGTCGGCGGCTACCGCAATCGTGAAAACTTCAAGACAGCGATCTATTTCTACTGCGGTGGACTCGATCTCTACCCACGATAATCCCGGATGGACCTTTTAATTACGAAAAAAATAGTAATTGCACAAGGGGTTGCGACGAGTTCCGATGGGTTGCGATGGGTTCCGCCGCGCCGTCAACAGCCGCGAGCTATAGGGACCAACGAGCTATGGGAACCAAAGGGTGTAACCCGCGCATGACATTGACTCTGACAGATACATCGATTGATTCGGGTCAAACTTCTTTATTCGCTGTGCTAGCAAATCCGATCGGCGAGGTAATCGTTGTTTTGGGACGATACACGGAGCAACGGATTGCAACTAACAGCCCCCGAACTTTGCATTGTCACATGTCGCCCAGCGCTAAACTGCTAAGCCGGACTGCATTTTTATTGCTAGCAGCGATGCCCACGGGTTGTGCGTCAAGGCGTCCCAACATCATTCGCCTGACGTCCGTCAATGAAACCATTGTGGCGAAAGTGTCGTCAGCCGCGGAGCCCGAGTCGATAAGGCTAACGTCCCTGATAGCGATAACCGAAGCCACGGGCATGGCTACCAAACCGATGCGATGACGGGCGATGCAAAGCTGTGGTTTGTATTTCTAAGGGCAATTTCATATCGATTGGAAAGTATTTTGAAAAGCCTGTGCGACGCTCGCCGGTAAATTCACCATTCATTCAATCCTTCAACTCCTGTTGACTCGAAGGAGGAGATCTGCCATTAACTACGACTTGATTAGTAGTTGGTTAGCAGGCCCTGAGAAACCCCGTTTTATCTAATGATTTCGGTTGTCATTCCTTCGCACAACGAATCGGCAAATCTTCCTGGTTTGCTGCGGGAGGTCGGTGCGTCGCTGGGGGAATTGGTAATCCATGAGATTGTGGTTGTGGACGATGGCAGCACCGACGATACGCCACAGTTACTTGCCGAGCTGGCAATGGAGTTGCCGTGCTTGAAAGTCGTTCGGCATCGCCTGTCGTGTGGTCAAAGCACGGCATTAATGTCTGGCATTGATGCGGCAAGGTATGAATTGATCGCGACGCTGGATGGTGATGGTCAGAACGATCCGGCTGACATCCTCTCAATGCTGAAGGTTTACCAGCAACAGCCAATCGGTGGATTGACGTTGATTGCCGGGTTTCGACAGAAGCGTCGGGACTCGAGCTGGAGGCTGTTCACGTCACGGGTGGCCAATGGGGTGCGCGCTTGGCTACTCAATGATGCGACTCCCGACAGTGGCTGCGGAATCAAGCTTTTTCCTCGTAGTGCTTTTCTGAAGTTTCCACGGTTCGACCACATGCATCGCTTCTTGCCAGCGCTGATGCGAAGGCTTGGTGGTTCGGTGATTTCGGTGCCTGTGAATCATCGTCCTCGCGTCAACGGTACGTCGCACTACGGGACGCTGGGAAGGTTAGCTGTAGGAATTGTGGATTTGGCCGGGGTGTCTTGGTTGATGCGTCGAAACAGATTGCCAAAGCTTGATTTATAGACACGATCGATAGCCCCAAGGAATGGACAGGACGAAGCAAAATGACTGCTGAACAGCTCTGGGTTGGGTTTGGATTATTGGGGCAGTTGTTGTTTACTGGACGATTTCTGGTGCAGTGGTTAGCAAGTGAAAGGCACGGCAAGAGTGTCATTCCTATTTCGTTTTGGTACCTGAGTCTTTCGGGTGCAACCGTGTTGATGACTTACGCGATCTATCGCCAGGACCCCGTATTCATCATCGGTCAGTCGACAGGTTTTTTGATATACATTCGCAATCTGCAACTCATTCGAAAACCAAAGTCCACATCTGAGCAGCGACCTGAATCAGAAACCGTCATCACGATCAAGCTTCCTCCTTCTCAAGAAGCTGCCGCACCATCGTCCAAGAGCCGCGCGGCATGACTCACTTGACTTCGGTTCATTGGATCACTCGATTCCTTCCGGTCATTCTATTTGCGACGCTTTCGGTTTGTGAAGTCGCTTCTCGACCTGCTTTGCCAGTCGATGAAACTCGTTATCTAAGTGTCGCTTGGGAGATGCATGTTCGCACTGATTATTTGGTGCCGCATCTCAACGGTGCCACGTATGCTCACAAGCCCCCTCTGCTGTTCTGGTTAATCAATACGGTTTGGGCGATCACCGGAACTGAAGCGTGGTCCGCTCGCCTCGTTGGCCCGGCGATCTCTTGCCTCAGCGTCTTGATGACGGGGTACCTTGCAAAGCAGCTCTGGCCAAGCCGACCATTGATCGCGGAGGCTGCATCTTTGATTCATTGTTCCATCTTGCTGTGGTTGATATTCGCGCCGCTGACGATGTTTGATGCCCTGCTAACTCTCTTCGCCCAGATCGCTTGGCTTGGGTTGCTAAGGCTTCAGGCGGGGCGAACTGCTGCCGGAATCATGTTGGTCGGGATCGGAATCGGTTTCGGCATTTTGTCGAAAGGTCCCATGGTACTGCTTCATGTACTTCCGGTTGCCTTGAGCGGTCCTTGGTGGTTGAACCCGTCATCGCTTCACGCCAGACGGTGGTATCTCTGTGTTACCGCGGGTTTGTTATCGGGAGCTGCGATTGCATTTGGCTGGGCAATTCCTGCCGCGACTAGTGGCGGGGATGCGTATGCGAATGAATTGCTGTGGGGACAAACTGCCGGGCGAATGGTTAAGTCCTTTTCCCATGAGCAGCCTTTCTGGTTTTACTTACCCTTTCTTCCCGCCATCCTACTTCCTTGGTCGATTTTCGGTGGGCTTTGGCGAGCCATCGATCTCAGGGCACCCTGGGATAAGTCGACACGGTTTTGTATGGCTGGGTTCCTTGGTTCGTTCAGCTGTCTGTCGCTGGTGAGTGGCAAGCAGCCTTACTACTTGCTTCCCCTGATGCCGATGATGGCGTTTCTTATCGCGAAATGGGTCACATCGAATGAGAAGCCGATCACTCGATACCACCGATCATTCATCGCCATCGGAACGATCCTCACCGCGTTGTCGCCGTTAGGGTTCAACTACGTTTCGCAATTCAAAGATATTGGTTTGGCAGAGGTTTGCCCTAGCTGGCTTTGCATACCACTAGGTGTTTGTGGAGTCGCACTCCTGGTGCCTGGCAACCTTACTGTCATTGCAGCGTTAAGACTCATTGCGACAACTGCAACGCTCTTTATGGTGACCGTCGTCGTAGGCCTATCGGGTTCATTCTGGTCTGGTTTCGACCTGAGACCTTTAGCCGAAAGCGTGGGTAATGAATTCGACGAGAACATCCCGGTCGCTTGGTTTGGCAGCTATCACGGCCAACTGCAATTCGCTGGTAAACTAAAAGGCTACTTGTCCCACGTCGACGCAGCGACATTGCCGGCGTGGCTGCAGACCAACCCGGACGGACGAGTCGTTGTGATGCTTGCAAAGGACAGTGGGGAGCGGTCTTTTTCGACGCCTCTGAGGGCTGAGGAAGTGGCGAGTGTTGAACGTGATATCGAAGTTTTCAATCAATCGCTCACGGGCTATCAGATTGATCAGGTTCAGTATGCAACAACCCTACGCCGAGGACTTCACACTGGTGTGATGGCGATTGTCAGCTTTGAAGCGACCCCAGCGAAGTCTGTTCAACCCGTGACCACTACCGCACGCGAATGACGTGCAGCTGGGAAGTAGAGACTCTCGTTGCCATAGCGAGATGCCATGCTTAGTTGGGTTTGCGACGCCGATCTCCCAGCGCGCTATCGGGGCCACCAAGCAGTGGGCCTCCAGGGGAGCGTATTTCGCTATTGGGTAAGCCATCGGGAAACTCTTGTTTGATCAATCGAATTGCGGTTGTCGCGACAGAGATATGCTGTTTTTTGGTCTCGTCATAAAAAGACTTTGCGGCGTCCGGTAGTTTGGGACTGCCGTGTAGCGGCTTATCGGATACACACAGCAGCGTTGCAGTTGGAATACGGTAGCGAAAACCATTTGCGGCAACCGTCGCCGATTCCATATCGACAGCAACGCTCCGGCTAGCGCGAAGCGATTCTTGGGTTCGGCGGACGGTCAGTTCCCAGTTGCGGTCGCCCGTCGTGAACACATTTCCGATGCGATAAGGAAGATTGCTCTCGTCGAGCACATGAGCGAGTGCCCGGTTGAGTAAAAAACTGGGAGTGATCGGAACTGACGGCGGAAGTGCTTCGTCGAGAAGATGGTCACCGCGCATATAGCCTGATGCTAAAACAAAGTCGCCAATCTCTTGGTGGTTTCGCACTCCTGCACAGTGTCCCACCATGAGCATCGCGTCTGGGCGTAGGACTGCCAAATGGTCGGTGAGATTCTTTGCGTTGGACGGACCTACACCGATGTTTACGATACTAATACCCAGGTTTTCTATCTCCTTGTGGTGAAACGCTGGCATCTGAACATCCGCCCGCGATGGCTTCACGCAGTCAGGGAACTCGGCTTCGAAGGCTTGCATATGCATGTTGTAGTTGGTCAGCAACACATACCGTTGGAAGTCTTCAGCCCGAGTGCCGGTGTAGTGCTCCAGTCGCTGAATGGACAATTCCGATCGCTCGGGTCCGAATAGAAAAACTTTTTTGCGAGTCAAGTCGAAATCGGATTCGTCGATGAGATCAAGCAGCGTTGGCGAATTCAGATTTACTCGGTTTCGAGATTGCTCGATTGTGATTTGAGCTCCAAGTTTCGCAAGTTTGAAAAGTTCACGGCGAAGGTACCATCGAAAGGCACTGGGGCGAGCGATTTTTCCCGACAGATGGGGGTTGTGTTTGGACCACTGGCGATGCACCGTTATTTTGGAATAGAAGCCGGCCGAATAGATCTCCTCCATACGGTCGCAAATGGTCTCGATTTGCGAGGTGAGTTGATCGTCAGGTAATCGCGTGTCGATGTTCAAGGTGGTTCCCATGATCTTGATTTTGGCTGATCCTCGTCGGGATCGCCAGCCACAGTCCTTTAGTTAGCTGCGGTGAAGAGCACCAACTATGAACGCAAGGTAGGAGAAGATGAAAACTTTTACATCAATGTTAGTAGGCGGAAAACGGATAACATCGATCTTTCTCGTGTCTTGATTGCTTCGATATTCGTGGCGAAATCGTTGGCGATATACCGTTAAGTGCCCTTGGGCGTTAAGGTGGATAACCCTAACGCTTCGTCAAAGCTAGATTCAGGGTTGACGAGGATGTGTACGACGGAATTCCAGTCCGTCTTTGACGATGTTTGCCGACGGACTAGAAGTCCGTCGTACTCTCAAATTAAGTGTTGACGAAGCACGAGGACGATACCCGTACCCTGCTCCGTTTCGAGAAAACCTGATTTCAACTTTTCATAGGCGGGATTCGTGACGGACAAAGAAGCTGGCGACGTAAGTCCTGTAGCGCCGCCACTGACTCGCAACGTTAAGTTGCTAAGTGCCGCAAGCCTTGTCAATGACATCGCTAGTGAAATGATTTATCCGCTGATGCCCCAGTTTCTTATTGGTGTGCTCGGTGGCAATCGCTTTCACTTGGGTGTGATTGAGGGCGTTGCCGATTCCGTCGCCAGCCTTTTAAAACTTTGGTCTGGAGCTTGGTCCGATCGCGTCGGTGACCGTAAAACGTTTATCGTTGTTGGGTACACATTGGCAGCAATCATGCGGCCTGTGGTTGGCGTTGCGATGTTTCCGTGGCACCTGTTTGTTGCTCGCACAGCAGATCGGATCGGCAAGGGCATTCGGACCGCACCTCGCGATGCCATGATTGCGGATTCGACGTTACCCGAATATCGCGGGCAAGCGTTTGGATTTCATCGCGCGATGGACCATCTTGGCGCAGCGATCGGTCCGTTATTGGCGATGGCTTTTTTGCTTGTTTGGCCTGAGAGTTTGCGGACGCTATTTCTCATCACCTTGCTTCCTGGTCTGTTGGTCGTCGCGATGTTAATTTGGGGCCTCAAAGAGCAGGGGGCGTCGCAAGTTGAAATAGAAGTGGCTGGGAAGTCGCAGCCAAGCCGCTTGCCCTTTGGCTGGAATTTCAAACTTTACTTGGTTGCATTAGTCGTATTCACCCTCGGCAATTCAAGTGATGCATTTTTACTGGTTCGAGCGGGCGAGCTTGGGGTAACTCCCGCCTTCTTGCCTCTCTTGTGGTGCCTATTTCATGTTGTCAAAAGTGCAGGCAATATCCTGTCAGGCCGCGCCGTCGATCGATTGGGACCCCGCCCTCTCATCCTGTTGGGATGGCTTATCTATGCATTGATCTACATCGCCTTTGCTTTCGCTTCGAGTGCTTGGCATGTTTGGGTGCTATTTTTGTGTTATGGACTTTTTTATGCACTCACCGAGCCGGGGGAAAAAACGCTTGTGACGTTGCTTGTAGGGCCGGAACGAAAAGGTACTGCGTTTGGTTGGTTCAACTTCTCGATCGGAATAGCCGCCTTGCCTTCAAGCCTTCTTTTTGGATGGCTTTATGAGAAATTTGGTCCTCTTGTCGCTTTCGGTTCCGGTGCAGGATTGGCTGCTTTGGCGGCGTTACTGCTGTCCTTTGTTAAGATTCCGTCTAGGATGCAAGTACCCGCGAACGATTGACTTATGGCGTTGTGTTGACAAGGCACTCCACAAGATCGATGCCGCGATGTTTTTTGAATGCCCCCAGCGCTGTCGCCCAACCGAGTGGCTCGTTACGACATGACAAATCAAATGACTTGAGTGCGAGGCCCTCGCCGATCTGGTCGGTGTGAGTGATCTCGTGTCTCAGGCCCCATGGTTAGTACTTCCATTACCGTTCGCCTAAATACGGGATCGATCCGTTGCCACTTTCATCCCGATTCTTGCCAGTGATCACCAGTGTTCAAAACGCATGGGTAAAGTCGCTTAAACGGTTGCATCATTCCTCCGTTAGAACATCGGAGCGGCGATTCCTAGTAGAAGGCCCTCACCTGTTGGATGAGGCCATTGCTACCGATTGGCCGCTCGAAGCCGTCTGCTTTGATGCCACCTGGGAAGCACAAAATCAAGGCCTATTGTCGCGACTGCTTCAAGACACTTCACGCTCTTCCATGATCCTACAGCCAGTATCCACAGAAGTCCTCCGCCGGCTATCGACTACGGATTCTCCCTGTTCAGTAGTCGGCGTGGCGGTTCTTCCACCGCCTGCCGCTTTCCCTTCAGCTCCGCTTTCGTTGGCGCTGGCTGTTGAGTCGCTTCAAGACCCCGGCAACTTGGGTTCATTGATTCGAATCACGGCAGGTGCAGGGATTGGTCCTGTGATCTTGGGCGCGGAGAGCGTCGACGCTACGAATTCAAAGGTACTACGCGCATCGGCAGGCCAATGGTTTCGTCAGCCTCCCGTGACAGTAAACTTGGTCGAAATTTTGCGAATTCAACGCCAAGCAAATGTCCAAGTTTTGGCAGCCTCCGCGGAGGGGGTGCCCTTTTGGGAATGTGACCTCACCGCGCCGACCATATTCTTGCTGGGTAACGAAGGATCGGGACTAAGCCAATCGATGCGAAACGCCTCGACCAGCACAATTGCGGTGCCAATGGCCGCCGGGGTTGAATCAATGAATGTGGCAGTCATCGGGGCGTTGTTGGCATATGAAGCGAAGCGTCAGCGAGCCAACGCCGTGAAACACGCTTGAAAATCGGTCTGTCGCAATCTTGCCAAGGTTTGTTACATCGCTGTGAGATCTCCATCTCGCAGAGAAGTTAAACATGAGCGTGTCGCCGCAGTCGGAACATTCGTCGCTGATTTCGCTACCACTTTCTGCGAGGGTAGAGCCCTCATTCCTTGTCTTTATCCAAAGACCGGGACTGTTGCTTTGGGCCGCAGTTTGCACTGCTCTGATGGTGCCTCTGGCTACACTTGTCGATATTCAAGTCGCACGTTGGTTCGATAGTGAACCATTCCCAACCGATTTTTCCGATGCTTTGGAATTGACTCGAGGTTACGCTCACGGGAGTGGAATCTTCTTTATTTTGCTTTCGGTCCTACTACTCGCACCCGATCGGCGATGGCTTTTGCCACGTTTGGCGGCGATGACCTGTGGTGGTGGCGCGATTGCCACGATCATCAAGATGTTTGTGTTGCGTCCCAAGCCCACTCAGGTCAAACTCGATTTTGCAACGATCGAGACCGCATGGCTGTGGCGATTCGATTGGACCCTTGAACAAGTTGCAACCTTCGATGCCGGTACAAGGGCCTTTCCGAGTGGAAACATGGCGACCGCGGTCGCATTGACGATCGGTTTGTGTTTGGTTGCTCCGCGCGGCCGCTGGCTTTTCTTATTGTTTTGTGGACTGACTGTATTGCAACGTCTGCATGGAGGATCGCACTTTTTCAGCGATGTAATCGGTGGTGCGTCGGTTGGCTTGATTTGGAGCTATATCTGTTTGCATCCACGTTTGCTTGGCTCACTTTTTGACAAGATGGAGCCAGAAGGCGAACTCAGTAATCATAGCCTACCGCTGACGCCGCCCGTCGAAAAAATCGTGCCCCAGGTATTAGAAAAACCAGTCACTCGCCGTGTCGCATAGCAACGTTATGTTCTTGGCACTTCGATCCCTTGAATCATCGTTCGAAGCTCATTGTCGACATTTTTGCCTTCGACTTCGGCTTCCGCCGTTAGTTGAACGCGATGACGGAGCGCCGGCAAAACGATTGAAGCAACATCATCGGGGACTGCAAAGTCGCGGCCTGAGAACGCGGCAAGAGTTCGTGCGGCTTGCATCAGGGCGATACCTGCTCGAGGCGAAGCGCCCAAATGGAACGAAGGCCACGATCTGGTCGAACGTACAATCGTATTGATGTAGTTCACCAATTCGTCTTCAATTCTCACACCACCACATGCGTGCATGATGGCGCGAACTTGTTCAGGATTAGTGACTGGCTGAATTTCATCAAGCAATCGCTGATTTAAATCGATTTGTTGGCTATGCATGCGGAGAATTTCTGCTTCCTCTGCGGCCGAAGGGTAATCAATGCATAGCTTGAACATGAACCGGTCGAGTTGAGCCTCAGGTAGCGCATAGGTCCCTTCGCTTTCCAGTGGATTTTGTGTCGCGAGCACCAAAAACGGCAGTGGTACACGATGGCTCGTTCCGTCAATGGTCACGCGATATTCCTGCATGATTTCTAGCAACGCCGCGTGCGTCTTGGCTGGCGAGCGGTTGATCTCGTCAGCCAGTAGAAATTGCGTAAAAACCGGTCCTGGTCGAAATCGGAATTCGGACCTTTGCATGTCGTAAACCGGTGCCCCCGTGATATCCGAAGGCATCAAGTCAGCAGTGAATTGAATGCGGCCAAAGTTGCAGCCCAGAATTCGGCCAAGTGTACGAACAAAAAGCGTTTTCCCTAACCCAGGCACCGACTCAATCAATACGTGCCCTCCACTGATGAGCGCCGTCAATGTACCGAGTACCAGTTCATCCTGACCGACGTAGAGTTTACTAACTTCTTGGGTGATCGCATCGTAAATGCGTCGCACTTCACTCAGCTCAATCGTCGGCGTACTTGCAATGCTCAAGATGGTTCTTTCGGTGGTGGAGGGAGATTGGTTTCTGCACTGGCAGCTATGATTGGCTTCGGAGTCGGTTCAGGTAACAACCATGGACCGCTCGACTCGCCGCGGATTCGCTTCATGTAGTCACTCACACGGCGACGAGCATATTGCTCCCCACCCGATTTCTGCATTAATGCGGCAACAGCATCAATGTGATCCGAAAAATTGCTATCGGGTGACTCGACTAGCTCTCTAGGTCTGCCGAAAATCGGAAGTAATACCATGCATGAAAAGAAGCCCAGCACGATCAGATGGAACATGATCAAACTGAGTGGCCAAATCGTCAATAACTCCAAGCCGGTCATCGCGTTTATTTCTGGATCAGCCTCCGTCACCGAGACGCCGGAAAAATTGCTCGAGATGAAGCCAACCAATCCAGGCTGATCGGACGTGTCAGCGATCAACTGAGCCGCGAGCGCCTGGCCTTGAGGAGAGGCGAGAGTGTAATTGCATAAGAGTGAACCGCAGCCAACGACAATGATTTTTGAATCATTCCATTCCTTCGCGGTGATCGTTACCACCACGGGCGAACCATCGGCGGCTTGGATGATCGAACGATGCTCTAAAGTGAGCGTCGAATTGCCGTAGGTCATCCCCGCGGGACCGAGTGGCAGGTTGGTGGGTGCTGGAGGAGAAGTTGGTTGTGTGGCGGGTGGTTGTGTGGTGGATGCCGGAGGAAAACTTGGTTGTGTGGTGGGTGGTTGAGGAGTCGCCGCTGAAGGATTCACTGTCGTCGGGTTGGCGATCGCCGGATTCGCGACTGTATTCGCTACCACCACTTTGTAGCGAACCGTTGCATCGCCGTCAGGCAACTGAGACGATTCGATCTTGGTCCTGTCGGCTAATCGCTCAATCTGGAACCAACCGTTGCTCATGATGACGCCGTCTTGGAGACGCTCTATCAATTGGGCGGATATTAAAGTTGCGATTCGGCGACGATATTCCATTTTCTGTTTCGGCGGAGCTAGGCCGCTAGCTTTTTCAAAATAAGCAAGCTCACAGCCACCGTCCGGAACCACATAAATGAGCGTACGCTTTTCCTCGGCCAACCATTTGTCGAACCACGCAGTTGCGTTCGCGTAAAGGCTATCGCGAACCGTCGGTGTCCAGACGATGGCATCGACATTCTTCAGTCGGCTATTGAGTCTGGTGATGTCGCGGGTCGTCCATCCTTCATGGAGGTAGGCTCGCCTCAACACACCAAACCCGTTGATGCTTTGGTCTCCCCTGCTCCCTTTGGACGCTCCGTATTCGGTGCGAAGTCTTTGATTGCAACCTGTCATTACAATGGTCACTACCGTCATCGCAAGGCTCAGCGTCCAACGAGGTTCAATCGGTCGGTAACTCATGCCGCTACCTCCGTGGAGCGTCTGACCAACGCTTCGAGTCGCTGATTGTCATCCCACAACTGGGTAAATGCTTCTTTGGTGGGGGTGTGACGGCCAAAGTACGATGCTTCGAAAATGGCAACAGTCGCTCGTAGTAAATGGGAAAGCTCAGCAGATTGACGTTTGACCTCCGAGACATATCGTCCGTTGGTTTTTCCTCGGGATAGTCGCAGCCATTCAAAACGATCGAGCAGTAAAAGTTGGTGGCCGAAGAGGCATTTGATTGCCTCGTCGAAGTTTCCTTGAAGCATGTATCGCTCGGCATCTCCTCGCAAATCAAAACCCGATCGTCGTAGTTCGATGGGCAATTCTTGCATGCGTTTTCGAGTTTGTTCATCGATACCGTTTCGATCGTTGCCGAGCCATCGATCTTGACTACTCATTGCTTCCGGAGAAATCCGTGACACCGCATACAGGATCCCGATTGCAACGCCAACGAAGAGAACTCCCAGGATCGCCCAGCCGATCAAATTACCTCCGCCGCCACTGCTGAACCAACTTGACGAATTCCCGCTGGGGTTCGACGGCGAAGAGATCCGTTTTGCCTGTGGTAACCAACGACTATTCCGGTGAACGGAGTCTTGCTGGGTATCGCGAAGTGGGATGGGGGTAATGGTTTCAGATTCCGGATCGAACCAGGGCGTTTTACCGATCTCGTCGACCGCTTCTGAAACGGTTTGTTTGCTACCCGTGGGCTCGCTCTCTTTCGCGTATACCCAACACGGCGACAATAGCAACAAGACAGTGATTGCGTATTTCATTTGGTATTGCCATTGGGTGTCAGTCGCTGCGAATTCGTTAACGAACTGCTCGCATCGACTGTCTCGCCAAACTGACGAATCGCCTCAGCTCGAACTGCCAATTGCACCTCCCAACCTTCTAGCCTGATTCGCGTGTCTAAGTACCCGAGGAAACGAATGAGAACACTCAAGGACGCAGCCGCCCAAAGTGCCAGTGGTAGTAAAACGAGGTAGACAAACGTGTCCCACTCCCAAACGCCAAATAGGATCCCTCGGACCCAAAGAAAGCTGTAAAGTCCAAGCCATGCGAGAACGGTAAGTAGCAGCGCCATAGCAATAAACCGTCCAGAAAGTTCACCGGCCACGGGTCGATGTAATGCCGAACTACGTTTCCTAGCCGATATCGCTAGATTTCCAATAGGACTTTTCTTGGCGATTACCGGACAGCGTTCCAACAATAAAATCTCTGGCAGGAACGGCCGGTGTCCCCGCAGTAGCATTACTACTAATGCGATTGAGCATGGCCAAACAAAGTCGTTTGCGATGTCCATGTCATTCCCCCAATTGATCGCGATGATTGCCATGACGGGAATTGGCCCTCTCAAAACTCCCAGTACCCAAAACCACCGAAAAAAGGATGCTTTAGCTTCATGGAATACGGATCGCCAAGTTGGCCGACTCTCAAAAACGGCTTGGCCGAGATAAAGCGTCGTCAAAGCTCCTGCGGCGGGCGCTTGAAGAAAGACGAGTAGCGTCATCAAAATGTTGTACTTGGTGAGGTTGTTGGCCATATCCTCGTCGAAAGCAAGAAGGTTGTATTCGTTGATCGGAATCCAACCCAGCAAAACGAAATTGAGGATTGCCCAAGGTAACGCACCGGTAGCGAATCCAAGGATGACCGCCGATGGATAGCATCGGATCATCACCATCGCCAAATCGGCGATTTCGGTCAACGTTCTCGCTCGAATGGCAACATGCGTTTGGTCAAGTTGCATGCGTTGACCTCTCGTCTGGATCCGCAAGCGGATCATAGTGCATGGTCTCGTCGTCTGCTTGGTGACGTTCGCTATGTTGAGGGAAGCCGAGAACGATGAAATAGAAGCTAATCAGACCAGCGGAAAAAATCGCCCATCCTGCTTTTATCAGATAGGGCAATGGGCTTGGTGAGATAAATCCTTCGGTAAATGCTGCGAGGAAAAACAGGCAGGCCGAAGCGGCCATGATCGGTACGGCACGCCGTGCCGCCAAGCGAAGCGACGTCGCTCGAGTCAATCCTCCCGTATGAAAGAGCCCAATCCCGAACCGCAATCCCGCAGCGCCTGCGAGTGCGATTGCGGTGAGTTCAAAAGGTCCGTGAGCCGTTACAAAATGGAGAAAATTATCTCCACCGACAGAGTCCTCGCGCGCCATGTAACCGAACATCGCTCCCAACGTCACCGCGTTGAAGGCAAGTTCAAAGACGCATGGAATGATAAGCACGCCGAAAGCAAAGCACTGTAGGCCGATACCGGTGTTATGCATGATGTAAAAGCCAGCCATGCCGACATAATGATCGAGAGAGCCATTTATCGGTTGTTCGTACATTTGCTCTAACTGGGAAATTTGCTGTTCACCAACAAGTTTTTGGACGTAGTCGGGAAACCAATCCTCATTAACCCCTATCAACGCAGACAAGAAAAACAGTCCGAAGAAAAGCAGTGTGGCAACACGAACGCAAGGGTCGCTAAAAATTTGGTGCGGTGCGACCTTGAATACCGTCTCCGCCCATGTTGTCGGATCGATACGGCTAGCACGATACAAGCGGTTGTGTGCGCGAGCGACCAGTCGATGCAAATAGGTCACTGTCGCTGGCGGAAGTTGGTAGGAATCAGCCAACGCCAAATCAGCACATGCGGCACGATAGAGCGATGCGAAGCGAGAAATACCCGCAGCACCATTCCGTTTGTCTTTTCCGGAAAGTTCTAGCGAGTCACAAAGTTTTTCCAGCTCAATCCATTGCTGTTGACGGCGTTCGAGGACCTTTGCAAAGTTCAAGATTCTTTCGCCTCCAGCGGTTCGCTCAAGATCACCGGCTGTAAAAGATCGACTGGCATTTCCGAAGAAGCGACGCCGGCGGCCCTTGCGGAGTTAGATGCGTCGTTCATAAGACTTTCAGTGGATGAAGCGATGGTCGCTTGCACCGTCAATTTCTTGGCATCGCGTAACAACGGGCTTGCGCTGGCCAGCGGCCCCATGGCGACAGGCTCGCTTCGCGAATCACTGAGGAAGGTTGCGTGGTAGAGAGCAACCATCAATAAATCCGGGTCCACGTCTGGTCGGAATTCAAACCGCTCGATGAGAGGCGTTGTTAAGTGCATGGCGATCTCACGACGTCGCGAGGGAGTCAGATAGGCACGACGTTCACAATAAACCGCAAGCGTACGAGCCATGCTTCGCGAAATGCGATAGTCGCCTGGGATGTAAGATGCCAATGCGGGCACGCGAGGATCGTCTACTTTCGTCACCGGCAATCGCCAACTCTTTTCGTCGATGACCACCATGGTCCCAGCGGCGATGTCTCCCAGTCGTTGCATTCTTCGCGTGCAAATCACACTGATAAAGCCGATCATCCCGGTCGGTATCAAGAAAACCGGTGGCGCGTCCTCGGCGAACTGACTCAGAGCTGCAAAGGGAGCGATGTCAGCGATGCGAACAAGATTGCGTACAACGGCTCTTGTACCGTCGATAGGGCGACCGTCAACACAGATGACTCGAAGGCCGCAAGCCCATTTTCCAATGGTGCGTCCGTTGAAATGGGTTTCAAAAAATGTGCCGTAAAACCAACTGATGATGAAATAAAAAACCAGCATCGTGGCCAAAAGAAAAGAGCTAAGGGAACCGATGTCGGTGAGCAAGCCAACGAACAGCAACGTCAAACCGACGAGGAAAATAATGGTCCAGCGGGCGGCGACGTCAATCAGGTAGGCAGGCAGGCGACGAAACGGACCTGCCAACTGATATTCGAATGCGATGTTCTCTGGGGTGATCACCTCGATGGTCGTATCCAGTGGACTCGCGTTGGTCATTGATTCCCAGCAACCTAATGGATGATCATCGTTTCCATGCCGAGCCCAAACGGTAACTCACGCCCTGGCCAGATTATCCGCTGAAGTAGGACTGCATTGCAACGCCCGCAACGCCTGTTGAATTCGTGCAAAATTGGTAAAATTGCCGCTCGTCTCGATTCCGCGTGTTAAAACGACCGTAACGTTCTGCCACGAATCGGTATTCCCTATTGTCCCTCCTCCTCTGCTGGTTAAGTGTTCATGACTGATTTGATGAATAAGGTAGTTGCCATCACCGGCGGAGGCACTGGGATCGGCGCTGGGATCGCCAAGGAACTTGCGATGGCAGGTTGCCGTGTGATGATTGGAGGTCGTCGCGAAGAACCGCTTAAAAAACTTGCCTCGTCTGTCACCGCAACGCACCCCATCCAGAAGTGTACGTTAGACGTCGCTGAGCCAGAAAGTATTCGTAAGTTCTTCGAGACGACGCATGCGTCCTTGGGAGATGTAGACATATTGGTGAACAGTGCAGGAATCAATATTCAAAACCGCACGATGGCAGCGATGGATCCCGACGACTGGGACCGGGTGATGAAGATCAATGCGACGGGAGCCTACCGGTGCATGCTTGAAGTTTTACCCTCGATGCGTGAACGTCGTGACGGTCTGATCATTAATATCTCGTCGGTTGCGGGTAAACGCGCGATACAGCTAGGCGGGATCGTTTATTGCGCTTCGAAGTTCGCGATGACTGCTTTAGGTACGGCGGTAAGCAATGAAGTTCGCGAGGAAGGCGTTCGAATTACCAATGTGTATCCCGGCGAAGTCAACACTCCGATACTGGATAATCGGCCTACACCCGTTTCGCAGGAGCACAAAGATGCCATTCTTCAGCCGGAAGACATCGCTGGCATCATCGTATCGATCTGCAGGCTACCCCCGCGAGCTTGCGTGCCTGAGATAGTCATTAAGCCGACAATTCAGCAATGGTTTTGAACGGTACCGCTTTTCCGGTCGATTGGAATGAGTCGACTGGTTGTGTTTTCTCTAAGACCCCATTTGAAGGTCCGTCATCGTGAGCCGCGCATTATTAGTAATCGATGTTCAGAATGAGTACTTCCCGGGTGGCCATTTACCCGTTCGATACCCTGTCAATCACTTAGAAAATATTCTTGAAGTGATGGATGCTGCCAAGGCGAATCAAGTTCACACAATCGTTATTCGCCATCATCAACCTTCGCCCGACTCGCCGGTTTTCTGCAAAGGCACCAAGAATTGGGAGCTGCGACCAGAGGTAGAATCCCGATCTTGTGATCTACTACTCGACAAGCAATTGCCTGGCTCGTTTACCAATACCAAACTGGAAGAGTTTCTGCGAAGCCGTGGAGTCGATACCGTCACGATTGCCGGTTACATGACTCAGGTCTGTTGTGATACGACGGCCCGAGAAGCCTTTCACCGTGGATTTAAGGTGGAGTTTTTGAAAGACGCGACTGGAACACTGGACGTGGAGAACTCGGCTGGTAAAGCCACGGCTGAAGAGTTGCAGAATTCAATCCTGGTGTCGCAGCAAATGTTTATCAGCGAGGTTATCAGTAAAGACGAAGCCATTGCACGGATGCAACATGCTTGATGAACTCGGGTACCGGCGAGTTAGTCTTTTATCACCGCGTGGCACATTTGGCGGGCATCCGAATGGTAACTAAATAAGATGAAAATTGGCTCCGTCAACGTCGCGCATCCGTTCACGCTTGCACCGATGGAGGAGCATACGAGTTACCCGCTTCGTCGGCTGATGAAGCAATATGGGGCGAGCTTGGTCTGTAGCGAGCGAGTCGATGCGTCGGATGTGGCAAAAAAAGATCGGCGGGCATTGCGTTTGCTTTACACTGCGACCGACGAAAAGCCTCGAGTGGGACAGATTAGCGGCGGAGACCCTACCGTCATGGCTGCTGCGGCTCGAGTGGTGGAAGAGCAAGGATTCGATATGGTTGACCTCAATTTCGAATGCCCTATCAAACGTCTGATGAACCGTGGCGAAGGTGGCGCCCTAATGGCGACTCCAGAAGTGATTGAACGAATCACTCAAGCGGTTGTGCGCGCCGTTTCCATTCCGGTCACACTGAAGCTGCGAACCGGCCCCAGCGGCGATCGTGAAACGGCCACAGAGATCACCAAGCGAGTGGAAGGTGTGGGAGCGGCAGCGGTTGAAATTCATGCAAGGAGTGTTGCTCAGGCATACGTCGGTGGCCCTGACTGGTCCGTTGTGGCGAGGGTGAAGCAGGCTACGTCATTGCCGGTGTTTGGCAGCGGCGGAGTTCGTGAGCCTGATGACGCATTGCGATTCTTGCGTGAAAGTGGCGCCGATGGTGTCTCGGTGGGACGAGGCTGCTTGGGGAATCCTTGGATCTTTCGCCAAATCGTTGCGCTTTATCAAGGCGGAGCCCGGATACCGCCACCGTCGCCAGACGAACGGACCAAAGTGCTACTGAATCTCGTCGAAGATGAATTCCACTTTTACGGCACGACGGTGGCTTTGCGACGTTTACCGCGCGTCAGTTGTTACTTCGCCAAGCACCTCGCTGATTTCAGTGAGTTCCGAGTCGCAGTCAATAAAGTTCGGAACTTAGGTGAGTTTCGACAGCTCGCAAAGAAGTCTCTCAGCGTTTGACTGCGTGAGGCGGATCAACTCCGCTTCCTCATTCGCTCGATGTCACCTGTGACACTCTCTCGCTGACGCAGAAGGTCTTGGAGCGACTGCCGCTCGGTAGCAACGACTTGTTCTGGCGCGCGGCTGACGAAGCTTTCATTGGCAAGTTTTTGCTCCTTCGAAACGATTTGCTTGACGATCTGGCCGAGCAGACGCTCAAGCCGTTCCAGTTCGGCTCCGACGTCGATGAATCGGCTCAAATCGACATGCACTTCGATCCCGAGTGTTGCGAGCGATAGCGGTGCATCGATCTCAAATGCGGTTGCAGTCGGACCGAGGTTGAGTACTTCTGCATTGGCCATCGATTCGAGTAATGGCCGCATGGGAGTCAGTAAGTCCTCGATGGCTCGATCACAGTGGATGGCGACCGGTACGGCTTCTCGCGGCGCAACGTTTTGGCTACTACGGATTTGTCGAATCGCTCCCAATACTTCGCGAAAGACGGAAAACTGCCGCTGAATATTACCATCTGCGAGGTCTCGAGGATCGATCGTTGGCCACGCGGCTCGCATCACAAACGGTACAGCAGTGACCTGTTTCTCCAATCCGCGACTCGGTGCCGCCTTTCCAAGATGCCCCCAGATCTCTTCGGTTACAAAGGGCATGATGGGATGCAATAGCCGTAAAAGTGTGTCGAGTGCATACGCGATAATCGTCTGCGTTTGCGCTCGTTGCAACGGATCGGAGAGGCGTGACTTGGCCATCTCGACATAAAGGCTGCAAAACTCGTCCCATGCGAAGTCGTAAAGCGATCGGGCTGCTTCGGCATACCGGTAATGATTGGTTGCGTCGGTGACTTCGCCCGTGACTGTAGCCAAGCGACTGAGCAGCCAGCGGTCTTCCAGTGGCAAACAATCGCGATCGATCGAGACAGGCTTGAAATCAGTGAGATTCATCAACGTGAACCTCGCTGCGTTCCAAAGCTTGTTCACGAAGTTCCGCGCTGTCTCGAAGCGCTCGCTCACTACCGCACCACGCTGCAGCGCAAGGTCGTCGGCGGATTCGGCCCACTGTGTCGAAAAATCACCGCCACAATGGTTGCAGTGGATTCGAGGCAAGCTTCGATTTTTCTTGGTCTGGTCAATGAGCTTTTCACAGTGCGGGCACTCATATTGCACCGGCATCCGCACATCTTGAGTCTCCGTTGCCAGCCAAGCGAGGCCAAATCGCAATGCATCGGGTCCAAACTTATCGATCACATCGATCGGATCGACCCCGTTACCCTTCGACTTGCTCATCGTTTCCCCAAGTCCGTCAAGAATCTTGGGGTGAATGAAGACTTCGCTGAAAGGTACTTTGCCAGTATTGTTGAGACCCATCAGCACCATGCGAGCCACCCAAAGTGTGATGATGTCACGCGATGTAATCAGTGTGCTGGTCGGATAAAAATATTCCAGCTCGGCCGTCTTTTCAGGCCAACCCAGGGTGCTGTGAGGCCAAAGTGCGGATGAGAACCATGTATCCAGTACGTCTGGGTCGCGAATCAGGCCAAGGGCCTCGACGGCGGTTTCAAGGTTCGCGTCTTCACGTCGAAGGCACACAAACACTTGGCAGTTGCCATTCGCGTCTTCTTCGACTTGATGAGTGATCGAACCAGCCTCGGTCGTGATCTTTGCGATCTTCGCCGTGAGTGCCTTCGCGTCCGTGTCTGAGAGTTTCAAACTCGACCAGATCGGAATTTGGTGGCCCCACCAAAGTTGGCGACTGACCGGCCAATCTCGCTTTTCGCCAAGCCAATCGAGATAACCTTTTCGATATCGCACTGGAAAAATCTTGACGGATTCGTTCGTGACCGCATCCATGGCCGATTGCGCGAGCGAGTCCATTTTCACAAACCATTGGTCGGCGAGGAACGGTTCGATAGGCGTCTTGCTACGGTCGCTGTGCGGAAGTTCGATCTCACGATCTTCAATCTCGCCAAGTTGTCCGAGTGAGTCCAAGTCGGCAACAACCTTCTGTCGAGCAGCAGCGATGGTCATGCCCTGGTACGGCCCCGTTTCGCTGTTCAGGGTGCCGTCGGTAAGCAGGATATTGATCATCGGCAAGCCACATCGTTGTGCGACTTCGTAATCATTCGGGTCGTGCGCCGGTGTGATCTTGACACACCCACTTCCGAGTTCTGGCTTGGCCCATGAGTCCGCAACCAGTGGTATGGGCCGATTCATGAGTGGCAGCATTACGTGCCGACCGCTCATTGCCATGTCTCGCAGTTTGATCAGTGTCGGCAGCATGGTTTCGCGACGGCTTAGCAAATCGTCCAGTTGCAACTGGATGGCTGGCCGGTCTTTTTCTGGGGCAACTGCTAGTTTTTCAAGGAGCTCTTTCTCGGCCGCTTCCAACGCCGCTTCGGGGTCGGGATGTACCGCAACGGCAGTGTCACCAAGCATGGTTTCAGGGCGAGTGGTTGCGATCTCCACTTCGAGTGGCTCACCGCGCTGGGGATTGATTACCTTGTAGCGAAAGTGCCAGAAATGACCTTGGGTGGTTTCATTGAAAACCTCATCATCGCTGACCGCCGTTTGCAAAAAGGTATCCCAGTTGACTAGGCGTTTTCCGCGGTAGATCAATCGCTGCGAAAAGAGGTCGTAAAACGTTGCGCGTACAGCGGCAGCGCAGCGATCATCGAGAGTAAATCGCGTTCGTTCCCAATCACAACTGCAGCCCATTCGTTTGAGTTGGCCGAGGATGCGGGCTTCGTATTGGTCTTTCCATTTCCATATCCTCGCTACCAAAGCATCTCGACCGAGATCGTGGCGAGTCTTGTTCTCCTGCTCACGGAGACGTCGTTCAACCACTGCTTGAGTTGCGATGCCGGCATGGTCGGTCCCAGGCATCCAAAGAGCCTCAAATCCTTGCATCCGCCGCGTGCGAACGAGAATGTCCTGGAGGGTATTGTTGAGGCCGTGTCCGAGGTGGAGGGCACCCGTCACATTGGGAGGCGGAATCACAATCGTGAATGGCTTTCGGTCTGGATTGACCGTCGCACGATTGCAACCAGCGGCTTCCCAAGCTTGCACGATACGGGCTGCTGCGGTGGCGTGATCAAAACGATTGGGGATGTCGGATTCGTTGCTCTCAGAATTACTCATCGGTTACCTAACTTCCTTGGCTACTGATCGTGTTTGACCGTTCTTGGTTGATTCATCGTGGTCTTTGTGCAGTTTGTACTCGACTGCATCGACTAATGCCTGCCAGCTTGCTTCGATCACATTTTCACTGACACCGATCGTTCCCCAAGTTTCGGTCTTATCAGTGCTTTCGATATTGACTCGAGTGGTCGCGGCTGTGCCCGCGCCGGAATCCACGACGCGGACCTTGTAATCAACTAGACGCATGTCGGCGAGGCTGGGATAGGTGATTTCCAGAGCTTTGCGAAGTGCGGCATCAAGTGCGTTGACCGGTCCATGGCCTTCAGCGGCATCGAACCAAAGCTGATCGCCGACGCGGAGCTTGATGATCGCTTCCGCAAAAACGTTGTGCTCTTCGGCGTGCCGATCGCCGGCGACGACGCGATATTTGATCGGAGTGAAATGCGGCACGAACGATCCAGCTATGCGGCGCACCAAGAGATCAAATGAAGCGCCGGCTGATTCGAACTGGTAACCGCGATTTTCCAAACGAACGACCTCGGCAAGAATCTTGTCCATGAGCTCGCGATTATTCACGAGGTCATGCTTCGAAGTCATGGCAGCAATATTACTTCGGCCGCTAAGTTCGCTAACCAAGATTCGGCGCTCGTTGCCGACCACTGCAGGATCGATATGTTCGTAGGTGCTTGAGCACTTATTGACGGCATGAACATGCATGCCGCCTTTATGGGCGAACGCACTCTGGCCGACGAACGGCTGGTTGCCGCGCCATTGAAGATTTGCGGTTTCGTAAACGAATCGGCTGAGTTCGGTAAGCGGCTCAAGCGAACGTCCACCAAGAACAGCAAAACCTTTTTTCTTGATCGCAAGGTTCGCAATCACGGAGATCAAGTCAACGTTCCCACATCTTTCACCGATTCCATTGATCGTGCCTTGAACCTGATTCGCGCCGGCGTCAACTGCAGCGAGAGAATTGGCAACCGCCAAGTCGCTGTCGTTGTGGCAATGGATTCCAAAGGTCACGTTGTACTCGGCGACCGCTAACTTAGCGGCTTTGACAAGCATTGCGATCTCTTCGGGCAAGGTACCGCCGTTGGTGTCACAGAGCACCAGATGCGAGGCGCCGGCGGCCGCGGCAGCGCGTAGTGTTTTGGCAGCATATTCGGGATTGGCTTTCCAGCCATCGAAAAAGTGCTCCGCGTCATAGATCACGCGGCCATGACGTGCAAGAAACTCGGTACTCTCACCGATCATCGCAAGATTTTCGTCGAGACTTGCGCCAAGTACTTCCGTCACATGGTAGTCCCATGTCTTGCCGACTAACGTGCATGCCGGAGTCTTTGCTGCGACGAGCGCTTTCATCCCCGGGTCGTCTTCCGCTTTCATGGATCGGCGACGTGTCATACCAAACGCGCATACCTGACTTTTTCCAAGGTCCATCGATCGGACCTGTTCAAAAAATGCGACATCTTTTTCATTGGACAATGGATAACCGCCTTCGATGAAGTCGATGCCGATCTCCGCGAGTCGCTGGGCAATTTTCAGTTTGTCTTGGAGGGAAAAACTGATGCCTTCACCTTGTGAGCCATCTCGCAAAGTGGTGTCGTAGATTTCAATCTTGCGTAGCGGGTGGTGGGTCGTCATTTGAAAACTAAGTCGGTTGATGGTGAACGTCTAGGAACAAAAAACCCCGAGGCGGGGAAGGCCACGGGGGATGCTCATGATCGTTTTCTTGTGAGTAATTGACTCGGGACCGTTTTCGCGCGATCGACGCGGGTGAGGCTTGCGATCTTCTCCGCCTTTCCTCACCACAAACCGTGTCCCCCGAAGGCTAGGTCTGTTGCCGAAAGGCGGAGCCGGTAATCTCCACGGCTTCCGCGGAGCCGATAATCGCAAACAGGCCCACCAAACCAACGCCCGGCTGGAAGTTTCCGATGGGTTGCAGCAGGTGCCCGGCGGTTCGACGGAAGGAGGAGATGTGAGTCATGGGGGGCGAGTAAAGACCTATGGAATCGTCGTAAGTGAGTAAAAAGTGTAAAAGGCTACCGCCAATTGTCAATTCGGGGACCTTTCCAGGTCGATTGCCAACGGCGAACCGTTAACGTTTGCGATCGTCCGGACGCGCATGTCTGACGATTTCGCCCTCGACGAGGTAGACGACGTCTTCTGCCAGACTTGTCGCCAAATCTGCGACCATTTCGATGTTACGAGAGGCGCTGAAGCAATGGACCGCGGGGATCACGTTTTCAGGCGATTCCTGCATCAATTCTTGCAATTGGTCGATAATGATGCGGTTCAAGGCGTCCACCACGTCATCGTCGGCGATCACTTGGCGAGCCTGTTGTGTGTCGCTGCTGACGAATGCGTCTAACGCCCGGCGAACCATCGAATTCGACTCGCGAACCATATCGTTAAATTCATCAGGAACAACGAATAGTGGGTACATATCCAGCGCGACGGCACGTTCGGCGATGTTGCAAGCAAGATCTGCCATCCGCTCTAGTTCTGAATTGATCTTCACTACGCTGATGACCTGCCGCAGGTCAGTGGCAACCGGCTGGTGCAACGCCAGCAATTTGAGGCACTCCTCCTCCAGCTTGACTTCGTCTGTATCGACCGATGTATCGGTCCGGATCACTCGTTTGGCGAGGTCTGGGCGTCGCTCCACCAGAGACCTGACAGCCAAGTCGACCATCTGCTCAACGATCCCAAACAACGATAACAGCCCTTCGCGAAGGTCGTCCAGTCCACGCTGCAAATGTTTCGACATTCATACTTCCAGATGCAAGTCAGGGCCGCTGCAGTCTCGGCGAGGGTTTAAGGTCGCGTTAAGGTTAGAGGAGTTGTCGTGAACGATCAACCGAACTTTCCGCTGACATAGTCTTCGGTTTGCTTGCGCGATGGCTTGGTGAACACGCCCGTGGTCGGCCCCGCCTCGATGAGCTTACCTTCAAAAAAGAAAGCGGTTTGATCGCTACATCGAGCCGCTTGCTGCATGTTGTGAGTCACAATCACTATGGTGTATTGCTTTCGGAGCTCAAAGATAAGATCCTCGATCGCAAGGGTACTGGCCGGATCCAGTGCGCTACAAGGTTCATCCATCAGCAACACTTCGGGCCCCACGGCGATCGCCCTGGCGATGCAGAGGCGTTGTTGCTGACCGCCCGATAAGCCAAGAGCGGGAGCGTGAAGACGATCTTTCACTTCATCCCAGACCGCTGCTTTTCGCAATGACCATTCAACCACATCTTGAAGTTGTGACTTGGTCATGCGGGTGTGCAGGCGCGGACCGAATGCTACGTTATCAAAGATGCTCTTGGGGAATGGATTGGGTCGTTGAAAGACAATTCCGATTCGTCGGCGAAGATCCACGACGTCGGTGGCTTTCGAAAGCAAATCGGTGTCACCCAGTCGGACATCACCGATCGCCTTGGCTGAAGGGATCGTATCGTTCATCCGGTTGAACCAGCGAAGCAATGTACTTTTGCCACAACCGCTCGGGCCGATGAACGCCGTAACGCGATTGGAAAGGATGTTGAGCGTGACGTCATGAATCGCCTGGAAGTCACCGTACCACGCACTGAGGTGATTCATGCGAATGGCTGGACTGGGATCGCGAGTTTCGGCAGCTGGGTTTGCCGGCACCCGTAATGAAATCCCTTCAGGCGAATCAGATGAATCGTGTGAGGTCATTGTGGCGGAGTCGCTCTGGGAATCAATTTGGTTCATCGTTGAATCTTCGCATCGAACGCAGACATAGCGAATGTCAGTGGGACGAGAGTCAATATTTTTCCATGGGATGAATCGCTAGCTTAACGGTTTCTGCAGTTTATACCGAATCAGCACCGCGATCGCGTTAAAGGAAAGCAAAACGATAAGTAACAAGATAATCCCGGCCGCTGCGATCCCGTGGAACTCGGGTTGGGGGCGACTTATCCAGTTGTACACCTGAAGCGGCATGACCGTGAAGTCATCCATCAGGTTTTGTGGGGCACGACTAATGTAAACGATTCCCGCAATGATCAAAATCGGAGCCGTTTCCCCAATCGCTCGGCTCATCGCCAAAATCGAACCGGTCATGATGCCCGGAATCGCCGCCGGCAATGTCACATTCCAAACTACCTGCCATGAGGTCGCGCCAAGCCCAAGAGCGCCGGCCCTCAGAGACGACGGAACCGCGCGCAATGATTCTTGCGAACTAATAATGATGACCGGAAGGATTACCAGCATAAGCGTGAGCGCGCCCGTCAGGACTCCTCGACCAAGCGGCAACGAGAAATAATACCAAGTCTTTTTGGAGATCCGTCCTGCTTCGGCATCATTGAACAAAGTGAAGGCGAGTCGGTCATCGTTGGGAAGTGAGTCGCCGGGCTTGATAACAATTACTTGAACTGGACGGAGGTTTACGTCCAGCGACATCATCGACTCGGTGGGTCGCGTCATGGGTGAGTCTGCCGATTCAACGCTGACGAGGATCGCGCGTTCACCTTCGCTATAAAACTGATCGTAAAAGCGAACGCCGATTTCGACTCCATGTTTCCCGTTGTGAGATTCGAAGAGGCCAAACATCGATACAAAAGCAGTTAAACCAAGAATGCCGTATACAACACTAGGCACGCCAGCCAGATTGGTAATGTTCAATTGGATGATGCTGTAGAGCATTCGCCCCCAACGGTTCCTTGGTTGATACTCTTCAAGCAGGATTGCTGTCGCGACACCAATGGGAAGGGTCATGATCGCACAGAGCAAGCAAACCCATACCGTCCCAAAAATCGCAGGGTAGATGCCTGCTTGATTGGGGTCTGGTTCGGGACTGCCGGTCAATAGTGTCCAGCTCAAATAGGGCATGCCCTGGGTTAATATCGAAGTCATCAGGGCAACAAGCGTGAGCACGGAAATGACTGCCACAGAGACGCATAGCCACTTAAAACGGTGGTCCAGCTTCATTCGACTGGAGCCACTACGGACTTCGACGCCGTCCATCGGAGATTTTTCGCTCATTCGTATGTCTCTCGGAACCTGCGGCGAACAACATTTCCAACCAGAGTGAGGACGAGCGTCATAAAGAACAGGGTGAATGCAACGGCATACATGGAAAAGTACTCCGTCCCGTAGTTTGATACGTCACCGCCAGCCATCTGCACCATGAATCCTGTCATGGTTTGAACCTGGTCACGCGGGTCAAAAGTAACTTGCGGCAAACTGCCTGCGGCCAAAGCGACGATCATCGTTTCACCCGCAGCCCTCGCGATCGCAAGCAAAAACGCGCTAATGATGCCGCTTAATGCTGCTGGCAAAACCACTTTGACTGAGACATCGAATCTTGTGCCTCCGAGTCCGTAAGCACCATCACGCAAGGTACGAGGCACTGCCTGCAATGCGTCCTCCGCCAGCGAACAAACCGTTGGCAGGCAAAGGATTCCTACGGCAATGCCGGCGCTTGCGGCGTTGTAAACGTCAAACCCTCCGTGGAACCATTGAAGGATCGGAGTGATCGTCATTAATGCAAAAAAACCGTAGACGACAGTTGGCAACCCCGCCAAGACTTCAAGAACTGGTTTCAGTATTTCGCGAGTTCGTTTCGGTGCGTACTCGCTCAGATAGATGGCCGTGATCAATCCAAGGGGCAAGGCGATAAGCATCGCGATCGCGGTAACAAGGAAGGTGCCGCTAATCAGCGCCCAGATCCCAAAGCTCTTTTCTCCACCGAGTAGTGGATTCCACTTTGTCGACGCCAAGAAGTTGGTAATCGTCACTTCATCCGCTTCGAAGAAGCGAACCGTTTCAGTCGTCAGCACAAAGACGATGGCAGCAGTCACAAGCAACGAAAACAAACCACAGAGGACTAACGCAACATAGATCCCAATCTCTCTCGCTCGCACCATCCGAAGGGTTCGTTGCTCGGACCGAATCAACTTGCCGACACGGTCGCGCAGATCTCGCAAACGAGATTCTTCGGCCGATTCGATCGGAAAGATTGTCGGATTCATCATTCGGCTTTGAGGTGTAGTCGAACTGTCACGCTAACTGATTGAGTGAACCGCTGATCAACCTACCGGGCGAGCGGCGTTCCCTAGGCTCGCCCCGATTGTCCCTTTTCGATTTGACATTGCCAAGCTTCAAGGCAACAAATCGCTCCTGAACGGCCAGAGTCTCCATTAGGTGCGACGGATTCAAGCTCATGTAGGCGCCAAAGGTTATTTTGCCTCGGTCGCGGGCGGCAAGTTGTCCGCAGCGAAAACCTTTGTAACAGGACCCTGGCGTTTTTCACCATCCGCCGTAACGTAGTGGGTTCCTACTTTACGCGATTTGAAGTTTGCTGCGCCGAGATCCACGACCGCTTGAGGAAGCGGAACATAGCCTACCTGAGTTGCCAACGAGGACGCGTTCGTGAGAAAGAAGGAGACGAAACGCTTGATTTCGGGCCGAGACGCTGCGGCATTTGTCACGTAAATAAAAAGTGGGCGGCTAAACGGCGCGTATTCACCGCTTTCGACGGCTTCTCGCGTTGGTGACACCGCCTTGCTCGTTTCAGGGTTGATAACGGGGACGGACTTCACCTTGTCCTTGTTCTCTTCATAGTAGGCAACACCGAAAAATGCGATCGAGTCTGGCGAACCCGCCACACCCGTTACCAAGACGTTGTCGTCTTCGCTGGTGCTCATGTCAGAACGCAGTGAGCCCGTTTTGCCTGCGACAACTTCTTTGAAGTAGTCAAACGTGCCAGAATCCGTTCCGGGAGAGAAGACTTTGACCGGTTTCTTAGGCCAGCCTGCTCGCACTTCGTCCCACGTCGTGGCAGGAGAATCGGCCAAGTAAATCTTCTTGATCTCGTCGACCGTGAGGTGATCGACCCAGTCGTTCGTGGGGTGAACGACGATCGTCAGCCCGTCGTATGCGATCGGTAGTTCGATGAATGAGACTTTGTTCTCTGCGGCAGCAGCAGCTTCCGCAGCGTCGATCGGACGAGAAGCATTGGAAATATCGATCTCGCCTTTCACGAATCGCTTGAAACCGCCACCGGTACCGGACACGCCAACATTAACGCTGACGTTCGGATAAAGCTTTTGGAATTGGCTCGCTGCCGCTTCAGTGATGGGGAAAACGGTACTGCTACCGTCGGCGGTGATTTTACCTTGAAGTTCGCTGTTGCCCTGCTCAGTAGAATCGCCAGCGGTCGCCGGAGCGTCGCCAGTTGGCACGGTCGCGTCGGTCGAAGCGGTTGAATTTTTGGTGGAGCTGGGCTCTGGTGCCTTTGGTGCGCAACCAGGGAGAATCAACGTTAGGCAGGCACCGGCCGCAAAGGTCAGGTAAGAAATACGCATTTTCGAGGCATCTTGCGAGGTTGAAAGTCGATAACGTGGACGACCAGCCGTCCACGAATCGATAACCTAACAGAGCTTTCCTATTTCCACAGCCAACGAACCCTACCGGTTATCGTTAAGATTTGGCGAAGATTTTCCTCTGCGGCAAGTGAACCAAGTCGGCCAGACGTCACCAATCGCCGCCGTTTAGCCAGCGGAAATGCTTGCTGAATCACGACTTAGGCACTTTGCGATCTGCCGCACTGCCTGCCGTAATCGCTGCTCATTCTCCACCAATGCGAGTCGAAGGTAGCCCTCGCCGGCCGGACCGAAACCACTGCCTGGGCTGACCGCAACATCGCCCTCTTCAAGTAGTTTCATGGCGAAGTCCATCGTGCTCATCGAACTTCGCCATGGCTCAGGCACCTGAGTCCAAACGAACATTCCAGCCCGAGGAGGAGTGACATTCCAACCAAGCCGGCGTAGCCCGCTGACCAACGCGTCGCGTCTACCAGCATAAATGAGCGATTGCGCTTGCACGGCCGCCTCGGTTTCCCGCATCGCCACGATTGCGGCGATTTGGATCGCTTGGAACATTCCATAATCGTAATAACCTTTGACCGTCCCGAGCCCACGAATCATATCTGCGTTACCAGCGCAGAACCCAACTCGCCAACCCGCCATGTTGTAGCCTTTACTCATCGTCGTGAACTCAACGCCCACGTCTTTTGCGCCTCGGGCCGACAAAAAGCTGGGGGGCTGGTAGCCGTCGAATGCGACATCGGCGTAGGCGAAATCGTGGATGACCATCAATCCGTACCGTTTTGCCAACCGTACGACTTCTACAAAAAAGCCGGGTTCGATCGTCGCGGAGGACGGATTGTGGGGATAGTTGACGATCAATAACTTGGGGCGGGGCGTTAGGTTTTCGCAGGTATAAGCGACGTTTGCAAGAAACTTATCAGGATCCGCGACCTCAAGGGCGACCACGTTGCCGGACGCAAGGATCACGCCATACATGTGAATCGGGAAATACGGCGACGGGATAATTGCGGTATCGCCCGGCCCCATCAAAGCCAGACACATGTGCGAAAAGCCTTCTTTGCTCCCCAAGCATGAGATCACTTCAGTCTCTGGATCAAGCCGCACCCCATATTTTCGCTGATACTTCGCCGCAACTTCCTTGCGAAGATTCAGAATGCCGTTTGACTTGCTGTATCCGTGGTTCCCCTCGTCCAAGGCGGCAGCGATCAATTTTTGAACCACGACATCCTGCGGTGGATCCGACGGGTTTCCCATGCCCAAGTCGATGACGTCACTGCCGGCGCGACGCTTTTGATAAAGCGCGTTGTTGATCCGGCCAAACATGTAGGGTGGCAGCCGCGATACGCGATCCGCGAAGCGAACCTCAAATGGCTCCGGCGTTGGGTCTTCGATCGGAGCATCGATAGCGGGACCGTCGAGGTTGAATTGTTCGCTCATGGCGTTTCCGAGAACTGGGCTTCAAAGGTTTGCTGATGACAGAGTTACGTTAATTCTAGGGTCGACCGGCAACGATGGGAACGACGTATCGACTATCCGCAACCCCGTTTCGGCCAGCCTCGATTTCGCAGATTTTGGCCGTGACTTCAAGGTAAATTTCGCGTTCCGCCGCTAATCCACCCTTAAACACAAGACTTTTTGCAAGCTAGACAACCATTTAGACGAAAAGTTCGCTGAGGAAGTCAGGCGCGACGCCACCCGAAAATCAATTTTCGACCAGTCGGTGATCGGGGAATCGCTCGGACCGTTGGTGCGCATACAAGCAAGCCAATGCCACACCGGTGAGAATATGCCAACATGCGTGGCCCTGCATCCATGACTTTGGTGAAGTAAATCGCCCGTTGATGTCCAATTCTCGGCAGGCCACGGCACTCACCATCGTTAGGACACTGACGAATAACCACCGCTCGTCAAACCGAGTGGGTAATGTGATCCGGTCGAAGGTGATAAGCAGCGAGACAACGGCGATCAGAGAGCAAAGCACGGTGAACGACGACATTTGCCATTTATAGACAAACAACAACCCGCTCGAGATCGCGACCGCGCCAACGAGAATCGGCCAAATAGGAAGTGGACGCCATCGGCCAGGAACACGCATCTCTATTTGGCGACCGACGCACAAGGCGATGATCGAAAGCAAGGGAGAGTACATCGACGCGACATCCAGTTGTTGACCAAATCGCGTCAAAGAAGCATGGAATAGACCACTGGCCAACCCAAGATAGATACAGGCGACTCCGAACGTCAGGCTTAGAGCAGGGGTATTTTCAAGATACCCGGTGTTCGTATCGCGAGTCGTCCATCGATCCTTCCATCCGAGCGCAACGCAGTACAGGCCGACCACGACGTAGGCAAGATTAGACCAAGTGTTAGCGCGAGTCCGAAAAAGGTCTTCGAAGAAGATCCGTTCGGTGTAGGAAGGTTTTCTCAGCCCACTGCTCTCCTGCCATCCTTGCCAGAGGTTTTTGCCTTTTCCAAAGCTCTCTGCTTCGACGAAGGCGATCACGACTAGGCCAATGATGAGCCAGACGACAAAGTGAACTCCTAGTGCGATGCTAAGCGACTCAGTTCGATTCCGCATGAGACGTGATTCCGCTCCAGTCCCATCCGAAAACACCATGATTTCTACAAACCACTATTTGTCCATTCGTTTCTCTCTGGCCGCCGGTCCCGAGCGTTGCGACGCATTATGACAATGTCCAACCGTCTTTCGCCGGACGACTAAGGAAACGATTGGCTTCGGGGAGATTCGTGATTTCCATTTTGTTTACATCCCATTCGATGCGGCTCCCGGCGCGGTGTGCAACGTTGCCTAAGTGATTGGTCTCCGTCAGCGGACCTGCGTAGCTGAATGGACTCGCTGTTGGCTCTCCGCTTCGACAACTCGCAAGCCACTGCTCGTGTTGACCGGGCGAAGCGGGGATGAACGGTTCGGGCCGTTTGAAGTCAACAAACTGTTGCTCCGGGAGTAAAAGGTGTTGACCGTAATCCGAAATCAACATGCCTTTGTCGCCCTCGAATAGGACGCCGCTGGCCCATTTGGGGATACCACCGTGATGCCATATTTTCGGCTTATGGGTTCCCTGGTACCAAGTCAGTGAACAGGCCGGCAGCGAATCGCGAGCCGGAAACTCGTACTCGATGTGCATCGAAGCAGGGGCAATTTCTGCATGGGGGGGCTCGCCAAACGCCTCAACGGACGTGGGTGCTGTCAGTTGCAAAGCCCAATAAGGCAAATCGTTCCAGTGACTTCCCAAGTCGCTCATCGTGCCGTTACCAAAATCCCACCAACGATACCACTTGGGGCCTGGGAAATAGACCGGGTGATAGGCCCGTTCGATGGCGGGGCCCAACCAAAGGTCCCAATCAAGAAACTCTGGAGGCGGCACGGATTCGGAAGGTCGCTCGGTCACAAAGACGATATCACCATACTTCTCCGCTTCTTCTTTACTCTGCCGGCCCCAAGCACGATCCACCCATACGTGAGCCTTACGGACTGCACCAATCGCTCCGCTTTGGATCAATTCGACAACGCGATGGTAATTGCTGCCTGCATGGATTTGAGTCCCCATCTGCGTCACGACACCAGCCTTAGCGGCTGCTTCGGTGATTGCCCGAGCTTCGGCGACATTGTGGGTCAGCGGCTTTTCGCAATAGACGTGTTTGCCAAGTCTTAACGCGGGCATGGTGGCAAACGCATGAGTGTGCTCAGTCGTACTGACAACGACCGCGTCGAACTCGTTCTCGAAATCATAAAGCTGCCGGAAGTCCCGCAGTTGCCTCGCTTGCGGATGAAGCTTCGCCGCGTTTTGAAGGTTCCGCAGGTCGACGTCGCACAGAGCCGCGACCTTGACATTCGCGTCCTGCGCGACGGTTGACAGATTCCCGAAACCTCTCCCGCCAACGCCAATGAAAGCGATTCGCAACGTACCCGTTTTCGTGTCTGCGTGGACCGCGCGAACGGATGCAAGATTGGAAGCTGCCATCGTGGTAGCAGCTGCACCGATCAGAACACGCTTAGAAAACTGGCGACGGTTGATTGCGTTATTGCGGTTGGTTAGTTGAATGGGCATGGCCTAATTCCAGTGAGGTGGAGATGCGACTGGGAAAGGAGAAGTTGGGGACGGAGTTGGAGAATCGTGGGTAACGAAGTGGAGTGTTACGACAAAGGGTCGAAAAGGGATGCGGGCAGCAAGCACGCACAAAACCATCGGCGAGCGGGATCAGGTGGGGAAATGGTCAGCACGAATCGGTGAATAGGCACGAATATAACTGGGCGGCAGGCCGATTGGTATCAGTTTCATGATTGTGACCGGAAACGGAGGAAATCAGATTGTCCGAATTCTGGAACATTCGTCGGCAGGATGATCTTGAGACAAAATGAGAAAAAACGTTAAAGTCGCCGCGCAAAGGTTTTTTCGTCTCGACACTGGTTAAGGATGACCCAAGTCATGAATCGATTGAAAGCAATCTTGGAAGCTGCTTTGGAAGCTGGCTTGGGACTGACAGTAGCCATCGTACTGACTTTCCACCTAATCGCACTCGTTGCCGCCGAAACTGGGGCCGCCGAAACTGGGGCGGTCGCACCAACGGCACCAGCCACACCGTCGGTCGTCGCCGTTGTCAATGCTGACCCAATCACCAGCGACCAGTTGGCCGATGAGTCGGTTCGTCGATACGGGACCGATATCCTCGATAACATGATGAATCGTCATCTCATTCTGCAGGCCTGTAAGGCTCGCGGGATCGAGGTTACTAACGCTGATGTGAGCGCGGAAGTACAACGCACCGCAGCAAAGTTTGGCCTGCCGCTCGAGAGCTACCTTCAGCTTCTTCAGGACGAGCGAGACATTTCGCCCGATCAATACAGCAACGAAGTAATTTGGCCCATGCTTGCCTTGCGAAGGTTGGTTGACGATCGAGTGAAGGTGAGTGACGACGAGTTCAATCGAGCATTTATTGCTCGATATGGCGAATCGATGAAATGTCGCATGATCATGGTCAGCGACCAAAAGGTTGCACAATCACTTCGCGAACGAGCATTGGCCGAACCTGAAATGTTCGGTGCTCTTGCCAAGGAACACAGTCAAGACGAAGGTAGCGCGAGCGTTCGGGGATTGATCCCGCCGATTCGGCGTTACAGCGGTGATTCCCGAATCGAAGAAGCTGCGTTCGCGCTTCAGGAGAACCAAATTTCAGAGGTCCTGCAACTCGGGGACCAGTGGATCGTCTTGCAGGCCGTACGCCGCATGCCAGCGACCAGCCCTAGCGCTCAAGCGATGCCTGCGATTCGAGATCAGATTACAGACAGCATTCGTGATGAGAAGATGCGAGATGCGTCGACCGAACTTTTTGCAGAACTACAACGAGACGCGCAGGTCGTTAAGATCCTCGGTGACGAGGAAGCGTCGCGGCAATACCCAGGGGTCGCGGCCATCATCAATGGCCAGAAAGTCACCATCGCACAAGTTGCTGCCGAATGTGTGAAAAGACACGGTAGCGTGGTTCTTGAAGGTGAAATCAACCGCAAATTATTGATCCAAGCTCTCGAAAAGGAAAAGAAGACCGTCGCCCAAGCGGATGTCGATGCAGAAGTCTCTCGTGCCGCGGCTAGCTTTGGTTATGTTCGTGCAGACGGTCAACCGGACGTGGCCGCATGGTTAGAGGCTGTCGTAGCCGACGGGGCCGCGACGGCTGACCTTTATGTCCGTGATACGGTTTGGCCAAGCGTCGCTCTTTCGAAATTGATCGAAGGTCAGGTTACCATCACTGAAGACGACTTGAAGGAAGGTTTCGATTCAAACTTTGGCCCTCGGGTCGAGGTGCTCGCGATCGTACTTTCGGATCAACGTTCAGCACAGAAGATCTGGGACATGGCTAGAAGTAATCCGACCGAAGAATTCTTCGGGAATCTCGCCGAACAGTACAGCGTCGAACCAGTATCCCAAAGCAACTTTGGAAAGGTGCCACCGATCCGAAAGTTTGGCGGTCAACCCGCAATCGAAAAAGAAGCGTTCGCATTGAAGCCTGGAGAGTTGAGCGGCATCATCGCGACTGGCGATAAGTACATCATTCTTCGTTGCCAAGGACAGACAGATCCGGTTGTGAAGGACTTTGCTGCCGTTCGCGAGGAACTGTTGGCCTCGATTCAAGAACGCAAGTCTCGCCAAGCGATGGCAAAGAAGTTTGACGAACTTAAGGCCTCGGCACAAATCGACAACTTCCTCGAAGTGATCAAGAAAACGCAAAAGGTTGCCGCAAAACCTGCACCAGCCAAACGTTAAGCAGCGAATTTACCAATCATTGCTTGCCCCATACGCGAACGTTGAGACCTAGGTCTTCCGTCACTCCGAGTAGGAGCCGGATCTCTTCGAGGTAACGTTCGAGCATTCCTGGGGCGAGAAGATTTTCAGAGAGTTTTGGCTCGAAGAAATTCTTCTTGGTGGGGATGGCAATGAACATCCGGCTGTGAAGGAATGAGAACTCAACATGGCATGCAAACTTCTTTTTGAGTTCCACCATCCGCTGCATCATACTGGTCGACAGTATGAATCTTGCTTCGACTTGGTTGGAAGCCTTGACGACAAACTCTCGTTCAAAGTCCGGGTCTTCCAACTGGACCAACTGCAAGGACGAAAAGACCGGCTTTTGAAGTAGACGGCCCATTACTCCGAATGTCTTTTCGGCAACATCCGCGCGAACAAAAGTCGATCCACGAAATTCCTTGTGGAAGTCGGCGGATATAAAAATCCCTTTGAAAATGGTATGCCAATGAGTGGTCGTTTGGCCCTTGCTATCGGTGGATGTCGTCTTGTATTCGGTATGCATTTCCGAAAGCATTAAATCAGTCTCACCGACCTTACCGTAGATCGTATCTTCGATGTGATATCGATCGATTGTCGAAGTAAACAGCTCGCTTGCACGATACTGGTCAAGCATGTCCAGTTGACCTTCGGGCTCATAGCGAACTTGCTCCGCAACCGAGCTGATCAGAGGTTCGATGAACTGCGACTTGAAAATGGTGCGATAGGACTTCGCAGGTAATGAGATAGCGAAATGGGCTATTAATCCAATCGCGATGAGAGCGGTCACCCCAAGGAGTCCGACGATAAAAAGCGGGGCTCCTAATGCCAGTCCCGTGACGACGCCTGCCGCGCCGACCGCCAACGCAATGGCGACCCACAACATCCCGCTTTTCCGAGTCTTCCACAACGCGAGCCGCTTGGACTCCAAGCCGCTTACATTTCGCTTTAACGTCGGCAAAGCTTCTTCGATCGAACGCATGGATGACTTTTCAAGTTGAACGAGCAGAGGACTAAATGGAAAGCTGTTTAGCTGACGAACGCGATCAAATGCATCAAAGCGATAGGATTTGCCCCCGTGGGCCAGTCGGGTTGTCCGGTGTCGCACATCGAACGACTCTCGCTCAACGTCTCTGACCCTAAAGTTGTTTTTAGAGCCCCTCTCACTTCACACTCGGTACTTCACGATCGCTATCAGCGATTTCGAAAAAGGCCTTTCGTTTAAAGTCAAACCACGTGGCAATCACGGAGTGCGGAAACATCTCGACGGAGTTGTTGTATTGCAATACCGCGGCATTGAATGCGCGACGAGCAGCCGAAATTTGCTCCTCGCATTCGTTCAATGCACCTTGTAGTTTCATGAAACTATCACTTGCTTTCAAATCGGGATAACTTTCAACTGCGATGCGGAACGGGCTCAACGCCGAGGAAAGTTGTTGTTCCGACTCGATTCGTTCGCTACTTTGAAGCGGCATGCTCAACGCGGTCGATCTCATGCTGGCAATTTTCGCGAGAACGGTCGACTCGTGTTCCATGTAGCCCTTCGTCGCGGCCACTAAGTTTGGAATCAAATCCCATCGCTTCTTCAGCATCACTTCAATGGTGCTGGCGGCACTGTCAGCCATATTTCGGTAGCTAACGAGGCTGTTGTAGATAAACAGCATCGCGAAGAATACGAAAATTAAGAAACCGATCACAACGTACATGAAGCCGTCTGCCTTTGGTTGGATTCGAGCGACCGAAAACGAATGTAAAAGCCCCTTGGAATCGAGCCGATCCGTTGTTGTCGTACATTACTCCTTTTTCTTTCGCATTGCTCGCCTCCACAGCAACGATTCGCCGCAACGATGCTTCGGGCCGTAATGCAATCGCCATCGGTCGAAGAAACCGATAGGCATTCGAATAATTTTGAAAAAACAGTACTCGCCAAATCGCGATTTCGTGTGATGAGCGGCAAATTGCGGACATCGGAATTTTGGAAATCGGCGATCGTGATAACGTACCGGCAAGTCAATTTGGGTTCTGTCGATTAAAATCCAGAAACACAGGAGTGATTTATGGCGGTGTCGGCAAACGATTTTTGGCAACAATTGACTAGGATTGGCATTCTGGATGCCGTGCATTGTCGTGCGTGGATCGATCGGTATCAGTCCACCCAGACGAGGCGAAAAGACGCAGGTTCTACGTCGAGCGAGGACGGTCATCCCAATCCGGATGCCATCGCGGTCGCGCAATTCCTGATCGCAAATCGGGTGGTTACAAAGTTCCAGTCCCAGCGACTTATCGCTGGTCGTGCTAACGAGCTACGCGTGGGCGATTACCTGGTACTCGACCGCTGCGACCAGATGCCACTGAGCCGTTGGTATCGTGCCAAGCGGCTCGGGTCGGATCAGGAGTGCTTCCTTTATCCCTGTACTGATGCGCTGACGTCCTCACGCTGGGTCGATACCGCCTGGCTCAATGCACATGCAACTGTCGAGGCGGAGGGATTGCAGCCGATTACGATTGTAACCCTTGCTACTTCAGATCCTTGGCGGGGTGCAATCGCATCGGAGTTTCCACTTGGGAGATCACTGCATCCATGGGCGCAGGACCAAGGACCCATCGACCACCTGAATGCGGCACGGATCGGTCGAGGTTTGTCGGCAGCGCTAGCCGTTATGCACGAAGCCGGGATGGTTCATGGCGAGGTGCGTCCTAGTCGAATTTGGTGCGGGGACGATCGGTCGTTATGGCTGCTTCGTGATGCGGGACGCCCGCCAGCACATCCACTCGAGCCAGTTCAGGAACATCGCTGGTTCGATGATGATTCAATGGTCGCTACTTATGCGGCTCCGGAGCTGGTATCCGTAAGCATTGAGCCGACGCCCCAAAGCGATCTGTTTTCTTTGGCCGCTATTTTGTTTGAACTCGTCTCCGGAAAGACAGTTCGTAAGCCCAATGTCGCATACGAGCCACCCTTTGAAGTGATCGCTGCAAGAGATGCGGGGGCGGTTGGCGATCCGTTTTTGCGAACCCTTGCCTATGCATTGGACCCGAATCCGGAATCTCGGTTTCCGGACTTGAGAAGTTTTTCACTTGCAATCGAAGCGGTTATTTCGGCCTATGAAACCAACGCGGTCTCGGTTCCCCAAGGAGTTCTCAAGCAGGTCGAAGTTGTTGAGCCAGCGACCATTGAAACGTCGGATCCAGCGAAAGTAACTAGCGTTGGTGCCTCTCCGTTGCCAACACCGTCACCGCAAGCTGCAATCGGTGCTACTCCTGCCCAGTCCGAAAAGGCCTCGAAGCGGTCAGCCGAATCTGGAAAGGCTGCGGCGAAGGGTAAGCCGACAGAGTCAGGCGAGGCTGGTCGGGAAACGCCTTCGGATACACAGACAACAAAAGTAAGGAGAGCGGAGAAAGCCGATGCTCGCTCGACTGACAGACAAGGCAATCAAGAAGATGTTTCCGTGAAGACATTCGAGCAGGCTGACGTGTCGACGGCACCGGTTCGTTCGCCCGTGAAATCAGCAACAGAAACAGTACGTTCGAAAGCGTCATCATTGGCGGCACCCATTCCTCCGCCTCCGGCGCAAGCGATTGTTAATTCGTTAGACGCATCACCGTCAGAACCCCCACCGTCACCGTTGCCAATCTCTGCTCCCACGCCATCGGTGCCACCGAGTTTGGTGGAGACCACCGGTATCACTCGTGATAAAATGACGGTACCTGCAAAACGATCTGCCTTGCCTACCGCGACTTTGGAGGATCCTTCCGACAATTCGAATGGCGGGCGCGCCGTGCGTCGCCGCAAGCGTCGCTCTCGGCGTGGCCCGATGATTGTTGGAGGAGCAGCATCCCTTGTTTTGTTGGTTATCATCGGCATTCTGCTTCGGCCATCCGCGGAACAGAACAACGGGAAAAACCGTCCGTTCTTGCCGCCGCCGACTTCCGTGACATCAAACACCGTTCCTAGGCCAGTCGTTCCCGCAGTATCGCCGAGTGTAGGTACAACCTCTAACACCGGAGTTTCCGCGGGTTCCTCCGGTTTTGAGCTGGTCGATGATGCTCGGTTGCTTTGGGCTTCTCCCTGGTCCCCCACGACGCAACCGCCATCATTAGCCCTTTTGCCACCGGGGGCGCAATGGATTGTCTCGCTCCGGCTTGGACGAATGATTGGCGCGGAAAAGAACTCGTCATGGCTCGAATGGCTCGCCCCTGAATTGGGGCCCGCGATAGCCAATTTCGAAAAACGCTCCGGACTCAAGGCCTCTGAAGTAGCAGACTTAAAGGTGGCGCTGATGTCAGGCGCGGACGGGGTGCCAAAGGTGTGCTACGCGGTGACACCAACGATGCCGGTGACGGCTGATGCACTGCAGGAGGCATGGGGCGCCAGTCCAAGTCGAACCGCTGAGGGGAAAACGATCTATACCAGCGATGATCCCGATGCAGATGCCTATTTTGTGAGTGAAAGCGCAGACAAGGGTGCTGTCAGTGGGTTCGCATTCGGGCCACTCGATATGGTGCAGCTCATCGCCGAGAACGATGGCGAAGCGATTCCACTTCCCCGTTCGCTTCAACAACTTTGGGATACCACGAGCAAAGAGGCCGACGTCGTCTCGTTGATTATCCCGAATTTTTTATTCGCCGATGGTCGCGGTGTGCTTCAACGCTACGCTCCTGTCGCGATCGAACCACTGCGTGCCGTGTTGATTCCGGATGTCGCCGGTGCCGTTGTCTCGATGTCCGTTGTTGAGCATTGGTACACGGAAGTTCGGCTTAATCCTTCGGGCACGGTATCTGCGCCTGGCATGTTGCAAATACTGGAGCCAAAAATTGCCGGGTTGCCAAAGTGGGCAGAGGATTTTGCTGTGGGGTCAAGTGTCGATCCCTCTTGGCGCGCGATGGCGATTCGGTTGCCGCAATACATGAGGTCATTGACGAGCCAGACGCGATTTGGTGTGTCGGAAACTTTGCCGATGTTCAATTTCTATCTTCCCGCTGAAGCCGGGCCTCAGGTCGCGTTGGCGACGGTTCTGGCTCTTTCGACTACGGAGGCGGCGGAACCCATGGTCGTTGCCGCACCCACCGAAACAATGGCTGCGATGACGCTCGACCAAATGCTTGATGCGAACTTTTCGGTCGCCTTCGACCAGGAGTCGCTGGAGTTCGCTGTAAATATCATCCGTGATGAATTTTCGCGGTCCCTGCCCAGTGGTTCGACGCCGCCGAAGATCACGATCGTTGGTGGCGACCTGCAAAAGTCGGGCATTACTCAGAATCAGCAGATTCGCAACTTTCAGATGCGAGAGAAGCCCCTTCGCGAAGCGCTTACCGAACTTGCACGTCAAGCGAATCCTGATAAGTCGGTGACCAGCCTTACGGAGGAAAAGCAGTCACTCGTTTGGGTGCCCGATCCTGCAAGCTCGCCTGAAGCGCCGTCGATCTTGATTACCACCCGCCCTGTCGCGACGGAGAAAGGATATGTTCTGCCGAAGGAGTTTAAAGCTGCGCCCTAACGAGGTTGCAATAACACAAAATCCGTCAAAAACGATTATGCACGGTAAGGCATCGCAACCTAAGGCGGTTTGCGAATTGATTTAAGGTAGTCCGTAGATAGGAGATGGAGGGCGTAACTATAATCATCCGCTGTTATTCAATCGAAGTTCATTACAGGCCGAGTGCTAATTTCCATGAGAATCGCGATGATCGGCACCGGGTACGTCGGGCTGGTGACGGGCACTTGCTTTGCAGAAAGCGGAAATGATGTCGTCTGTGTCGATATCGACCAGGCGAAGATCGATGGCCTTAAGCAGGGCAAGCTTCCTATCTACGAACCCGGATTGAAGGAACTTGTTGAAAGAAACACGGAAAACGGGCAGCTTACTTTTACGACCGATATTGCCGACGCGGTTTCGAACTGCACCATTATCTACCTTGCCGTTGGAACTCCGCCGTCTGCGGATGGTTCCGCCGACTTATCCGCACTGAAGAAGGTCGTGGATACGATTGCGCCGCACCTGTGCGCCGATGCGATCGTGGTCACCAAGAGCACTGTGCCCGTCGGGACCAATCAGTACATTTTTGAACGCTTGCAAACCCTTCTCGGCCGGGATGTCGACGTCGCCAGTAACCCTGAGTTCCTCAAGGAAGGCGCCGCGATTGATGACTTCATGAAGCCCGATCGTGTGGTCGTCGGGGTCCGACGTGGTGAGGTGGGCGAGGTTCTTCATGAGCTCTATCGACCCTTCCTAAGAACCGATAAGCCATTTTTGGTGATGAGCCCACAATCAGCGGAATTCACCAAGTACGCGGCCAATGCACTGCTAAGCACCAAGATTTCCTTTATCAACGAGATGGCGAATTTGTGCGAACGCATGGGTGGCGATATCAATGACGTCCGCCGCGGCATGGGACATGATCAACGAATCGGTTTTGCATTTCTTTTCCCCGGTGTTGGTTACGGCGGAAGCTGCTTTCCGAAGGATGTTCGAGCGCTTGCGAGCATGGCACGCGAACACGGTTTGGAACCGAGAATCATGGATGCGGTGGACTCCGTCAACAACCATCAAAAGCGAGTTCTGGTAGATAAGATCGAATCGTACTTTGGCGGTGAAATCTCGGGAAAGCGAATCGCGGTGTGGGGGCTTTCCTTCAAACCTCGGACCGATGATATCCGTGAAGCGCCCTCACTGACGCTACTGGACTATCTGATTTCGAAAGGCGCGACCGTCCAGGTCCATGATCCCGAATCGATGGCACACATTCGCGATATCTACGGGTCGCGTCTCATCTACTGTGAAGCTGCCATGGATGCGTTAAACGGGGCACAGGCGCTAGCGATCAATACCGAGTGGAAGGTCTATCAAAACCCCGATTTCGCCGAAATGCGAACACGAATGAATGAGCATGTGATCTTCGACGGCCGTAATCTTTACGAGCCAGATCGGATAGCGAAGCATGGGTTTGTCTATCACAGTATCGGGCGCCCGGTAACGGCGGTTTCCTCTGGCCGGCAGAAATTGTCGGTATGAACGTTTGTATTTGCTGGGTCCAGTATCGATATTCGATTCATCGTTTTTCACTACTTCACGAAATTGCAGAAACATGCGGGTTATTGTCACTGGATCAAGCGGGCTCATCGGGTCGGCAGCTGTTCGTCATTACGATGCATTGGGTGCTGAGGTCATCGGTATCGACAATGACATGCGGGCAACCTTTTTTGGTCCACAGGGAAGCACTCGCTGGAACCAGGCTAAGCTCGAAGGTGAAACGTCCAATTTTCGCACGGTGTCGATCGACATTCGTGATCGTGATGCAATCCTTGGTCTTTTTGAGAGTTCACCGCCAGACCTAGTCATTCACTGCGCCGCACAACCATCGCACGATCGAGCTGCGGCGATCCCCTTTTTGGATTTTGAGGTCAATGCAGTCGGTACGCTGAACCTATTAGAAGCGACCCGTCAGCATTCGCCAAAAGCAGTTTTCTGCCACATGAGCACGAATAAAGTCTATGGGGATGCGCCCAACGAGTTGCCGCTGGTGGAACTTGCTAAGCGATGGGAATATGCAAACGCCGAAGACTTCGATGGCATTGATGAACATTGTCGAATTGACCAAACGATGCATTCGCTGTTTGGTGCGTCAAAAACAGCGGCGGACGTGCTGGCACAGGAATACGGTCGTTACTTCGCAATGAACGTTGGTGTATTCCGCGGCGGTTGTTTGACCGGTGCGAGCCACAGCGGCGTGGAATTGCACGGTTTCCTCAGCTACCTGGTTCATGTCGCCGTAACGGGAAAACCGTACACGATTTTCGGTTACAAGGGAAAGCAGGTTCGCGACCAAATCGAGTGCAGTGACGTCGTGCGCGCCTTCGAAGCTTTTTCGAAGAACCCTCGTCCGGGCGAAGTTTATAATATCGGCGGTGGACGTGAAAATGCCGCAAGCGTGCTGGAGTGTATCGACTTAATTGAAGAGCTAAGCGGGCATCGCGTGAAGTGGACGCTCGGTGAAGACAACCGAAAAGGGGATCACATCTGCTACATCAGTGATCTCAGCAAGTTGAAACAAGACTATCCTGACTGGGATATTCGTATTTCGCTTCGCGATATCCTCCGTCAAATGATTGCGGCGGAGGAAGAAAAGCACGCTGAGGGTCAAGCCAATAAGGCCTAACGGTTCTTCAGCTTGTCTTCGGCTTCGGCGGCGCGAAGGGCTGCTGCCTCGCGAGGCAGTTTAAACTCGGGGCCGCTCGGGAAGTACTGCACATCGTCTTGCAGATAATAAGGGCTCGGAAGTGTTTGACCATTGAGTGCGACTTGGCACCCGGTTGCGGTCATCAACGACGTTGCCGCAGCAACGATCAGGACGAGCGACTTTGCGGAACGAACTTGGCAGCGGTTCATCGGTAGGATCGCCTTTGCAGACCAACGCAGTAAATCGATTCTAACGGACAAGCCGTCGAATCACCCTCAACCGTTATCGGCGGATCATTCGGCAAACTTTGACTCCTTTTGCCAAAAACTAAGGTTTCGGAGCTCCTGCTCTCCCCTCTGTCTTCCTACCTTCCCAATTACGGCCTGGCCGTCAAACTCGACTCAAGCCGCAAAGTCGGTGTGGCCGATTTCAATCAATAGACTCACCATTGTTTCTGTGGGCGTACGGATCCAACGCCTGCGGCGGATCCCTTGACGGCGAGTTTCCATGAATCAGGAATTTTGAAGGCCATGGCTGGTGTCACGTTTCGAGACGATATCGACCCCGAGGTGCGTCCGCCGGCGAGGCTCAGCAATTGGGTCGCCGATTGGGGTGGGATTGTCGTCGACGGCGTGAGTATGGTCGGCGATATTTCGCTTTTCGCCTATCGAATGTTTGTGTGGATGTTTACTCGCCTGCCTCGCCGCGGCACCACCATGATCAACTTCTACCAGGTCGGCGTCCTTAGCCTCCCGGTGGTGGCGCTAACAGGAACATTCATTGGGATGGTTTTAGCGGTTCAAAGTCATCATCAGTTTTACCTGATCGGCTTGGAAAGTCGGCTTGGCGTTGTCATCAATACGTCATTAGTTCGTGAACTGGGACCGGTGCTTGCTGCGACCATGCTAGCAGGACGAGTAGGGAGTGCGATGGCAGCGGTACTCGGCACGATGCGGGTGACCGAACAGATCGACGCATTGACCACCATGGGTGCTGACCCGATTCACTACTTGGTTGTTCCTCGCTTCATGGCCTGTATTTTGCTGATCCCAGCGTTGACGATTATGGCCGACTTCATGGGGATTGTAGGCGGCTACTTTTACAGTGTGATTATTCTTGGAATCGATCACGCCGCTTACCTGCAAAACAGCAGTGACTATGTCAGCGGCTACGATTTGTTCACCGGGATCTTTAAAAGCATCTTTTTTGGTGGAATCATCGCCATCGTAAGTTGCTATCGGGGATTCCACTGTGAGCCCGGGGCGGAAGGGGTGGGGAATGCGGCGACGGCTGCTTTCGTCATGTCATTCGTATTGATTTTGGCGGTCGACTTAATGCTGAACATTATTCTCGACGCCATCTACTACTCAATTTGGACCACGCAGCCCTCCTTCTTGTAAGTCGTTGGATTTTGTTTCCTCCCTTTGCATCGATTGATAATCATGTCGTCTGACGTTTCAAACGAACTCGAAGAGTCGCCGCTGGTGGATGCGAGAGCGATATCGGTGCGTTTTGAATCACAGTTGATATTGCATGACATCACGCTTCAAATCCCACGCGGGCAAACTCTCGCGATTATCGGTGAAAGCGGTTGCGGCAAGACCGTCTTGATGAAGACGCTCGTGGGGCTCATTCGACCAAACCAAGGTCAGGTTTTGTTCGATGGACGTGACCTTGTCACGATGAACCCGGTTGAGTTGACAAGGACGCGTAAGCGATTCGGCTTTGTTTTTCAGAACGCCGCGTTGTTCGACAGTATGGATATTTTCGACAACATCGCATTTCCAATACGACAACATGAAGCAGCATCCGAATCGGAGATTGAGTCTCGGGTGATGCAAAATTTAGCCGAGGTCGGGTTGCCATCCGAAGTTGCCAAGAAACGCCCGTCGGAATTATCCGGGGGGATGCGCAAACGAGTAGGATTGGCGCGAGCATTGATTCTTCACCCTGAATTGGTTGTTTATGACGAGCCAACAACGGGGCTGGACCCCATCATGAGTGACGTGATCAACGAACTGATTCTTGGCACGCGGCGTCGGTATCCGGTGACTAGTGTTGTTGTCACTCACGACATGCGAACGGCACGTAAAGTTGCCAACCGAGTCATCATGCTTTACCCGCGTCGTCGACTGGAGCCGGGACAGTCTCAGATGTTGTTCGATGGTTCACCTAGCGGCCTCGACAATGCAGAGGACCGGCGCGTTCGCCAGTTCGTTCGCGGTGAGGCGGGAGAACGCCTTGATGAAATGACTCGACAGAGACAGACACTGCTTGGGTAATGGCAGCCTTGCCAAATGAATTAATTGACCGTTTGGGATTGGACGGATGGACAGTGTGAATCATGGAAGATGCAAAGCTTCGTTTCGGTGTCGGCGTCTTGGTGCTTTCTGCTATTGGCGTGGGTGTGATTCTAACGTTCCTGTTTGGCGCGTTTCCGGCGGTGCTGGCGCAAAACTATGCCCTTACGGTCGACATTGATTCAGCCGCAGGCGTTAGCCCCAACACTCCCGTGCTGCGCGACGGGGTCCGAATCGGACGCGTGACCAGTATCGAATTGAAACCGGAAGGTGGAGTACGTCTGACCTTGGCGATCGACGCGGATCGGCAATTGCATCGAGTCTACGTACCACGAATTGGCACCGGCTCGTTCATCACGGGAGATGCAAAGATCGAGTTCCAAAAGGACTCCGCAACCGCGCTTCTTAATCTCGACGGTCAGGCACCTGTTGGTCAGGCACCCATCCCCAAAAACAACCGCTGGGATGCGCCGGAGGAAATGCTGGCTAACACTTATTACGGCGACGGCGATTACATTCTGAGCAGTAGTAAGAGTAACGACGATCCACTCGCGGCGATCGCGAACCTAGAAGAAGACGTTCGAACCACATTGGTCACGATGCAACGCGCTGGCTCGGCGATTGAAACAGCCGGTAAGTCGATCAATGACCTTGCGGGGTCAGTGCGAGGAATCGTCTCAGAAAATGAGGTCAACATTCGTGATATCGCCACCAAGGCGACCGCTTCATTGGATGAGTTTCAGCTGGCGATGTCAGATATACGAACCATCGTCAACGATCCCGAGTTGCGGGACCGTTTGATCAAGTCGTTGGATACGTTGCCCCGTGTATTGGATGAAGCGGAAGAAGCAATCGCCGCAACCAAGACGACGATGAATCAGTTCGAACGCGTTGGTATCGCGGCGGAGAAGGCCGTTGGAACCGCAGGTGAAACGTTTCAATCGCTTGATCGCACAGTCAATAATATTGAAAAAATCACCGAACCGATCGCGGAGCGAAGTGATGAACTTGTGGCACAAGTTTTGGTTAGCTTTAAGAACCTCGACGATGCGCTGTTACAAATTGATACGTTCGGCCAAATGGTCAATAACAGTGATGGATCGCTACGAAAGTTCATCGAAGATGACGAGGTTTACTATCAAGTCAAACGAACGATTGGAAATATCGAAACGGCTTCGGCGCGGATCCGCCCGATCTTGGACGACGTAAGAATTTTCACCGATAAGCTTGCCCGTGACCCGAGGGAACTTGGAGTCAAGGGCGCACTCAGCCGGCGTCCCAGTGGAGCCGGATTGAAGTAAACGCTTACGCAGCACGGCGATAGTTATCGCTCAATCGCGTGGCATGGCATGGCACGGCATGGCGTGGGCTCATTCCGCCACGGGTCAAGGTGTTGACTTTTTGGGCGACGTAACCAGTCCTGCTCTTGCTTGGCCGCGAAGTTGGTCGGCGCGCTGAAGAACATCGGAAGTCGGCTCAATCGTTTCTGGGACCAGTTGTACATCCACGATCCGTTCGTCCCGAATCTCCCAAGGCCAAAGTGTCTCGGCGACAAAATCGAGCACTGGCGCTTCGTACCAGGGTGGATTGATTCGCCGCTTGATCGTTTCCGTCCGGAAGCCCTCTTTTTCGATGCGGATCTCGCGTGTTCCGTAATAAGTGAACGAAGTTGCCGCCGGACTGGTACCAATCATTTGATTGTCAATCGACACCGCGGCTCCCGGTGGCGTCGTCCGAACGGTCATTCTTCGCCGAACGCAGCCTGTCGGTAGAACGCAAATCGCGGAGAATAATGCAAAAAAAACAAGGTGAGTCCGTTTGCTCAGCCGCGAAGATCTCACGCCGCGAATACGCTGAACTCGCCTAGATTTTGAATCAATCGGTGTCATAAGCGTCGTATATCCAAAAGCAACGATTCATTGCCAGAGGAAACAATCCCCCACCTGGTCTCGCTGCTTTTTGACAATCCGTGACGGCTAATCTTGCTAGCTTGCTTTCCTTCGACACTATTGCCAGAAGTGGGGAAGCTTAAGCAGTATGGATAGCACGGTCGTCCACGGCGAGGGCAGCTTCGTGCAAGGCTTCGGCGAGTGTGGGGTGCGCATGGCATGTACGAGCAATGTCTTCGCTGCTAGCACCAAACTCCATTGCCGTAGCGGCCTCTGCGATTAAGTCACCGGCTCGCGCACCGATGATGTGAACTCCCAAAACGCGATCCGTCTTTCGGTCCGCCAATATCTTGACACGACCGTCTATCTCGCCGAGCGTTCTCGCCCGTCCGTTTGCGCCAAATGGGCAAATGCCCTTACGATACTCGATCCCCTGCTCCTGCAACTGGTCCTCCGTTTTGCCAACCGATGCGATCTCAGGATGTGTGTAAATGATTGCAGGAATCACATCGTAATTGACATGGCTTGGGATTCCGGCCATTCGCTCGGCGCAAACGACACCTTCTTCCATCGCCTTATGAGCGAGCATCAGGCCTCCGATGCAATCGCCGATTGCGTACACATGATTGATCTGAGTTTGGAAGTTTTCATTTACAGTCATGAAGCCCCGCCGGTCGGTGGTCAAACCAATGGCATCCAAGCCGATCCCGTCGGTTGTCGGCACCCGACCGGTTGCGAGCAGGACACGATCGCACTCGATCGATTCGCCATCACGAATCTGAACGAGGCATTTATCACCTTGGCGTCGCGCTGACGAAACCATGGTCTTTGTGCGAAACTGCATTCCCTGTTTTGTAAACGTTCGATGGGCTAGTTGGGCCAGTTCTGAATCCATACCGGGAAGGATTCGGTCCAGTGCCTCCAGTACGACGACTTCGCTACCCAGTCGATTCCAAACGCTGCCTAGCTCCAATCCGATGTAGCCGCCTCCAATGACGACCAAACGCTTGGGGACGTCGGGAAACGACAACGCAGTCGTACTATTTCCGATGCGATCACCATCTTCTTCGATGAATGGCAAAGACGCAGGGCGGCTACCGACGCCGATGAGAAATCGATCGCCTTGAACGACAATCGGTCCATCGGCGGATGCGATTTCGATCGAATGGGCATCACGGAACTTGCCACGACCGCGGTAAGCAGTGACTCCCCGTTTCTTAAACAACATGTCGATACCACCGGTCAGCGTGTCGACGATCTTGTCCTTACGGCGCATCATGGCGTTTAGATCAATCTCCAGGCCCGTCATTTTCAAACCATGCTCGACAAAGCGATGCTTCGCTTCTTCGTAGAGGTGACTCGACTCAAGGAGTGATTTACTTGGGATGCAGCCGACTCGCAAACAGGTACCGCCGAACCGGGAATTCTCATCAATGCACGCGACATTCATACCAAGTTGAGCCGCGCGAATCGCAGCTACATACCCAGCCGGACCGCCACCCAGTACCACAAGATCATGTCGAACAGCATTCATATTGGTGGGATCGCATCGTAAAGGTCAGGTTGGCTTGAAGGCAAACCACCGCTGGTTTGCGGACAAGCATCAGTTTGAGTTTCTTAGGCAGGTTACGCTACCGGGGACAAAATGAATCCTCCCGGGCCCCGTACGCCCCGCGTTTTGACTTCGTTTAAAACAGATAAAGTCGGCAATTCCCTCAGTTTACGGCAAGGATCCTTCGCGCAACCATAGGGCTCCTGGTAAGTTGACGCATCATGAGCCGACTGATTGCCGACCTGACGATTTCGATGTCTACGTTGCTGTTATGGATGGGAGCATTGCTGCTGGCCTCGTTGTTGCTGGGCAGCGCCATGAAGCGAAGGCGTGAGTCGCTTACGTCTGTGCTCAAAGACCATGTTGGCAAATCCATCGGCTCATCCCAGGTTGGCCCACCAACGGATACGAAGCCTCCTACTAGCGATAATTGATACTTTACTCGGACTTAGCACCTGATACGACTGACGTCTCAGGTACCGCGTAGGGTGGTTCCACTATTTGTTGATTGACTGATGACCCACAAACTTTATATCGAAACCGTCGGTTGCCAGATGAACGTGCTGGACACCGAAATGGTTGTCGCCGACTTGCGTCGCCATGGCTATGAGGTCGTAAACTCGCCAACCGAGGCTGACACCGTTCTTTACAATACGTGCAGTGTTCGCGAACATGCCGAAGAAAAGATCTACAGTGCGTTAGGCAAGGTGCGTCAAATCAAGGAACGGCACCCCGGCATGACCATCGGCGTGATGGGTTGTATGGCACAAAAGGATCAACAGATCGTTTTCGATCGGGCCCCGTATGTCGATCTGGTTGTGGGCCCAGGTCAGCTTCACCAGATACCACTGCTACTGGAAAAAGTTCGGTCGGGGGAAGGTCGTCAAATGGCCATCTCATTGTCTCGCAGTGATGGCACACAGGATACGATTCGTCGGAGTCATGAGTCGTTTGACCCATTGCGTGACCCCACCATGCGTCCGACACCATTTCAAGCGTATCTTCGTATCCAGATCGGTTGCGATAAGTTTTGTACTTACTGCATCGTTCCGATGACGCGAGGTCCAGAACAAGGGCGTTCACCGGGCGACATCATCGCCGAGGCTCACACGCTTGCCGAGCAGGGATGCAAAGAGATCACATTGCTTGGGCAAACGGTTAACAGCTACAGCTATCCCGAAGGCAATAAGACCACGCGTCTTGCCGACCTATTGAAGACACTTCACGAAATCGATGGAATTGAGCGATTGAAATTTGTTACCAGCTATCCTAAAGACATGACTCCTGATTTGCTGGAGACGATTCGTGACTATCCCAAGTGCTCTCCCTACCTCCATGTTCCGGCACAAAGTGGCCACGACGACGTGCTGCGACGAATGAAACGGGGTTACACGATTGATGACTATTTGCGAATGATGGAGCGGATCGAAGAGACGTTGCCCCACGCCGCAGTTAGCAGCGATTTCATAGTTGGATTCAGCGGTGAGACGGAGGAAGAGTTTCAGGCATCGGTAAAATTGGTCGAACGCTGCCGCTTCAAAAATAGTTTCATTTTTCAGTACAGTGTCCGTCCGGGTACCAAAGCTGCCGAACGGTTGCCCGATGACATCCCGCGAGAAGTGAAGGCGCGACGTAACCAAGAGTTGCTTGAGGTGACGGATCGTATCGCATTAGAAGATCAAAACAAACTCGTTGGGCGTACCTTCGACGTGCTGGTCGAGGGCCCCAGTAAGAAAGCCGTGCGAAGCGGCGAGCAGTCTGAACTTGTGCAAATGACAGGACGAACTCACTGCGACCGGATTGTCGTATTTGATGGAAACCGACGGCAGGCGGGTCAGATTTTGCCCATCAAGATTGAGGAGGCGCTGAGTCACACCATGATTGGTCGAATCAAGACGATGGAATTGGTCTCCATCGGTGGAGTACTGCGAAGTTGAAAACTGACGAAATGCCCGTAGAAGTGGTGCACGTTGACAAGCTTGACAACGGCCTTGTAATTATCGCACAGCCGATGCCATGGCTGCGCACGGCAGCATTTTCGCTTGCGGTCCGCGCCGGGGTTCAAACCGAACCCGTGGACCGCGGCGGTCTTGCCGGTCTGATGTGTGAAATGACGCAACGCGGGGCCGGTTCCTACTCGAGCCGCGATATCGTGGAGCTGCAGGATAATCTTGGTTTGGACCATTCGGCGGGCGTATCTTCGTCGCTTGCCTCGTATGGCGCTACGATGCCGGCCGAAGCGCTAACGCAAGCCTTGGAACTGTATGCCGACATCCTTCTTCGACCACATTTCCCTGAGGATCAGCTCGAGGATGCACGACAGGTTTCCCTCCAAGAGCTTCGCGCCGTTGAAGATGAACCAACTCAGAAGGTGATGATTCGTCTGAAACAGTTGCAGTATGGCGAAATGTCGGGGCGGCCAGCCTGCGGAACTCAACTAGGGATCGAGTCGATTCAGCTTTCCGATGTTCAAAAGTTTTATGCTGATCGCTATCGTCCCGCCGGCGCGATCCTTGCTGTGGCAGGGCACTTTGAATGGGATCTCGTACGTGAGCAGTGTGAAAGACTCTTTTGTAATTGGAAGGGCGAAGCCAACGCAGAGCCAGTGCTTGATCGCGGCAAGCCTCAATACGAGCACCTATCACAGGATTCATCACAAACTCACATTGGATTTTCGTTTGATGCAGTCCCGTTGTCCGATGAAGCCTATTACCGAATGCGAGCCGGTGTTGGTGTATTGAGCGATGGGATGAGCAGTCGACTCTTTGATCGTGTTCGGGAAAAACGAGGACTTTGTTACACAGTTTCGGCGAGTACCCACTCGTTGCGCGACCGAGGTGCGGTCTTCGGTTACGCAGGGACAACGCCTGAGCGAGCGCAGGAAACGCTCGATGTAACGTTGCGAGAGATTCGAGCGATCGCTGATGGGATTGAACCCGCTGAACTTGAACGTCTCAAGGTGCGTGTACAGAGTTCGTTGATCATGGAACAAGAGTCGTGCTCTTCGGCCGTCGCATCGATGTTGTCGGACTGGTATCACCAGGAACGTGTCATTACCGCCAAGGAAATCGAGTCGATTGTGGAAGCGTTGACTGTTGAAGAAGTGGTTGAGTATTGGCGACAAAACCTTCCAAAGGAATTTAGAATCGTCACGCTCGGCCCGTCACCGCTTTCTAGCTTGTCTCTTTGAATCCGTCTTTCTTCAAATTTCGATGCTCGTCCACAGATTGCTCCATGCCCATTTTTCGTGAAATAACGTTGCCTAACGGTTTACGGATCGCAGCTGAAATTGACTCCCGTGGTTATTCAGCATCGATCGGATACTTCGTGCACACAGGGGCTCGCGACGAGACCGATTCCGAGGCAGGCGTCAGCCACTTCCTTGAGCACATGATGTTCAAGGGGACCGAACGGCGTACTGCAGCCGATGTCAATCGCGAGCTAGACGAGCTTGGAGGACAGTCAAACGCGTATACAAGTGAGGAACAGACCGTTTATTACGCAACGGTTTTACCGAAGTACCAAGGGCGCATTCTCGACCTGCTCAGCGATATGCTCCGTCCCTCGCTAGCCGATTCCGATTTCGATACCGAGCGACAGGTTATCCTTGAGGAGATTGCAAAGTACGAAGATCAGCCACCTTTCGGCGCTTTTGAACGCGCTATGGAACTGCACTTCACGCCCCGTGGCCTCGGGCGACGTATCCTAGGCACGGCAGAATCGATTACCGAGATGACTCCTCCACTCATGCGAGCCTATTTCTCGCGACGTTATTCACCTGAGAATATTGTGTTGGCGGCCGCGGGTAATGTCGACTTCGACGATTTGGTATCGACGGCAGAGCGATTGACCAAGCATTGGAATGACACTCCGAAGTTTGGGGCGCCACCGATGGACGACCCCGCCTCGATCCCCGCCGGAATTGAAATGGAGCCGATGATCGATGCGCCCGATGCCAGCCAAGCTTACTTAGTTCGTGTTAGTCCCGCACCGGCTACAAGCGATCCTCGCCGTTATGCAGCTCGTCTGCTTACCACCATCCTCGGTGATGAATCGGGAAGCCGGTTCTTTTGGGAGCTGATCGATTCGGGACGAGCCGAAGCCGCTGCGATGTGGACGCAGGAGTTTGGTGATACCGGGGCGGCTTTCACCTACCTTGTTTGTCAGCCGGAGGAGATCACAGCGAATCGTAAAGTGATCGACAAGTTGGTCCGTCAAGTGATGAAGCACGGCGTAACCGAACAAGAATTGTCGCAGGCTAAAAATAAGACAATCGCGGGCTGCATCATGCAAAGCGACCGACCTAGCAACCGTTTGTTCGGGGTCGGAAACGGGTGGCAGATGCGAGGCGAATACGTTGATTTGGACACGATGTTGGACCGCTATCGCCAAGTGACCGTCGAAGACATCGCTTTAATCGCAAAAGAGACGCTCACCTCCGCGCCCACGGAGACCTACGCGATTGCCGGCGCGGTTTTGTAATCCGCGCCGCGTGATCCATTGCAAGTCCTAGGCGAGTCTCTGTAGCCGGCGGAGGATCCATTCGAATGCGAGCGCGGTCGCGATCAGCCAAAGGAGGGTTGCGTTTCTGCGAAGCGTAAAATCCCCATCGGGAGTGCCAGGAAGCACCGTTGTCTGAGGTTGTGGACGTATTGATTCGACAAGTTTGACAACATTCGCCATGTCATCGTCACCCTCATTGCCAATCGGTAAATACTGTCCGCCCGTTGTGGTCGCGATAAACGCTAAGTCTTCATCGTTGCGTTTTGGGCGTTCCAGTTCAATCGTCGGCAATCGAACCTGGATGCTTTGCCGGAGTACTTGTTCGCCGAGTGAATCACCAAGGGTCAATCGCAATTCGTAGCTGCCCGCAGCACGAACGACGAAGCGGCCTCCATACGTACCTTCGCGAGTTTCTCCGGGTATAGGCGCGAGCTTTACGACTTCGACCGATCCATCAGGCTTGAGAAGATTCGCATCGACGCTCGCAACGCGAAGCGGCTCAAATTGTTCGTCTGTAAGTACTGCTCGAACCGTGATCGTATCACCCAAGCCAGCCCGCGCGTTGTCCACCAACAGTACTCCGCGATTGGAGTCTCTAAGCAATCGCCCTTCGCTCACCCACCGGACCAGTTTCGTGTAGTAGCTATCGAAATAGGCATCGCCAATCCCTCTCAATCGCCACATTTCACCGCTTCCTTGGAAAAAGGTTCGCCCGGCTCCATAGAACTGACTAGCCAAATAGACAGGTAATGCATCGCCCACCTTTGATGTTGGATCGGAAAAATAGGCGTAAACCTTGCTGCCAGGCTTGGCGTCTTTCACACCGACATAGTCATATACCCCTCCGAACTCATTCCATGCTTCGAAACTCGATTTAGGATCATCGGCAATGAATAGGAACTCGGCTCGTTGAGCCTCTGGAGTGAATTCGAGTCTGAAAGACGTATCGCCCCCTTCACGACCACCGCTGAGTAACGGGCTGCGTGTCGCGAGTTCTACCGGATACATTCCAGCTAAAATAGTCACGCGAGGGTCCGTACGAAGGCGAGTCCATTGAGGCATGTAGATGGGCCCGCCGATCAAAATTAATCCCCCGGCTTGTTCACCGAGCCATCGCTCCAACAGAGCCAATCGATCGAGCGGAATCGCCATCCAGTCGGGGTCAAAGGCAACAATGGCGTCATACTCAAATAGTTCGTCGGCTGTCGCGGGAAACTCCGACAGCAGCCTATCCGCATCTTGGCTCATTCCCGGTTGGCCGGTTTGCAACCAAGCATCGACTTCGATTGATTCGTCGCGAAACAGCATGTTGCGAACAAACTGGTACTCGCGAGTGGGGCCACCAGCGATGGTGAGAACGCGCAGCTTTCTTGCCACGACCTCGTACCGAGCTTCCCGCGCGTTGTCTTCCTGATTTTGATCGGAGCCTTCGGATAGCTGCAATCGAACCGATAGCCGGCGCCGACCAATCGACTCTGGGTTCATTTCGAATCGAATTGACGATAATGTCCCATCTGACTTCACCTCAATCTCTCGGCTATCAATGACTTCTAGCTTCGATGAATCTGCTTCTTCGATACCATCTAGCAATTGCATCGTCGCCTTGATCGTTCCGGTTCCACTTCCCTGGACCACGGCAGCGACCGAGAACTTATCGCCCGGATAGACGCGGCGTGGGGCATCGAGGTCGACAATCCTTAAGTTCAGCGGGGCATCACTGCTCCCGACACCGACAGGATAGATCGCAACTTCGCTACGACGAGCCAGCGTCGCTGCAGCTGTTGACGAGATACCACCATTGCCTTGGCCGTCGGTTACAAGTAACACGCCGGCCAAGGTCGACGGATCGTGGCGCTGCAGAACTGCTCGAACAGCATCCCCAATTCGGCTTTCGCTTCCTGATGCTGACAATGCGGAATTCCAATCAACGGAACGACGTGGCGACGCTTGCTCGCTCTCGTTTTCCAACGATGCTTGTGCCGGCTTCTCTGCCGTTGGTTCCACTGCGTTTAGGCCGATCAGTGACGCCAAGGAGCGATTGGTTTCGACGGTCCAGGCGCCTCCCATCAAAACCGCACCCAGCACGAGTAGTATTGCTGCACTGAAGAGGGGACCGCCAATCGCGTCTGCACGCCCACCCAATGCGAGCACAAATGAAGCGAGCAATAGCAGGCTCATTCCCGTTAAGCACAGCGCGCCGAAAATACCGACTTTCGATACCGTCGCCGACTCCGAGTTTTCTAGGTTCGATTGGGATGAGTCTGCGTTTGGTAGGGTTCCGCGTGTTTCCAGTTCTTCTGGTTCTGCACCGTCATCAAAGCGGTAAACCGTAACTCGATGAGACTTTTCCATCGAAGAAAGCAGCTTGGGGTCTTCAAGAATGGATGCAACTCGCGCCGACCGGCTTTGCGATTCTGCGCCTGGCGTTGAAGAACTCGGTAATGACATGCTTTGGCTTGTATCAACCAGAATTGCGACTTCACTCGTTCGGGTGACGCGTTGTTGGGTTCGTCGTTGAAGTCCAAAGAAAAAGAAAACGATTGAAGCGATGGTTATCAAGCGGAGCAGCATGAGCGTTCGCCGGACACCTGCGGTAAGCTCCGTCGTGTCGCGGAGGTAAAGGCGCACGGACAGGTAAACAAGGATCGACAAAATCCCAACGATAGCTGCCCATGTCCACCATCCGTCGAGCATCGCCGCGCGGCTGAATTCGTATACAACCTCCTTCGTCGAAGTCGAGGTTGCCTCACTGGTGCCGTTGGATAACACTGAATCAGTCATCGTCGTACTCCTTTGGAACCTATCGTCGGCCCAAGGGCTGCGCGAGGTGCTAGCTGATTGGATGCACTTGTGGTCCCCGCCGGTAGTGCGACGGGGTGATAGCTCGATGCATACGCCAAGAATTGTTCGCCAGCAAGTAAGATTCCCAGTAGGCCGAGCAGCAGGAGCGTCGTGGTTGATCCTCCGCCTCCTTCATACTGCTCCGTCAATTCGCCTGCAGATACAAATCGCACATCGACCGGCCTCACCGCTCGTTGTATTTCTCCAGGTTCAGCGCGATTCAAATCACCTTCACCACTTTCAATCACCATAGCGACGGGTTCGACTTCGGTCTGACCATCCAACCGAGTAAACACCCACTCGCCGATACCCGTCTGCAACAGCGAGTCAACATCGTTAGCGCCAGTAATGGCCTCGTTCTTCACGTCGACCGAAATAACCCGAGTCGGGCCTGTTTCGGATGCATTGAGTTCGAGAGGAACTCGAGGAGGTTCGCTCACTGCCGGAAGAAATGTAAGTTTGGGGGTATAGCTGTCCGACGGTAGTTCCCGTCGCAGTTCATTGGTCACGACATGCTCCACCGCAGGCGATGCAGCGGACCAGAGATAAGCATTGGCCTGCAGCAGAGTCACCACGAAGGTGGGATCGCCTGCCCAGTTCGTCCACGTTGAATCAAGACCGACAAAACTGGTCACGATGCGACCTCGCCCCACGTCATGCTGTGTCACTAACGGTTTTCCATCTCGTCGCAGGATCACATTTCGCACAGGGGACAATTCTCCGTCTTTTGAATCGACGGCTTCGTTGGTGTCCGTATCGTTCGACTCGAGGGTCCAGGTTTTCGTAATCGCTACTAAAGCAAACGCAGCGTCCCCGATCGGGATAAGCGGCGAGGTCAACGGATGTGGCACACCAAGCACGCAATCGCCGGAGGATTCCGACGATCGAACGGGTAACTCAATCGCATCGCTGAGCAAGCCTGGCAGTAGACGGCGTGAACCCGAAGCGATGCGGTTGTAGCTATCTCGCTCGATATCCCGTCCCAAAAACCAAAAGAGGCCACCACCTTCGGTGACGTAAGCAGCCAAGACGTCCCCTGTGTTTTCGCTGATCTCAGGTATGTCGACCAGATACACCGCACGATACTTGCGAAGCTGGTCCAACGTGGCACTGCGAAGAAACGAAGGTGGTTGAATATCGGGAAGTGCACCGGTTCGTACTTGACTCCCCGGATTGAGAACCGACGCTACGAAGTAGGCACCTTGCCCGCTGGGTTCGCCATCGACCACCAATACTTTCTCAATATCTGAAAGCGGCAACGTGCAAGCGCGTTGATTGTCGATCGCAAGGGCATCATCAGCGATCGAAAGCTCGACGGTATGAGTTCCCTTTTCGGTGATGAAGACCTGAAACGACTTTGTCACTTCACCACCGGCCGGAATTTCATCGATCACCATTGCAGGAAGCGATTCGACATCTCCCGAAACACGTTTCGTCATGTCTCCAACAGTAATGTTGGCGCCGTAGCGAATCACACGGCCGGAAACAGCCACGTTTTTCACAGCGGATGAACCGTAGTTCTTCACGTTTGCTCGAATGACTACCGGCACTCCTGCCACCCACACGTCCGGTTGGGGAGCGACAGATGTGATCGCCAAATTCGTCATTGGCGCCGATGCGCAGTCGATCATTCGTAACTTACCCCCTTCTCGCGAGACTTCGGCGATTGATTCGGCGGCACGTTGTGGAGATTGCCAATCAACGCTGCGAAAGTCACTCATGATGTAAATGAGTGTTTCATCTGCGGCCGTCCCCCGTATCAATTTGGCCGCCAAATCCATCGCCGGCACCAGGTCCACACGAAGTGAGCTGGGTGCACTTGCCATGATACGATTCACGACGGTTGAGTCCCCACGAAGGGTTTGAGCAGAGATGTCCGCGGCGGCGTCGGCAGAATCGGCCCCGGCAAGGCGTACCAATCCTGCACGACTAGCGCGCATGAGTGTCAACTGGTGGTTGCCTTCGCTATTGGCAAGCTTTTCTGCAAGGCTTCGCACGGCGGATAATGCCCGCGCGTAGGCAGTTGACCCGCCACTCGAATCGCCCATCGAGTAGCTGTCGTCCAGTATCACAACGTGATGAGTGGTACGTGAACCAGCTATTTCGAGCCATTTGCCGCTGCTGATCCAACCCGCAAGCATCGCCACCAAAGTTGCTGCAATGGCGAGCCTCGATAAAAGCAACAGAAACTGCTTGAACCGAATCCAATTCTTCTGCTTTCGATAGCTTGCAAGCAAGAAGTCCATCGCGGCCCATCGTTGCCGACGATGCCGAAGCATATTGATCAGGTGGACGAGCACCGGCACGCCCACGAACAGAAACCCAAGCGTCAGAGCTGGATAAAGAAACATCCGTTAGCCCTTGATCTTGGGAAGCGAACCACGAACAGCCAAAAACTTTGCGAGCACAGCGTCCAGCGGATCGCTGGTCCGAACCAACATATAGTCAATCGATAATCGTCCACAGGCTTTCCGCGTTTTGTCAAGGAACTCGTTCATGGCTTCGAGGTAGCCGTCGCGAAGAGCACGGGGGTTACAATTGAGAAAATCGACCGACTCAAGTCCTTCAAATCGTGTCGCTCCGGAAAAGTTGAAATCCAATTCATCGTCGTGAAGGACGTGAAACAGCGCTACATCGTGATGGCACGAACGCAATACACGTAGACCTTCGACCAAGTCATCGATTCCCAAAAGGTCCGAGATAATACAAACCAACCCTCGCCTCGCAATGTTTTGGGCTACTTCTTTAGTGACCTTGGGGAGATCCGTTCGGCCCTCCGCACCGACCGTGGAGAGCGCCTGCAGAATTCGATTGAGCTGAAATCGATTACTCTTGGCCGGAAGAACCTCGCGAATACGGGAGTCAAATGTGAATAGACCGGTCGCGTCTTGTTGACGAATGGCAAGGTATGCGAGTGACGCTGCCAGCGAAGCCGAATAGTCGAATTTGTTGGTTTCGCCGTCGCCGTACGCCATGCTGCCAGACCGATCGACCAGCAAGTGAAGGCGAAGATTGGTTTCCTCTTCGTACTGTTTGACATGCAGGCGGTCCTGACGTGCAAACACTTTCCAGTCGATATGTCGAATCTCATCGCCAGCAGTGTACTGACGATGCTGCAGAAACTCGACCGACTGGCCGAAGTACGGACTGCGGTGCATCCCCGAAAGAAAACCTTCGACGACACGGCGCGCGGTCAATTCCAATCGACGGATTCGCTGCGTGACTTCAGGACGCAAAAATCTTTTTGAATCGGGCATCTCGCGTCAGTTCATCTTCGTTGGTGGGTGTAGCCTGGATGATTCGATCAATCACATCATCGCTTGTCACGCCATCGCTTTCCGCAGCGAAGTTTACGACCATGCGATGGCGAAGCACTGATTTGGCAAGGCTTTGAATATCTTCGATCTGGACATGAAACCTTCCATCAAGCAGTGCCTTTGCCTTGCCGCCAAGGATCATAAACTGCACGGCTCGGGGGCCCGCACCCCAACCGACAAGCTCATCTACAAAATCAGGTACTCCCTCGCCGCCAACGCGAGTTTGTCTTACCAACGATAATGCATATCTCACAACATGATCGCTCACCGGCACGCGACGGACCAAATGCTGAAGCCGAAGGATCTCCTCCGTGGTGAGCACTTTCTCGACCTTTGCGACCACATCGCCAGTGGTTCGCTTGGCCACTTCGAACTCTTCATCAAAGGTCGGATAGTTTACATAGACCTTCAGCATGAAGCGGTCTTGCTGTGCTTCTGGCAACGGATAAGTACCTTCCTGTTCGATCGGATTCTGAGTCGCAAGCACAAAGAATGGATCGGCAAGAATATGACGCAACCGGCCAACGGTCACCTGTCGCTCTTGCATCGCCTCCAGAAGAGCGGCTTGCGTCTTAGGTGGCGTTCGATTGATCTCATCCGCAAGAACGATATTGGCGAATAGTGGTCCTTGCATGAACCGCATTGCACGGTGTCCCGTTGCACGGTCTTCCTCAATGATCTCCGTTCCCGTGACGTCCGCTGGCATTAAGTCCGGTGTGAACTGAATGCGACTGAAGGATAGGTCCAGCGTCTTTGCCAGGGTACTGATCATGAGCGTCTTCGCGAGGCCGGGGACACCTTCGAGCAGGCAGTGGCCACGGCTAAAAAGACAGATCAAGATCTCGTCGATCACATGATTTTGACCGACGATGACTTTGCTGAGTTGTTCGACGATACGGGTTTTCGCCGCATTGAGACGTGCCGCATCCTCTGCGGTGAACGATTCAGTATTGGGATCAACCTTAGATTCGGACATGCGGCAACTTTCAAATCGGAAGCGTGTCAAAATTCGCGTTGCGAAACTGGGTTAAGAATAGCATCGCCACGAGCAAAGAATAACCGTGGGTCAACACCCTAACCATCAATCCGGGCGAGAAAGCTAGCGTGGGGGGCCCTTTGCCAGAGGACCGGTGAGATGAATGCCGTTGAACGAGCGAGGGAAAAGGGCTGAATGACCAGTGAGGAGTTTCGCCCCCGCATCGCGAATGCATCCGCTGGTGAGACGCCTGGAGACTGCGGCAAGGCGACGACTTGGACGCAGTTTACGATCAGGGTCGTCCCTATCCGCCACCCAACCTCGAAGTCGCTCCTCGTCCATCGGTTTCTGGGATGCTCAGTGCGAGAACGCCTCGGCATCTTCCTTGGGCGCTATTTGGTAGCCGTGTGGCTCCATGCTGCTTCCCGCCCGTCCCTGGCTCAGGCTACGCACCGCACTCGAGTATCCGAACAGTTCCTTCAGCGGCGCGTGGGCGGTGATGGTGGTCATCATCCCTCGGTTTTCGGTCTTGGCAATGATCGCACGACGTTGCTGCAGGTCACCAACGATCTCACCCATGTAATCGTCCGGCGTCGTTACTTCAATTCGCATGACCGGTTCGAGCAAAGCGGGGCCCGCTTGCTCGATGCCTTTGTCGAACGCATCGCCGGCGGCAATGCGAAAGGCAACTTCATCGCTACCTTCTTCGTGGGCTTCACCACCTAGCATTTCAATCTTCAGCCCCGTTAGAGGAAAGCCTGCAACCAGGCCACCACCGACAGCACGTTGACGAAGTTCTTCGATGGCCGCCTGGCGAATGACCGGGGGCAGCGGTGAGTCAGGTGGAACGCGATCTAGCACGATCGGATTGGCCGACAAATCGTCAAGCGCCGAGACGCGTATCTGAAGTCTGGCGAACATCTGCTGCGCGCCGAGTTGTCGATTGCATTGCCCGATAACCTCTGACTGGCCGGTCACGGTTTCGCGATAGTTTACTCGCGGCTTATAGAACTTGACATTCAACCCGAAGTCTCGCGTCAAGCGGTGCTGAATTACCTCCAAGTGCAACTCGCCCATACCACTGATCAGGGTCTGCCCAAGTTCTTCATTCTCAATTGCTCTAAAAGTTGGATCTTGACGTTTAATCATGTCCAACGTCTCGTTCAGTTTCTTGCGATCCGAGGTGCTTTCGGGTTCAATCGCCATCGACAAGACGGTTTCGGCAAACTTGATGCTTGGTAATTCGATCGCCTCGCGGGTATCACAAATCGTATCGCCAGTAATGGCTGCGCGCGGGCCGATCACGCAGCAAATGTCTCCGGCGTGGACTTGGTCCATCTGGCCGTCACGCTCTTTTTTGCTGGCATGAATCTGCCACAATTGAGCCACGTTTTCCTTTGTATCACGATTGGGGCAAAGGACACGCGAGTTTTGACTAAGCGTTCCGCTATAGACACGAATCCAATAGTTGTCGCCGGTTTTCGCTGGCAGGATTTTGAAGACGAGTGCACAAAACGGTTCCTTGTCGCTTGGCGAACGAGTCAACGTGACCTCGCGGCTTTTCGGATCAACCCCTTGCACCGGAGGCCGATCGAGCGGACTGGGAAGAAAGTCGTTCACGCCGGTTAATAGAGGCTGAACACCCATTCCGTGAAGTGCTGAGCCACAGAAAACTGGCTGGATCTCTCGTGAAATGGTTCCTTTCCGCAGGGCGGCGATAATCAACTGCCGGGGCACCGGTTGTTCATCCATTGCCAGTGCCAATGCTTCTTCGCTGAGTTCGTACACCGCTTCCATCATCTGCTCACGCCAAAGTTGTGCGTCATCCAAGAATTCTTGCGGGATCTCTTCGATGGTGACCACTTTGCCGTCGGACTTAGGATCAAACTGCATCCACTTCATGTCAATCAAATCGATCACTCCGCGAAATGGGTTGCTCGTATGCGATGGGCCGCAACCTCCAGGCAATTGCACCGCCACAGGCCGTCCGCCAAGCCGAGGCGCGATGTCGTTGAAGACTGCGTCAAAGTCCGCGCCTTCACGATCCATCTTGTTGATAAAAACAATTCTGGGTACGCCGTATCGGTCGGCTTGGCGCCAAACCGTTTCGCTTTGAGCTTCGACGCCCTCCCGAGCTGAGAAGACGACCACTGCACCATCGAGTACGCGCAGGCATCTCTCGACTTCGGCGGTAAAGTCGACGTGGCCCGGTGTGTCGAGCAAGTTGACGTTGCAGTTAGCCCAAGTGAATTTGACGCAAGCCGAAAAGATCGTGATCCCGCGTTCTTGTTCTTCTGGGTCATCGTCGGTGTCGGTGGTCCCGTGATCGACTCGTCCCACTCGGTGCTTGGCGCCACTTAAAAACAACATCCGCTCGGTCACCGTCGTCTTGCCCGCATCGATGTGTGCGATGATCCCAATGTTGCGAATCAGTGCTATATCGGAAGCCATGAGCGGAGTGTCCTCGATCGTTGCGAGATCGTGTGATAGAGATTGCCTGTCGCGCGCCTTGGCGCAAGATTCTCGCGACCGGAGCAATTTGACAACAGCCCTCATCCAGCGGGAATCACGAAAACAAAAAACCGCGACTCGATGATTCGAATCGCGGTTTCGTTATGTCGATTCGTGAGGTCAGGCTGCCAGCGTGTTAATCGAAAACCCGTCGCACCGATCCCACGATGGTTGCAACTACCAAGCGAAGTGTGCGAATGCCTTGTTTGCATCTGCCATACGGTGTGTGTTTTCCCGTTTGGTGTACGCCACGCCTTCCTTTTTGTAGGCGGCCATGACTTCGTCGGCGAGCTTCAAGTGCATGGGGCGGCCCTTCTTTTCGCGGACCGCTCCAAGCAACCAACGGATCGCTAAGCTTTGCTGGCGGTTTCGATTGACCTGCATCGGCACTTGGTAGCTTGCACCACCAACGCGCTTGCTGCGAACTTCGATGTATGGCTTGATGTTCTCCACCGCAGTCTCAAAAACCGTAATCGGTTCGACGTCTTTAATCTTCTTGGCGATCTCTTCGAGGGCATCATAAAAAACGATCTGTGCGGTCGTCTTCTTGCCGTCGTACATCAGGCAGTTGATGAACTTACTGGCCAACATCGAGTTGTGACGCGGGTCTGGCTTGATGTGTGTGCGGCTTGCGGTGATCTTACCCATCGGGTCTTTTCTAAATCAGATGCGGAATGTGGATGGTTTACTTCGTCTCTCAACGTCAGGTTACGAGCCAATTGGATGCTCGCAATCCCATTTCTACAGCAACCTGAGCGGTTACTTTTTCTTCGCGCCGTAGCGACTTCGAGCTTGCTTTCGGCCGTCAACACCGAGGGAGTCGCGAGATCCGCGAACCACTTGGTAGCGAACGCCCGGCAAGTCACGAACACGACCACCGCGGATGAGCACGATGGAGTGTTCCTGAAGGTTGTGTCCTTCACCAGGAATGTAGACAGTAACTTCTTTTCCGTTGCTTAAACGCACACGAGTGATCTTACGCAGTGCAGAGTTCGGCTTTTTAGGCGTCATGGTGCGAACTTGCAAACAGACGCCCTGCTTTTGCGGGCACTGGTCGAGCACTGGCGACTTGCTGAATGTACGTTGCTTGCGACGTGGTTTGCGAACAAGCTGATTGATTGTGGGCATCAGACGCTACGAAAAATCGAAGATTTGGGTGTAATGGTCCGCCAAAAAACAGAGTTGCTGTTCGAAGGCTTGACTTGGCGGATTGGCAAGTATCCGCATCCTGCCAACCCTGTCAAGTCCTACCGCTTATCTCACGGACTTACGCTATGAGTGTTGTCATGTTGACTTGTGATATCACGGAGACGCAGCGGAGCTGCAACAGGTGTCGTCTATATGATTTTGTCGCCAGTTCTTGTTTCGTGGTGCCAAAAGTTGTGCGATGCGATTTTTTAGGCCCTAAGTGCTTGTGTGTGAATTGCTTACAGCTTGGGTGGTGGAAATCCGAGCAGCTTTGGTACGGTCCATGCTTACCTAAGTGTATCGAATAAGCAGGTTTTGCTGATTCCAGTTGCCGAGTACTCCCCGTTTGCTCGGCGCTGATTTGTCTTCGAGGAAGGAGACCCACTCCATGTTTCAATCCATCCCAGTCCGAACTCTGCAGTTCCTGATTCCTGCCTCGTTTTTGATCACATCAGCCCTGTTTCTCGGCCTCCTTGGAGCCACGCCCGTTCAAGCACAGTCGTCTCATTCGCTTCGAGTCGCTAGCGAGCGGTATCGAGATGCCGCCCTCGGATTCGAACACCACGTGCTACGCGATCGAAACTTTGATCACTACGACCGTCGGCTCGCGGATCGTTTGGCAGACGTGTCGGGCGAGTTTCGGTCCGCGACCTTCAATCCCGGTGATGTTTCCCGATTGAAGTTTCACTGGAACGAGCTGAAGACGACGCATTTTCGTGTTGAATCGGAGCTCATCGAGGCTTGCGGTCATCCTGACCCCGCGTTGCTTGCCTGCTGGGAACCTGTCGTCGTTGCTTTCGTCGGTCTGGTCGAAGAACTGCGTTGTTACCCCGCCATGCACGGCCACGTCGGACATGCCCATCCAGTTTACGAACATGCAGAGCGCGGCGAGTTTAGCGGAGTTTTTTCGAGCCAGGTGCCTTTGGACGCGTACCAATCTCGCCGGCCGCCTGTATCCGGAATCCCATTGGGATCCAGTCGTCCGTCGAACCCGGTCTATCCCGTTGTCCCTTTCCGTCCAAGCAACAGCGCCGTATCACCCTTGCCACCGTCCGGCGGTGCACACGCCTTTCCTCGATCGTCCTACCCCAGAGGATTGGAGTCGTCGCACCCTGCGATCTATCCAAACGGATTGGGCACGTCCCCGGATCCACGTCGTGACATCGGAGTTGCGATCGCAGCTACTTTGTTGAACCGGCTATTGAACAAATAGTTAAAAAGGCCGGATAGGCGACTGCGAAATGCTTTTTCATCCCCGCACTGCTAGCATGATGGGGGGATGTTCGTTGGTTGATTAGTTAAGGTATTGCATCGACTGGTCCGATATAATCGCTACGGAATGAACGAAGAGAACAACCTGCCTCGGTTGACCCAGCAGGATATATTCCCTACGCTTCATATCTACCGTAATTCGTACAGTCTTTTTGGCTTTCGAATTACGACATGGCGACGTGGCCAAGTGGCTAAGGCGATGGATTGCAAATCCATTATTCGTCGGTTCAAATCCGACCGTCGCCTCTGATTGGGACTTGAGGTTTTCTTTATACCCGAAACAATGAGTCCGCTTCCTACCCGAGGTTTGGGTAGGACCTGGGTCGGCGAGTTTTTGTAGGCAAACCCAAGGTTAGCACCGGATTGGTGAGGGCGGGACCGGATTACAGCTCGTGCGGTGTTATCGTCGATCCGTAGGAAAGTGATCCACCGTAGAGTCGCTTATTCAGCTCCACTTTTGCTGGGCGACGATTCAGTTTCTATTCTGTCTTGTTGATAGCGCTTCAATGGTTTGCTTTTAAAGGGCGCTTCCCTTTCTGTTTCGCTCGCCGTTCGCCTCGGTGCCGCTTTGTGAGTGTTACCCATGTCCGATTCGCCTGCTGAACGTCGTTCTCTGCCCTTTGAGTCGCCATCGGCGACGGTGCCAACGTTTGGCTGCATCGTCTATGTCTCCTCTTCGATCGATGGTCGGGTCCGTGCACGCGTGGCAAACCTTTGTGGCCTCGCGGTGGAAGCCGCCACGGAACGCGACGCATTGAGCCAATTAGTACCACTGTTCAGGCAGCATGTCCGATCGAGATTGGAGTCTGGTGGAGCGATTGAATGGATCGAACCGCCGCTTCCGATCGGCGACGGGGAAAAGAAACGGTTTCTACCCGTCCACCTTTAGCACCTGCCTCTCGTGTTTCAACCAATCTAAGTATTTAGGGTTGGCTGGGATGCGTACGATAGACTTCCAGTCCGTCGATGACGATGTTTACCGACGGACTAGAAGTCCGTCGTACCCTCAAATTGAATGTTGACGAAGCTCTAACACCGCTCCAGTTCTCGCACCGCTCCGGCTCTCGCACCAGTCCGTCCCGCAATTCTCGTGAATTTGCCAAAAACAGATGTTCAAGGCTGTTTTTCTGCACGGGGATACGGGAGCAATTGTCACCAATAATCTATAGCGAGCATGGAGTGCTCTTTGAATCGCCGCGACACCCCAAAATCGTTGAAGCCATGCGTTTAACACTTCGCACCTTACTTGCTCATCTCGACAGGACTCTTGAAGCCGATGACGACAATGCGATTGCTGCAAAGTTGCGAGAAAGCGAATTTGCGGCGAATCTGGTAAAGCGAATTGGTGTTTGCATTGCCAACGATCGCTTGGTAGCGCCATCACCCGTTTCGATGGGAACAGCGGACGACGCCAATCGGATAAGCGAATATCTGGACAGTGTTTTGTCATCGGAACAAATTGCCGAAATCGAGCGAATCTGCTTGGAATCGGACAGTCATCTTGCCGAAGTGGCCGCTTGCCACCAGATATTGACGATCGTGTTGGGCAAGCCAGCCGAGGTTCCGGTGACCTTGCGTAGTCGCGTTTATGAGCTGGGGCAGCAACGTGCTGGGACAAGCGTTGTCAATCCACAGGTCAACGGCAATGTAGGTGGAACCGTTAACCCGACGTCTCCGTTAGTCAGGGGAGCGGCCCCGCAAGCCGATTCGCTCACCAGGGCGATAGCGGAGAGCGATGCTCCTGTAGCTTTGTCGGCGGGTCGTCAACGTCAAGCCACGCCCGTTGGTCCCGATGATTCAGGTGTATCCGACGCGCCGACTCGGCTTCGAGAAGCTTCGCTTACCAAACCGCAAGCCTCTCGCCGTGAGCCTGCCATCGCTGGTTCACGACAACTGAACGCTGCGGAGGCGTCCGAAGTGTTCGGCCGTTCGTCTCGCGTGGTGCCGTGGCTGGTGAGTCTGGCGTTGGCGGCGTCGTTTTTGTTTGTCGCGGTTCAAGCCTTTGCCCCGTTGCTCCGCAATCGTTCCAATGAAGATGAGAAGCCGATAGCGTTTGATACCGGCACTCCCACGCTCCCACCCGTTTCTAGCCAAGAAGACGAGCAAGCGAAGTCGCCCGGTGATGATGCAACCTCGCCTAGCCTCGAAATCGAGGCAACGGAGGTGCCGCCGATGGTGGATGTCGAAGCTGCGAATAGCGACTCCAATCCAGCGGAGACGTCTCCGGACCTTGCAACCGCTGCCCCCGTTTCGGATTTGGGTCCAGTGGCCCCCGAAGTCGCTGAATTGCCCATGCCTGTACCCAGCATTCCGGTGACCGGATCGGATTCTACGCCGGACGAGACGGCTGTTTCCAACGAAGTCGATCCGACCAGTGGCGAATTGCTTCCGCCGATGACGGAAGACCCGGATGAAGACGCGCCGCCACCTCCCACGCCGGTGGAGGTGACGCCCGATGCAGATGAGGTCATGCCCGTCGTGGAGCCCACCAATGGAGCACCGGTGATTCCTGCGGGACAGGTTTTGGCTGCTGCTGCATCGGTCGTCAGTGATCAGTCGCTGGTGCTCGTCCGCAAGCCAGAATTGGCCGTCTATGTTTTGGTAAAGAAGGGTGAATCGTTGCCGCTAGGAAGTGAAGTCGTTTGCCCGCCTCTCTATCGGGATCGATTGACGGTGGCAGAGTCGGTTGATTTGACCATGGTGGGCCCGACGAGGCTCGGGCTGCTCGCAGACAAGGCGGGAGGCGTTGCGATCAACCTCGTCCGCGGACGTGTTTTGCTCGCTCCATTGCAAACGGTTACACCCGATGATGCGACCGCCGGCGTTGCCAGTGCACCTGGTGTTGCGACAGTGATACAACCGATTCGCATTATTTATGCGGGAAAGACGCATACTCTTACTTTTTCGGCTCCCGACGACAGGGCTGCGATTGAAATCAAGACAACTCGAAACCCTGGTGCCGACCCAGAAGACCCGAAATCGACGGCATTATTCTTGAGTGTTTTATCGGTGCAAGGTTCTTTGCTTTGCCAGTTTGACGGTACTGATGATGTCTCGATTGTCACTGGAGAAGAACTGCGTTGGTCGCCGACGATTGCGATTTCGAAGTCGACGCCTACGCAGGTCCCTGAATGGATCGAGCCAGCTCCATTAGTCCCTGGCTCTCTTGACCAATCGGCGCGTGAGGGCCTGCTTACGCTCGTCCGCGAAAATGAGTCAATCGAGTTGTCGCTTCGCGAATCAATCGAATTTCGTCGTTCGGAAGTGGGTGCCCTCGCGGCACAAACGCTTCTCATCATTGATAGGCCCGACGTTTACTTTGGGACCGATGGGATCTTCAGTGACGTAAAGCAAAAGACTTTTTGGCCTGCGCACCATGAGGCGCTCGTCGCCACCATTGATCAGGGGCCGGAGTCCGCAAAAGTGATTCGCGAAGCCATTGATGGGATGGATGCGACCGATGGCAATGCGATTTATCGTTTGCTTTGGTTGTATTCTAACGCTCAATTAGAAGCTGGCGCGGATGAACTTTTGGTCAAAAGTCTTGATAGTGCCAACATGACTGTCCGCGTGTTAGCGGCTGAAAACCTGCGTCGCATTACGGGGACGACGTTATTTTACAAGCCTGAAAACGAAACGGCTCCACGGCGAGCGAGCGACATTAAAAAGTGGGAGACGAGGCTGCGGAAAGGAGATATCCGTTGGCCGAGTACGGAAGTTCCCGCAGTCAACTGACGGTCGAGCGGGGCTCCCGTTTGCGGCACCATCCACACGACCCAATCGTCTTCTGCTCCGGCAATGGCTCGCGCAATCGCCCTGGCAACGACTTGGGCAGCAGATAATTGCGAGCGTCTTTCGTTGACTCCCGTAGATACCCTGCCAACGGTGCGATAAATTGATACCGCTTTGGAAGGGATCGCCGGAAAAAGTATTCGCGCCGTTTGTGCTAATTCTTCGTCGCTTTGATCAATCGATTGGTTCACTCGATTGACCGCAGGGTCGCAGGCTTCTGCTGCGGAACGTAAATGATCGAGTCTTGGTCTCGGTGCGAATGTTTCGATCAACCTAAATCTTCGCGAAGGGAAATCCACCGATGGCGCATACCATTGTTATCTTCGGGGCGTCTGGCGACCTTACCAGCCGCAAGCTGATTCCGGCACTGTATAGCCTCCATAAGAAGAAGCGGCTTCCGTCGAATACCCAAATCGTCGGTGTTTCGCGAAGTAGTTTTGAACATCAGCAGTGGCGCAGTTCGCTACGCGACACCACCTCTCAATTTGCCGGATCATCCTTTGATGAGGCGACTTGGGCGACATTCGCTGAACGAGTTCATTACCAATCGGGTGACATTCAACAACTGGATGATTTCGTCAAGCTTCGTGAATTCTTGACTTCGATCGAGCCGGAAGGTCGGGCCGATCGCGTCTATTATCTCTCGACCATGCCGCAGCTCTACGCGACCGCGGTCGAGCAGTTGGGCGCGGCCGGCTTGGCAGATGATTCCATGGGCGCCCGGCGAGTCATTATTGAAAAGCCGTTTGGTACTGATTTAAAGTCCGCGCAGGAACTCAATCACCGAGTGCACAAAGTCTTTCGTGAGGATCAGATCTATCGTATCGACCATTACCTTGGCAAGGAAACCGTACAGAACCTGTTCGCGATGCGATTTGCTAACAGTATCTTCGAGCCTTTGTGGAACCGAAACTACATCGACCATATCCAGATCACGGTCGCCGAGGAAGTTGTCATTGGAAGCCGAGCGGGCTATTACGATACGTCCGGGATCCTTCGCGACATGTTTCAGAATCACATTTTTCAGCTGCTGATGATCACGGCGATGGAGCCGCCGCCCCGATTTGATTCATCGCTCGTTCGCGATGAAAAGGTGAAGGTGCTTCACAGCGTTCGGCCAATGACCGGTGGTGACTTTGCGGCGCAGACGGTCCGCGGACAATACGACGGCTATTTGCAAGAGCCCGGTGTGCCGGCAGCGAGTCCGACGGAAACGTTTGCCATCCTCAAACTCTACGTTGATAACTGGCGGTGGAGAAACGTCCCGTTCTATTTGCGCAGTGGCAAGGGGATGTCGTGTCGCACTTCGCAAATCGTGATTCAATTCAAGCAGCCGCCTCACTTGGTTTTCGGAACCAAGTTGCGAGAATTTGACGCCAATCGACTCGTCATCCAGGTACAGCCGGCCGAAGGCATTCAGATGCATATTCAGTCCAAAGTGCCTGACACCGATATGAAAACGCGGACATCGACACTTGATTTCCGGTTCAACAAAGGCGATGCGGGCGGAATGCCGGACGGTTATCAGCGACTATTACTGGATGCGATGAACGGCGACGCAAGTCTCTTCGCTCGCAGCGATGAGGTGGAATTGTCATGGGGCATTATCGATCCGATCATCGGAGCTTGGCGAAGTCCAGCCGCACCGCCCCTATTGAAGTACGATCCTGGCAACTGGGGGCCGCTCGAGTCGTCCGAGTGGATGCACGAGCAAAAACGAGAATGGTTTGATGTGTGTCCCGTGATTGAGTGACATGCCCAGCGGAATTGCCCAAGTGCGTTCCGGTTTTGGATTACCGAGCGAGGAGGGACGCTCGGTTTGTGGTCGGGAGAGTGCTCGTTTCCGTTGGGAAGTCGTACGCGACGACTGCCTTCGAGTTAACATAGCAAGAGTCAATCGCCTCATCGATTTGCCTCCGCTCACCGTCGCTTCCAAGGGATTTGACCTTGCCCGATTTTTCTTCGCTTTTTCGCGCCAACCATTTTCGTACTGCGCTTCGAGAACCTGAAGGCCGCGCATCGCTGCTGTGGTACTTGGCTGCTGTCGCGGCCGGCTTGCTTGTACCGTGTGTGATCATCGTTGTTGGTTTGATCGCAATGCTCTTGGACGAGGAAGGCTTGCGGGTTTCTCCGGTAAGTATAGGCACATACGTTGCGGTCCCCATCGCGGAGTCCTTCATTGCATTGCCTCCCCTGGTTCAATTGACCTACTTGGTGGTGATTGCACTGATGATGGCGATCTCATTTTCGCTGGCTATTTGGATTCACCGGAAGGGTGCCGATGCGAGAAGCCGGGCGGTAACGCTTGGGCTTCATCGTGACTTGCTTCGCCAGTCGTTACGTCGCGCCGAGATTGAGGGTGCGGTGGCTCAGCGTTCGCGCGCTCAAGTTTTGATCGAGCAGCGTCTTCCCCAGTTGACGCGTGGATTGTCGTCGTGGTCACGAGCGATGCCTCGAAGCTTGCTGATGGTAATTGGTTGCGTGTCACTGGCGTTAATGGTCAACATTCCCTTGGCGTCCCTGGCTGTCATCTCAGGGTTGTTGCTTTGGCAGCTGTACCGCGCATTGCGCCAGAGAATTGAAAACGAATCGACCGCGTGGGAATTGCCTCGCGCGCGCCGTCGATTGGTGAATCTCATTAGTCAGGCTCCATTACTTGCTCGTACGCAATCCGGTGGCGCCGCAGACCAGGCATTCATGAATGAGCTCGAGGCACTTTATCGGCGAATCGAAGTGCAGCAAAACCACCGAGGTAGCTTGTGGCCAATCATGGCGTTCGCGGCTTCGTTTGCAATCGCGTTGTTGATACTCGGCTTGGGGGTCAACTTCTTTGATCCGACATCGGGTTTGAGTTTAGCATCGGCCCTGGTACTGGGGCTTTCGCTTACTGGTGCTGTTGCTGCATCTACACGACTTGTGCAAGCGATCTCGGCGGCAGCCACCGCTGACGAAGCGGCGAGAAGTGTCTACCAGTATTTGGAGATTTTTGATGACGCGCCTCCGAGCGAACAAAGGGTCGGACTTGCAGGGCTTCGGGACAAAGTGGAAATGGTCGATGTCACGCTGGGCGACGTAGGTGGTGACGTGATTCTTGCCAATATTAGCTTACAGCTGCGCCCGGGCACCTTAGTTGCTTTGCTGGGCACCGACAGTGTTTCGACCTTTTCGCTAGCTGAGCTATTGCTAGGGATTGGGCGTCCGGGGCAAGGCCGGATATCCATTGACGGCATCTTACTAAGAGACATTCACCCCCGCTCGCTGGTAAAAAACGTTCTTTGGATAGGTGCGGATGGGCCCCTGTCCGAAGCCTCGGTTATCGACAACATTGCGGCAGGGCATTCCAATATCGACCCTCATGACATCATGGTCGCCACTCAGCAATTGGGAATCTACGACTCCTTGATGCGGCTGAGCGAAGGCTTGCACACCATACTCACGCCAAATGAGTCGCGGTTAAGCGCCGAAGAGCGTTACGCGATTGGCATCAGCCGGGCGATACTGCACAAGCCACCCATCGTCGTCGTCGAGGAACCGCCGCTGCCGCCAGAAGAGCTTGCTACCGACAATTGCCTTGCTGCGTTAAAGACTTTGGTCGCAGAGAAGTCTCTGGTGGTTATCTTGCCACGGCGACTGCAAACGCTCCGGATGGCTGACCGCGTTCTTTTACTGAACGGTTCCAAACTTGCCGGTGAAGGCAAGCACGCCGAATTGCTGCAGTCCAGCGATTTGTACCGTCATTTAAACTATCAACTGTTTAATCCGTATCGGGCACAGTAGGATTGCCGAGCCTCATGTCAGTAGCGACCGCGAGAAACATCGACTGCGTCGGTCGCCGGAGGTGGAGGCAGTTGCAGACGATAGTCTTTTGAGGTCTCGGAGGCTAATTGGCGAAGAAATTCAAGTGACTCCTTGAACTCCGGCAGTGATCGCAGTGCTTCGAATCGGGGATTGGTGGCGACTCGTTCGTACCGCATCCAAGTTGCTTGGACTTCGCTTGACGCAAGTTCCCTCGCGTTGCGCCAGTGGGCAGGCAATGCCAAGTAGGCTTGCCATTGTGTATCAACGTTGGCCAGCAGCGCGCTAACGGACCGCTCGAGCGGTGCGAGGCCGGTATCAGGAACCGTGATCATGGTGTCCTGCGCCGGCGATTGTAGGGCTGCAGGGTCACTTGGTTGGCCGGTGGAGGTATCGATGGGAGGCACACCACCGACGGACGGATCCCTTGAGGGTAAAGCGACCGTTGGCACGCTTCTAGAAAATCGTTTCAGTTCTTCTACCAGCCCAATCGCTGTGGCAGGTACCAACCCCGGTCCACCTCCAGCAGTTTGGTAATAGGCCTGCGTTGCGGGAATGTCAATCTGCAGGCTCGCCCCCGTCAATGACACGCCAGCAAAAAGACCGCGAGACCGGGAGTAGGTGAAGATTTCGGCCTGCGCCGTCAAATCAGTCGCAGCACTCGCGTACCGACCAATGGGCCCTGCCGCTGCGGAAGCGTTGACGCCTAAGGTCACTTTTCGCTGACGAATATTGTTAAGACTTCTAGGCGACCGGAATACAAGTACGAGATCGACGGCTTCCACCCCAGCCTGCCAGCCGATGCTGCCGCCACCGATGGTGATGAACTCGGGTGCTTGCCATTGCTGATTGGCGTCCTTCGTCAACAATACGCCCCGCCCGCCACCAATTCCGATGACGAATGCCCCGCGAACATAATGGGGAATGATCGCGACCCCTTCTGCTGAAGCGAGGAGGTTTTCCGGAATGTTGGTCGCAGAGCCCATCGCGACTTCATGCAGCACTGCCGTAGCTTCATTAATCACCCCTGCCTCGCTTGAGGTGGGACCACTTGTGATAGGTGTCAACGGTCGAGGGAACAGGGGCCTTTGGAAGATGGGTGCCGACTGGACTTGACCGAAAGCAACCGACCCGGTCGCTGCCAAAACAAGCGAAAATGCCAAACTGCGGAAATGAAAAGTCGGCATCGTGTAGGCTCCCTGCCCAAGAGAAAAATCGAATCCATGTCGTGGCCTTGGCTCACTCATTCATGCGCGCGCCCGGACGTCTGCGTGCGCCAAACCTCAGCGTGAGCCAATAGTCAAAGTGCGGCAGACCATCGTAAGAGTTTATCGCGACGGCCTCATTTGACGAAGACCAATTCCTGGCCGCTCACAAAGGGTTTCGCTGAGTCACATCTACTTGGCAAGTGAGGCTTTTACGAGTTGTTTGTCGTTGCGGGCAAATACGCTGCGTTCCGCGAAGGCCGGATGTGACCAGCAAACTCCACCGCGTTGTCCGAGTTGCGCTGTTGTCGGCTCGATCAATTTGGCGCGATCGATGATCTCAACACCAGCAGACGATAGCTTAGTGATCAACAATTCCCCTCGTTCGTTAAACATCCACACCCGGTCTGCTTGGCGTACCATATGGATTGTTGACCACCTCGCTTTGGGTACCGCGGTCAGATCTTCCCAAAGGCGTTCGCCAGTCATCGCGTCCAAGCATCGCATTTCACCGTAACTATCAACGCCGTAGATGAATCCTTTTTCGACTATCGGTGTGCCGATCATCGCGTGCAGCGACTCGGTGTTTTTCTCATCCTGACCCACCGTTCGCCAGAGTTGTTCGCTGTTGAGTGGCTCTGCCCCTACCCTGATCATGAGCGAGCCGTCGTAGAAACTTGATACATAGACCAGATCGCCATCGACCGACGGTGTGGCAATACCGATCGGCATTTGACGCGGCTGCATTTCATGCTTCCAAAACACGGCCCCACTACGTGGGTCCAGTCCTGAAAGGCTTTCACCGGTCCAGCAAACCAGTACATCGGAGTTGCCTTGGCGGATGATGATGGGTGATGAATAGCCTGCACGTTCATTCAGTGCCTTCCAAACTTCTTTGCCAGTTTCTTTATCAAACGCGACGAAGCAGGCGCCATCGCTCCCGGCTACTTGTTGAACGACTAGCGACTCGTAAATCAACGGCGATGCCGCGATTCCCCATATCGGCATGTCGATATCGTATTCCAGGTCTAAGTCACGCTTCCAAATGATGTCGCCGCTTGCGGCATCGAAGCAAATGAAGTGTCCCATCGCGCCGACACTGTAGGCCTTGCCGTTGTCGACCGTGACGCTCGCGCGGGGCCCTGCGGTATAGCTGACTGTGTAGTCCGCTTTGTATTCGTGAAGCCAAAGTTGCTTGCCCGAAGCCGAATCGAAACAGAGCACTCGTTCCCATTGGTTTCCTGCGTCGAGTCGTCGCTCAGTGACGTAGACTCGCCCATTCGCAACCGTGGGGCCGCTGTATCCTGGGCCGATATCAACCGACCATACTAGTGGAAGTTGTCCGTCGGGCAATTCATCGACCAGTCCATCGGCCTCCCAGATCCCATCGCGGTGAGGACCTCGCCATTGAGGCCAGTCTTCGGCCATCACCCACGAGACGGATAGCAGGGCGACGCCGACAATTAGTAAGAAGAAACGATGTAATGGGACCATCAAGTGTGACCAGGTGAAAGGAAGCGGAGCATTGGAAGCGGAGGCACTTCGAGACGCGGCCGGGAATGACTGCGGGCATTTCTTCCACGCCGTCAGATTTTTCCCAAGCAAATGACCCTCGATGTGCCGCCCATACTTCCCCTTAAAGTGTTGAGGTTCTGATACCAAAATGAATCTGCGAGGCCCCGTTTTTCATGTAAATCATCGGCGGTAACGCAACCCAGTGGGGCGGTAATTTTAGCCGCGGCGCTTCTTCACCGGCGAGGAAACCTCGATGCCTTTCGACCGCCTCTGCCAATGGTGCAGGCGGACGAAGGCCCTATAATACCCGCGAGAAGTGTTTTCCGCGTTGCCCATTACCGTGGGTCGAGTGCGGGCCGGATTCCTTTTTTTCGGAAGGTTTGGTCTTCAGTGTCTGACAAGGTTGAGAAAACGATCATTATCGGAAGTGGCCCCGCTGCTTGGAGTGCCGCCATTTATGCCGCCCGCGCCAATCTTGAGCCGCTTGTCTTTGAAGGCGCGATGACTGAAGAAAACCGTCAAAACGGAACGCTTCCGCTTGGCCAGTTGGCGCTTACGACCGAAGTCGAAAACTACGCCGGTTTCCCATCGGGCAATCTAAAAGCGTTTGTCGATTCGGCTATCGATTCCGAACAACAGTACCTGTTGCCGCCGGTGAGTGAAGAAGCGCACGCCGTCACAGGCCCGGAACTGATGAACCTGATGCGCCAACAGGCACGCAACTTTGGCACCCGCATCATCACTGACGATGTGACGATGACCGACTTTTCATCGAGCGTCTTCAAGATCGATACGCTCGAAAACGGTTCACACTACTGCAATACGCTGATTGTCGCATCCGGAGCTCGCGCAAACTATTTGGGTTTACCGAGTGAAGATGCATATAAGAATCGCGGCGTTAGCGCTTGTGCGGTGTGTGACGGCGCCTTGCCAAGATTCCGCAAGCAAGCATTAGCCGTTGTCGGCGGCGGCGATAGCGCCGTTGAAGAAGCAACCTACCTCACCAAGTTTGCTTCGAAGGTGTACTTGATCGTCCGCCGCCATGAGCTTCGCGCTTCTAAAATCATGCAAGAGCGAGCTGTTCGAAATCCGAAAATTGAAATCCTTTGGCATCATGAAGTGCTTGAAGTTCTTGGAGAAGAAAAAGCAGGGGTAACGGGCCTGCGTCTGATTCAAAACCAGGAGAAAAAGGAGCGGCACCTCGAAATTACCGGATTGTTCCTTGCCATTGGACACACGCCCAATACTAAGTTCCTCAATAACCAGTTGGAGCTTACGGACAAAGGCTACATTCGTTGGACCACCTTGGGTAGAACTTACACAAGCGTGCAAGGAGTCTACGCGGCAGGCGATGTCGCCGACGATTATTATCGCCAGGCCATTACCTCTGCAGGGACCGGTTGCATGGCCGCGCTCGATGCGGAACGATTGCTTGCTGAGCATGATTTGTTGTAGTGTTTTTAATGAGAAACGGTGTCTGAAATCGATTGGCGAAACGGTCTTGGGGCGTTTCGCAAAGTCGGGGGTAGGCACTTTTTTCATCGAATCGATTCTGCCGCTATTGAATTCTTGATTTAGTAAACGGAATGACGATGAGTTGGTTATTGATCAGCGATGCGAGACGCGAGCAAGCGGTAAGTGAATCAGTAGAGGTACGAGGCTGGGTGCGCACTCGCCGTGATTCCAAAGGTGGATTCAGCTTTATCGAAATCAACGATGGCAGTTGCTTCGGAAACTTACAAATCGTTGCACCGGCAACGCTTGGAAATTATGCCGACGAAATCCAAAAATTGTCTGCGGGGTGTAGTGTTGTCGTTCGCGGCGCCTTGAAGCTGTCGCCTGCCGCCGGGCAGGCGACCGAGTTGCACGCCGAAGAGGTTCGGGTCATCGGTTGGTGCGATGTCGAAGAATACCCCCTGCAAAAGAAAAGGCACTCCTTTGAGAAACTACGTGAATGGGCTCACCTTCGCGGGCGCACAAACACGTTCGGCGCGGTGATGCGAGTTCGCAATCAGATCTGCCACTCCATCCATCAGTTCTTTCAAGACAATCGATTTCTGTATCTGCACACGCCGATCATCACGGCAAGTGATTGTGAAGGCGCGGGAGAAATGTTCCGTGTGACGACACTGAACCTTGACAAGTTAGTGGGAAGCAACCGACCCATCGACCATTCGCAGGATTTCTTTGGTAAGCCATCGTTCTTGACCGTCAGCGGTCAGTTGGAAGGTGAGACGTACGCAACCGCCCTTGGACGCATTTATACGTTTGGACCAACGTTTCGAGCGGAGAATAGCCACACGTCGCGGCATCTTTCTGAGTTTTGGATGATCGAACCAGAGGCCGCGTTTTTCGATCTTGCGGATAACATGCGATTAGCGGAGTCGTTCCTCAAGCGGATCTTCAGCGATTGCTTGAACCGATGTGAAGAGGATATGCAGTTCTTCAATGAACACATTCAACCTGGAGTCGTGGATCAGCTTCGCAAAGTCGTGGACGCACCTTTTGCGCACATGACCTACACCGATGCGGTTACGGTGCTTGAGAAGTGCACCGAAAAGTTTGATTACCCAGTTAAGTGGGGTATCGATTTGCAAGCCGAACACGAGCGGTTCTTGACCGAAAAGCATGTCGGTGGACCGGTAATCCTGACGGACTATCCTTCGTCAATTAAGCCTTTTTACATGAAGCTCTCTGCCGACGGGCGAACCGTTGGTGCCATGGATGTGCTTGTTCCAGGTGTAGGCGAGATCATCGGCGGTAGCCAACGCGAAGATCAGCTTGACACGTTGCTTGCCCGGATGACAGCATCGGGCTTGAAACACGAAGAGTACTGGTGGTACATCGAACTGCGAAAGTTTGGGAGCGTGCCACATGCTGGTTTCGGTCTAGGGCTCGAGCGAGCGGTGCAATACGTCACCGGCATGGCGAACATCCGTGATGTCATTCCTTTCCCTCGAACGCCAGGTAGCGCTGATTTTTAGTGAGCGGAATCGCCGGTATCAAGGTGGTTGGCCGGCTCGCGCCATCGCCAACCGGTTCGCAGCATCTAGGCAATGCGCGAACCTATCTGCTCGCTTGGCTGTCGGCGAGAAGTCAGGGCGGAAGAATGATCCTTCGCATCGAGGACATCGATTCGCCGAGGGTGAAGCCTTGGGCAATCCAACAGGCGATCGATGACCTGCATTGGCTCGGACTCGATTGGGACGAAGGGCCCGACATCGGCGGGCCGTCCGGTCCCTACATTCAAACGGCGAGAGCATCAATCTACCGGTTTGAATTAGGTCGTCTGATCGAAATGGACCGCGCTTATCCGTGCACTTGTACTCGCTCCGATATCGATGAGGCTGCTAGCGCGCCGCATGAGTCCATCGACGGCCCCGTCTATCATGGCAAGTGTTCCGCTTGGCGTCATGGAGATCCTCTTCCTCCGACCGGAACGTTTTGTTGGAGGTTTCGCGCTACCGATGGTGTGACCGCCGTTACGGACTGCCTGCTCGGCGAATTGCGGATAAATGTTGCTCAGCAACTTGGCGACTTTCCCGTCACTCGCAAGACACTCGAAGCCGCCTATCAGCTCGCAGTTGTCGTTGATGATCATGCGATGAAAGTCAATCAAGTGGTCCGCGGCGATGATCTCATTCCTAGTGCCTTTCGACAAGCCGATCTGATAGCTTCGCTTGGATACAACACCCCCAGTTATTCACATGTCCCGTTGGTCGTGGGAAGTGACGGCCGAAGACTCGCGAAACGGCACGGGGATACAAGATTAAGTCAGTTTCGTGCCCAAGGTGTGAGAGCAGAGCAGATCATTGGATGGGCAGCGCACAGCGCCGGTCTTGTCGCTTCGCCGCAAGCGATCACGGCGGCGGAACTCATCGCCGACTTTGCATGGAGCAAAGTGAATCGAGCGACAGTGCATGTGGACTCCGTCAACCTATTCCGTTCTTGCTGATCAGTTTATTGGAGATCCTTAGCATTCCACGATGACGCCTCCAGGACCTGCATTGACGATCTTTGTTGGTCCTAACTTCATCTGCTTTCCCCAATCGCTATGGATGTGTCCGCAGACGACTAGCCTTGGTTCCTTGGACTCAATGGTTTGACGAATCGCTTCGCTGCCACGAATCCTGCCGGTGCTGTCATGGTCGACGGTATCCAATGGTGGCGAGTGGACGACAAGAACCGCGGACTTGGGGCACGCCGCAAGCATGTCCCGTGCTTGCTCTTCGGTAAAGTCGTAACTCCAAGAACCAAACGGAGTCACCGGAACGCCACCTCCCAAGCCCCAGAACGCAACGCCGTCAATTTCGCAGCCATTTCCGTGAAGCACTGTCGCCGAACGCCAGTGCGCCGCCGCATCGCGCAGTTCTTCAAAGGTTTCTCCGTTACCCGGTACCAAGATGGAAGGCTTTGTGATTTGGCAAAGGATGTCAAGCGTATCGCTCAAGCCTTCGTGTCGATTAGCGAAATCGCCAGCGCCCACGACGAAGTCAACATCCTGGGCGGCTTCGACAAGCTGACGCGCCGCCTCCACATGGCGATGGAGATCGGAGAACAAGAGATACTTCATTTCGAACGTATGGGTTAGGGTGCGAGTTAGATGCCGGAAAATTTTATGGCTGCGACAATGGCGGCCGTTTCAATTCGGTAGATTCGTCGTCCAAGGTTTAAGCGTTGCCATCCATTGTTTTCCGATGCTGCGACCTCGTCATCAGTAAAACCACCTTCGGGGCCGATCGCAATACTTACGGCCTGGGATGGTTCCGTTCGGGACACTTCGAAGGGCTCGTCGCCAGTTGGATGTGCGATCCGTCTTGAGGCATTGCGTTCGATTGACGGTTGGCTTGTCCAGTCATTGAATGAGATCGGCTGCGTGATTTCCATCAGCCGGTTTCGACCGCATTGTTTGCAGGCTTCAATCACCATCCGGTGCCACTTTGGGATCATCGTTTCGGAAACCGCCCACTGCGTGCGACGACAGTGCAGTGGAACCAACCGATTGACACCGAGTTCGGTTAGTCTCTCAATCAATTCTTTGGATCGGTCACCTTTGGGCATCGCAATCCCCAGCTCAATATGAACAGAGTTCTCGCGATCGATCACCACTGTCGATTGCGCGTTGCAGATCACTTCCCGTCGTCCCACCACTTCAACGGTCGCGGTCGCTTGCCTTCCCGTCCCATCGAACAACTCGACGCGTTCGCCCGGTTTAATTCGCATCACGTGCAGGGCGTGATGTACCTCCGCTTCGTCGATGGGGACCGAGCCACCATCAGAAGGTAAATGAGGAGCAAAGTATCGCCTGGTCATGTTGCCTGGACGTGGAAATGGAGCGGCTTGGATTGGTTGACTTTGAGGGCGGTATCGAAAGGCTCAAGCATTTGCCCCCGTTCGCCGATTTTACCGAATGAACCGAGTCTAACGTGGTGGAACCACCATTCGTTCACTTTAGGCATTTCGGATTTCCAAAGACACCGCATTGGCTGGTATTCCTCATGAACTTTCACCAACACTGGTCAATGAACCGCAGTCCTTTTGCGGCAGTGACAACTTCCGACGCCTTTTATGCAGGAAATCCGCAGCGAGAAGCAATCGCTCGCGTGGACTACCTGGTTCGCTCGGCGAGCCGAAGTGCTGTGATGCTTAGCCACCGAGGTTGCGGCGTCAGTACTTTAATGAGACGATTGGCTACCACCTCTGGATTTGGTGGCGTTGCCGTCGAGCCGGTCATGACGAGTGGTGGAGTCGGTTCGCGTCGCGCGGCTTTGGCGAGATTAGCCGTTGCAATGTGCATTGATCCCTTTTCGGACCGATTGACTCAACGAATCGAAGAATCGATCCGAGCGCTTGGGCGTAGTCAGGTGAAAACTCTTTGGTTGATCGATCGTTGTGATGCCGCGACTGCGGAAGCCGCTGCCGTGCTGGCCTCGAGCAGTTCGTCGCTGGCGATCGTGATGGGGACCACACTCGAAGATGCTGCTTCACTGCAAGATGCACTTGATTTTTGCCCGCTAAGAATCGATCTCGACGCGTTTCGGCTCGATGATTCGATGCAATATGTGCGATTTGCCGTTGCGGTTGCAGGTGCCAAAGCCCCAGTGTTTGAGGACTCTGCAACCGTTCGTCTGCATGAATTGAGCGACGGTCGGATTGCAATGATTTCCGCAATGGCCGAATTGTCATTGCTTGCTGCTGCAACCGCAGGAGCCACAAAGGTCGGTGCCGACTTCGTCGAAGCGGTTCAAAGTGAGTTAGTTCGAGCCGCCTAGTCATTTGTTTTAGGCTGCTGTTCAGTAGCTTCGTACGTTTGGTCCGCCCGCCACCGCGCCCTTGGGGCGAAAAATCTGTTTCGTACGCTGAGGCTGATAAGGTTTGATCGCTGGTTTGGCTTCCACGATTTGCGGAGCGAGCGAGGGGCGGTGACGTTGGGGCATTGGGATGGCAGACGATGAGTCAACGTAGTGCCCCATCGTTTCTTGGCTAGCATAGTCGCCGGTACCGCCGCAGCTCTCACATCCACCGCAGCTGTCGCACCCACCTGACCCGCAATCGCTCGTTTCACATCCACCATCGCATGTCGCGGAGCCGCAGGCAGTACAGCCACAATCACGGCGATATCCCCACAGGCTCTTGAACCCGTCAAACATCGGACGGCACGAATCACATGATTGTCCGTTGTGATTTCCACATGCATCGCACGGATCGCAACTTGGCGGATGGTTGATCCACTCGTCAACGTATCGTTCGCCACAGCCATCGCATCCGCTGCAAGCACCGTGCGATCCAAGTGCCATCAATGGCCCCGAGCTGCCGCAGGTATTGCAGCCAATCGGGCCACACGCCATCGGTCCGCAGCATCCGCTCGCCAACAAAACGATCCCCAGCATCGCTCCGTGCAGCAGTGAAAAGCGTTGAAAACACGATTCGTAGGCCATTTCGCAACATCCTTGGCGAGACAAAATTTGTACATTATTGGTCATCGGCACTTCTGCTAAAAAAGTTTAGCTAATCAAAAAAAACCTCCTATCTAGAAAAGTCAGCCAAGTCGGTGGGTCCGGGATCATGACCTGTCGAGCCTTGGCGGAGTCTGTCATGAACCTCAAGAAAAGCATTCCGTCGCGACTTGTAGTTGGTCTCATCGCGATTTGCATGTCGATCGCGCCAGCGGTTTCGAGTTCCGTCGCTGAAGAGCCGTTGGCACCCGGCCCGGAATTCTCTTGGTGGAAAGGCAACCTGCATACGCACTCTCTGTGGAGCGACGGCGATGACTTCCCGGAAATGATCGCTCAGTGGTATCGCGATCGAGGATATCACTTCTTGGCAATGTCGGATCACAACGTACTCAGCGAAGGTAAACGTTGGATGAAGGTCGAAGATGTCCTCAAACGTGGTGGCAACGACGTCATTGAGAAATACACAAAACAGTTCGGCAGCGACTGGGTTGAGTTACGAGGCGACCGGGAGGAGTTGCCGAGTGAGGTAAGGCTGAAACCGTTCGACGAGTTTCGCTCATTGCTCGATGAGCGAGGAAGATTCTTGATGATTCAAAGCGAAGAGATCAGCGACAATGCTGATGGTAAGCCCGTCCATATCAATGCGGCGAATCTCTCCGAGGTGATCGAACCGCAGCGAGGTGAATCGGTTCGCGATACGATCGCAAACAATTTTCGCGCCATCATGGAACAAGAGAAAGCCAAAGGACGCGAGATCCTTCCGCACCTCAATCACCCAAACTTCGGCTGGGCGGTGACCGCTGAGGACTTAGCATTCGTCACTACGGATCGCTTTTATGAAGTGTACAACGGCCATCCGTCCATCAATCACCTCGGAGATGCCACTCGTCCAAGCGTCGAGCGAATATGGGACATCGCCAATGCGATTCGCCTTATTCAACTAAACGCTCACCCATTGTTCGGATTGGGAACCGATGATAGTCATCATTACCACGGTACCGGTGGCAGTCGTCCCGGTCGTGGTTGGGTCATGGTGCGTTCGCGTTACTTAACGCCAGAGCACGTCATCCTGGCCATGAAACGGGGTGACTTCTATGCATCCAGTGGCGTGACTCTGACCGATGTTAGCTTTGATGTTCGTGCAAGGTCGCTCCGATTGGTGATTCAGCCTATGGGAGATTCGACCTACCAAACAGTGTTTGTGGGGACGAAGGTTCCTGTCAATGCATCCCTACAAAGTCCCGATGCCCTGCCATCGCTACCACCCATGGAGGAAATCGGAAAAGTCTTGGCAACCGTGGATGGCTTAACGCCCACTTACGAGTTAGCCGAAGACGACCTTTATGTTCGTGCTGTCGTCACCAGTAGCCTCGCTGCAGTCGACCCCTCGTTTGTCGATCAAAAGCAACAAGCATGGACGCAGCCCGTTGGATGGAATCTTGATAATCGCAAGCAGCCCGATCGAGAATGATCGCGACTGGTGTCGTCTATCACACGCCCGCCGAGTCAATGATCGGGTGGATGACGTTGCCTGCCACGTCGGTCAATCGAAACTGACGCCCGTTAGAAAGGTAAGTCAGCTTCTCGTGATCCAGCCCCAACAGATGGAGAATCGTTGCGTGCAGATCGTTCAAGTGAACGCGATCGACAGCGGCTTTATGTCCGATGTCGTCTGATTCGCCATGACTCACTCCCCCTTTCACGCCGCCTCCGGCTAGCCATGCCGTGAAACAATGCGGATTGTGGTCTCGCCCCGGTTTATCGCCCAACTGAGCGATCGGCAACCTTCCGAACTCGCCGCACCAAATCACCAATGTATCGCTCAGCATGCCTCGCTGTTCCAAGTCGTCGAGCAAACCTGCGATCGGGCGATCCGTTTCCTCAGCGAACTGTTGGTGGTTGCCTTGGATATCGGAATGCCCATCCCAAGATCGTTGGTTTTCCATTCCTCCCGAGTAGATTTGAACAAAGCGAACGCCACGCTCGATGAATCTTCTCGCCATCAGACACTGTCTTGCAAAATGTTCACACCTTGGGTCGTCGAGACCGTAAAGATGATGGATATGCTCAGGTTCCTCGGTGAGATCGATGGTGGCGGGCGCGGCGCTCTGCATGCGGTAAGCCAATTCAAAACTTTCGATTCTCGCGGCGAGGTCTGAATCGTCCGCGTGCTCGTCCAAATGCCAGGAATTCAATCGCTTGAGGAGGTTCAGCTGGTCTCTTTGCGTTGCCAACGAGACGCCCTGTGGTTGCTTCAAATTGTCGATCGCTTCACCGGTCGGCTTCAAGTGGGTGCCCTGATAAACTCCGGGTAAGAATCCTGCGCCCCAATTCGCGGCATGCCCTTTAGGCAAACCACGTCCTTTCGGATCGCTCATCACCACGAACGCAGGTAGGTCACGGCTTTCGCTACCTAATCCATAGGTCACCCAGGAACCAACACATGGAAATCCCATTCGAGCGAAGCCGGTATTCATTGCGAACAACGCAGGTGAATGATTGTTGGACTCGGTAAAACCCGAATGGATAAATGCCATCTTGTCGACGTGTTCACCCAAATTCGGGAAGATGGAAGACACCATCTTTCCACACTGGCCACGGGGATGAAAAGAGAATGGCGACTTCATTAAGTTGCCGACGGCGTCCTTAAAGAATCCGGTGGTGTTAGAGAAATTCGCGTCATACTCCTTAATCGACTTTCCATCTGCCTTCACCAAGCCGGGTTTGTAATCCCAGGTGTCCACATGGCTGGGGCCACCGTTGACGAATATCCAAATGACACGTTTTGCCTTGGCTGCGAAATGGGGCATGATTGGGCCAAGGGGATCGAGCGACCTCGCGCCAAGTCCTGCAAATTGCGGCCTTGCAGCGTCTACGTCGATGGCGTTCGCCTTGGCGCACCATCCTTCCTCGTGAAGCAACGAGGCTAGTCCCACCAAACCGAATCCGCATCCGGCGCGGCGCAGCCATTCGCGTCGTTGGAGTCTGCTCGCCACACCATGATGGATTGATTGCATGAATCTACTTCCCAAGCACTTGATTAATCAACGTAGATAAACTCGTTCATACTAAAGACCATCTGACAAAAATCGGCTACCGCAAGTTGTATCGCCGATGTACCACCTGTCCCATCACGCACCCGCTGGTCGCTGCCAATGAACTCCAGTGCTGCGATTTGTTCTCTGTCCGTTGGTGGTCGACCCAGCGTTCGGTCGAAAACCAGCCGAATCGTTTCCCCGAGTTCGGGCTTTAAGACAGCGGCCGCCAATGCCTCTGCGCATTCTCTCGTTTGCGGATTGTTCATGAATAGCAATGCCTGCGGTGCAACGGTCGTTGATTGTCGTTGACCAACGCTCGCCAAGTGTTCGGGCCAATCAAATAGCATCATCGACGGGATCAGTTCGCTTCGTTTGATGAAAAAGTAAACACTACGCCGCTTCATATTGGGGTCGAGCGTACCGGGGCCATACATCCGACGGTCGAGCAGGCCTGATACCGCCAAAACCGAATCGCGTATCGCTTCGGCTTCCAATCGACGAGGGGGACGATGCCAAAGTAGCCTGTTTTCTAGGTCGATTTGCGAGCGAGAATCGTTGCTCAGCCGATTGCTTTGCATATAGGTGCCGCTAGTCATGATCGACCGGTGAAGCGGCTTGAGTCTCCAACCTTCGGCGACCAATTGGCTGGCGAGCCATTCCAGCAACATCGGATGACTGGGAGGTTGGCCGGTCGCTCCGAAGTCATTGGGAGTCGTTACGATGCCTGCACCGAAATGATGTTGCCACAGGCGGTTGACAATCACTCGCGCGGCCAATGCACCGGTGCCCTCATTGGGATCGGTCAACCAAGTCGCTAAAGCTGCGCGTCGATAGCTCGATTTTGGGTTGCGATCCTGTTGTTCGGACAATGGAGCCGGACGCCATGGGTCGGAACCGCGCGTGAGCACCTTTGGAAAGCCGGGTTCGGCGACTTCAACCCGCTGCGTCACGTCTCCACGCCGTAAAACAAAGGTTTCAGGATAATGGTGAGGGTAACCTCGATCATTGGCGTGATGCGGAAGGATGGGCAGTCCCTCGCTGGTCACCTGGACATTCGTCATTCGCAGCGCCGGCCCGGATTTTTCTAACTCCATCGCCTTAGCATTCAGTTCAATCCACTGGGGCATTTGAGCTTGGTACCACGCAATCCCAACTTTCCAGTCGTCGTTCAGAAGTTCGGCAGAGAATGCGTCGATATCGGAAACTCGCGCACGGAGGCGTTCAAGGCATGCAAGCACTTGGTCTGGCGGACCTTGATCGCCAATCACTGGAGTCGCATTCGGGTCCGAGGAGATGGAAAAGCGAAGTCTTCCCATCGCATGTCGCCCGTTAGGATGGTTAAAGACCAGTGTCAGCCGAAAACGGCGTTCACCATCCCACGTCATCGTGGTGGATGGACGAAATACCCCGGCTTGGCTTTGGCCGATTTGGCCGTCGATCGCCCACCCCGAGACCGGATCGGAATCGATGGAAGCGGCAACCGATAGACTATCGCGATTTTGCTCATGTGTTGCCGCCGCGCTAGCAAGTGCAATCGGTTGTAGCTGACCTTGGGGTTCGATCCACGCGACCTGAAAATCACCGAGAGCAAAGTTGCCGTTGTCCGCTCGTCCGGGCCCCCGGCGAGGTAGCGAAGCATCTTCCAATGCCTCGACTCGGATCACGGCGAGGTCACCTCTCACCCCCTCGGTCTCAAATGTCAAAACTTCCTGTTGGGGAGCATCGCCCATGGCAAGAAAGGATCCATCGCCAAGCTTTTGAAAACTCGTACCGCCGGACGATTTCAATTCACCATCGAGCAGACGCCAACGCATCTGCGTGTTTTCATGACTCGAGCTTGACTTCAACCATCCAAAGAATTGGGCTGGGAGACTTTGGGTCTCGAATTGGCGCAGTTCGTCACGCGCCAGTTCTAGTTTCGACTGATGTTGTTCGCGAATCGCTCGATTCTGTTCCGGATCAAGATCAAATGCTGATTCGCATCGGATCGCAGACGTGAAAACTCCTGCCATGCGATAGTAGTCCACCGCGCTGATGGGATCGAACTTATGGTCATGGCATCGTGCACATCCGATGGATAGTCCCAGGAAGGCCAGCGACGTCGTCGAAACCATGTCGTCCAATTCGTTGTATCGAGTCGATTCAAACTCGGTCTCGGTCAACTGGGTTGGAAAAGCTCCGGCGCTCAAAAAGCCCGTTGCCATCCATGCTTCTGGATTGGACGGTTCGAGCTCATCACCCGCCAGTTGCCATTGAACGAACTGATCAAAGGGCATGTCACTGTTGAAGGCTCGAATAAGGAAATCTCGATAGTGATATGCGTTTGGTCGGTCGTAGTCTTGTTCGTATCCATAGGACTCGGCGAATCTCGCAATATCCATCCAATGCCGTGCCCAGCGTTCGCCATACTCTGGCCGGTCGAGCAGATACTCAATCAACTCCTCCCAAGCTTGCTGGTCGACGGTCGTACGCCCCGTGACCGATTGCGAAAGCCGGCGCAACCATTCCTGCATCTCGTCGGGAGTTGGTGGTATACCAAGCAGATCGAACCAAGCTCGACGAATCAAGATCCTTGGCGATGCTATAGGGCTCATCGTCAGGCCCACCCACTTTTGCTTCTCAATGATGAAGCGGTCGATCGGATGCGGAACGGTTACGTTGTTATCATCGGAGGATGCCATTTCGTCAGGCACTACCACCTTGGCAAGTGGCTGAAACGACCAAAACTTCTTTCCGGCTTCAATGTCGATTGTTCGCGACTTAGCGATCGCGGCACCTTCGCGTGGGTCAATCGCTCCCTCTCGGATCCATCTCTCGAAATCGGAGATAACGTTATCGGAAAGCTTCCCTGCCGGCGGCATCTCAAATGCCTCGTAACGTAGCGCTGCAATGATCAAACTGGCATCAAGATCCCCTGGAACCACCGCAGGGCCCGACTCACCGCCGGATCGCATGGCGTCGCGGGAGTCGAGCAATAATTTTCCGCGCAATTTGCCGCTCTCCGAAGCTGCTACCGAATGGCATTCGTAGCAATGCTCAACAAGGACCGGACGAATTTTCATCTCAAAAAAATCCGTCGGAGCCGCTTCTTCAGGCTCGGCTGCCTTTGCGGTGTTTAAGGTGATCATGCCCACTACACAAAGCCCACCAATGATGCCCCGCATCCAAAAGGAACCGTGGCGCAGGCATGACCTTGGAACAATGTGAAGTAAGAATAATGACTCAATACTCATATTAAAACTCACCCGAGGGGGTAGACATTCGGCAACCACTAACGGTCGACAAAACGACTGCCCGAAACTCGCAGGGGTATCGGCTCTCAGTAGCGACGCGCAATGCCAACGTGCACCGAGAACGCGCAAACGACAACGCGCAACAACGACGGCCACGTTCATTCAATCGAAGCGATTTGAAGACTACGGCTCCCGCCATTTTACTTCAATTGTTGACCTGCGAGCAAAGCAACGACGCCGAGAGACGATGTATTTTTCCGAAACACAATGCAAAATGTTGACGTTATCGAAGCAACGGACTGGCTCCGATTCATGATACGAAGTCGTACTCAGTCCTTACTCCTCAGCCGCACCACCCAGCGTGATACTGATTTTGTATTTTTGCTGAAGATGGGCATGAGCCTGGCTGGCGTGTCCATCCTTGGGGAATCGTTTGCAAACCAGTTGGAACGCCTGAATCGCAGCTTCTTTCTCTCCTGCTTCCTCTCGTGTATAGGCGATCTGCAACAACGCCCAAGGCGCGGATGCGTTGTCAGATGTCACTTGGTTATAGAGAAGGATTGCCTCCTTTGCTTGCTTTAGCTGCCGGTGGCACCATGCCATTTGTTTGTAATTCTCGGGAAAGTTTTCGCATTGCCGGAAATGGCCGATGGCGTCTTTAAACTGTCCTGCATCGCGGTACGTACACCCCACCTCCCATCGCCATCGCGATGCTTGGGCGCTATCCTGCTGAACCAGTTGTTCGTAAACCATGATGGCGTCTGCCCACTTCCCCGCCGCACGAAACGTTGCGGCCAGTTCGGGATTCCAGCGAATGGCATGTTCCCGGTCTTGAGCAATCAATGAATGATACGTTTCAATTGCGGCCGCCCAATTCTGTTGTTCGCGATAACTGTAAGCGACCTGGCCCAAACCTTCGTCTTTATTTTCATATCGCCGATACGTTGCGCGAGCCGGATCATAAGACTGCTTCGTTTTGTACCAGGTTGCCAAACGGCCCAAAGCCTCGTCATCAGGGCTTAAGTTCTTCAATACTGCTTCGTAAGTAGCTGGAACCGATTCATCGCGTCCGGAGAGTGACGTAAGGTCCGCGATTGCCAACAAGCATTGCCTCGCTAATTGTTTGGATTCAGGCGACGTTTGCTCGTTCGATACCTGCTCCTTGAACCAAAGTATCGCGTCAGTAGCCAACTTATCACCTTTGGCTTTCGACTCCGATTGGGCTACAAGTTCGCTCACTGGCCCACGAACACTTTGTGCAATCTGCGCCGGCAATTGGTCCGGTGGGAAGGTCGTTGCTAGTGCCCGAACCCCTTCATCAAAAGCTGCTTCTCGAAACAATTGAATTGCATATTGTTGGGATGCTTGTGAGCACAGGCCGATCGTCAGGTTGGTCCGCGGGATCTCAAAAGTCATCCGCTTCCAAATATTTATTTTTGCATTTAAATCATTTTCGACGTTGGCGATGGCGATCAGTTCATTGAGCGATTGGACAGCAGCGATATGCTGGGGGTACTTGGTGACGACACCCTGTAGAGATGTCTTCGCTTCCTTCAGTCGGCCAATTTCACGCTGGGTTCGCCCAATGTAAAACGCGGCAGCAATTGCTTGGGGTGACTCTGGCCAATAGTCGATAACGGTTTGAAAGCCGTCCTTGATCGCTGTGTTTTGCTGACGAAGCTTGACCAGTGCCAAGCTCCATCGCAGTTGAGCGTAGGGGGCACCGTTGCTGGCTTCATAAAGTTCGATGAACTTTTCATACTCGTCTGCTGCCGTTTTCCAGTTTTGTTCTTGCCAATACTTTTCTGCGATTTGCATTTGGTATCGTTCAACTTCTCGCAGTTTTTTCCACTCATCGATTCCAAACTCGGACAAATCCTGCGCTCTCACGAATGCGGATCCGACAACGAAAGCAAGCACAAAGCAAAGAGCAATGATTCGCTGAGTCATTTTTCTAACCCTTTCGTCTGCAAGCGTTTTGAGTACTCCGCGTAAGCGTAATTGATGACATTAGCGCCGAGCTTGAAGCATGAGTCGTAAATCTCACGAGGCACCCCTGCATGGCCGTCCGCCCATGCGTCGCTGATGTCACCTGGGTGATAGTACACCAGCCATCTTCCATCTGCGGACCAGCCAATCGCCTCTTTTCCACCGTGTGGTACGACGTAAGGTAACGCAGGTATGGAAAAGGGTACTCGGTGAATGATGTCATCGAGCGGTACCGATACGGGCGGAATTTCGGGGAGTACGCGATACATCAGCGCCATGAACTGGTTGTGAAAATGTCCGCTGCCTGAAGACACAAATAACATTCCATGTTTATCGCGGAGGTACTCGCGAAGAGTCTTTACATCACTATTGGATAATGAAAGATTCTGCTGGCCCGTTAAGAAAACCAAAGGGGGACTTTTATCTCGGGCAAAGTCTCCCAATTGTGAGATCCTCAATGATTCGCTTTTTTCGGCGACTTTCTGCGGCGTAAGAATTCCATACTCCAACAGCATGTTTGCATCGCCGCCAATTCCAAAATTTAGATCCCAATCACCGCCGTCGTACTCCAAGCGAAACAATTGGATGCGGCCAGTGCTTGTGCCGCCCGCATACCCCGCTCCGCTCCCCTCTCCATAACCAATCGTATACTCGTGTGCCGTGATTTCTTCTAGTTGCAATTTCACCTCATCAATCGGTGGAACTTCAAACTTGATGGAACTGAAAGGATTGACGACATATTTTTTGCGGATGACTTTTTCAATCCTTACCCTTTGAGCAATCGCCATCTGTTTACCACCGCCCGCAGGCATTTCAAACACTCGCTGACATCCAGGCAACTGTGACAGGAGCAGCGTCCCAGCCCAGAATAGCCCCGAATAGGTCAGCAGAGTTAGCGTGGATTGCTTGAGTTTCTGGCTTTTGCGACCGTAATACCAGGCATTTGGATTACCCGGATGCCATGCCCGAGGGCCGCTAGTTCGATGTGTCTTATTAAGCAGAGAAAGGGATAATTGACCTCCATCGCTGGCAGCGTCGATTTGACTCAATTCATAGCGACGCGAAGTGCGTTCGAGTCCCCAGACGATCCATGCGAGTCCGCCACTGAATAGTCCAAGCATGCCTGCCACAACCAGGCCCGATCGAAGACTGGTAAAGCCTATCGTCTCCGCAGTTGCGACGGATGCATGCCACCACACCGGATAGGTTAGCGATAGAACGATCACTAAATGAAGCTTAGGTGTCCCGGGTTGTAGTGCCCCTCGGATCCACAACACGCTGAGCGGAATTGAAATCAGGGCGATTCCCGCAGCGAGCCATGTCGGTATCCACTGTGCTAGATGTGCAAGAGCGACAATGCCCCACACTACCGCAAAGCCGAGCGTAATGCGGGGCAAACGGGAATCGTAGAGGCGAGGTGACAAGTGCATTACAGCAATAAACGACTAGGGGTCGAGTCCATCAAGAAGATTATCGAGACTAGGGCTGTCCAACGGATTCGTTTTCGGGTCCGCAGCTTTGGATTCGTCGAGTCCCATGACTTCAGTCGCCTTCTCGGCATTCGGTAGCAAGTTGTTGGGTGGTTCTGCCGACGCCTTGGTCTCCTGGGAAGGCTGTTCGGCTAGTGGACTGGACTGCGCAGCCTGATCGCTCCCCGCAGGCTCCGCTCGCTCTGTAGGTTTTGGCGCGGACTGCTTGGGCTGGGGTGGGCCATAGATTAGATACGGGCCAACGGTGAAGATTACCAAGATAGCCACCACGACCATGGAAGCCTGCATCATACTCTTGAATAGTAAGCTTGCGGAGACAATGCCAATCACTTCTTGTGGTCGACGGCCCTTGAGTTTCGCTAGGAACTCGCGAAGGTCCGCCAAGCCGACAGCGTTGTGGCTTAGCGGGAGTTTTGCGGCAGGTACCTGAGGGAGGCTGCTTCGAAGTGGTGGTGGGTCAAGAGGGTCGCCTGTTTGTGTGCTCATTGATAACTCAGGGGCGTTTGTCTTCTAGAATGTGAACCAACTCGCCACCCGCTTCGCTAATCGCTTCAATAACGGGTTCGTAGTACATCGCCGTTGCTTCCTTGTGAACCTTCAATAGCACCTTCCGTTCTCCTAACGGTGCATTGCCGAGAGTATCTTGAATTCGTTTCGCGAGTTGGGATTGGCCAATAAGCTGACCGTTAAAGTACAATTTGTTTTCGGTGTCGATCACAACACTGACTTGTGAGTTCGTTACGCCTTTTAGTTCTGTCGCGTTTGCCGGTTGCCATTGCAAATGGCTGTCATCTTGGGCACGTGCAAGGATGACAAAAAAGATCAGTAGGTTGAATGCGATGTCGCCCATCGCCATCGTGGGAATATCCGCTTTCATCGCCCTTCGTCTGAATTTCATTTGCGTGACCTACTTTTACTGTCCAATGGTCACCGTTTGAATTTCTTCTCGCTGGATAGTAATACCAGCTCCCGCATCTTGAACGGTCGTCGATATGGTAATCCAGTGGTCGTAGGGGACATCGGACTTGCTTTTAAGTACCACGATTCGATCCTCTGGACGACGTTTCCCTTCGAGGGCTTTTCGAAGTCGGACCGTTAGATCCTCAATCTTTACAGGTTCGCCGTTGAGCGTGACGACAGACCGTGAACGCGTCAGTGCCAACTCAGGGTTTTTCAATTCTGCTTGTGTCTGCTTGCTTTGTTCACTGCTTGGCAAGTCTTGGTGCCGCCCGGTATCCGGTTGTGTTGATGCGCAAACCAGGAAGAACACGATCAAATTAAAAGCGATGTCGCCTGTCGCCACTGACGCAGGTTCCACCAGTAGTTTGTTTTGTCGACGTGAACGAAGCATTTTTCTAATCTAGTCTCGGGCGATCGATTGATCTCATTGCGAAGTGCTAGCGCTCTTATCCGCCATCGCCAATTGTAAGGTGACGGACTCGATCAACTCTGCAGCGGATTCCTCGACGTCGAGTACAAACTCATTGATGACGCTGGTGAAATAATTAAACATCACAAATGCTGGTATCCCCACAACCAACCCAAGCACAGTGGTAAGCAATGACACCATGATCCCCGATGCCGCCGCCTCCACGATATTCATCTGCCCCATGTTTTGAACGATGTCGTCAAACGATTGAACCATTCCCGAAACGGTCCCAAGAAAGCCGAACATGGGTGCAGCGCTAGCGACGGTCGCCAAAATGGGTAGGTGCTTTTCCATCGCCGCTACGACGTGGATCGAGTAGTCATCCATTCCCTTGACGACCTGCTCTTCGATTTTCGCAGCGTCATATCCCAGTCGCCTAGCAACGAGATACTTTCGTAAGCCAGCACCCAGGATTGCTGGGACCGGGCCTTGTTCTCGGTCACATCGATTTAAGGCCTCTTCCACTTGATCGTTTTCTAAGAGCGATTGCACTTCGGATCGCAGGGCCTCCGCTCGTGTATTGAGCATTAAGAGCGCACGAAATCGCTCGATGATTACACCCAGTGCCAATACACCTAGCAGTAAAATAGGCCACATGAAGAGGCCGCCATCAAGCATGTACTTCATCGCACCGCTATGACACAGATCGTAGAGCCACCCCGGTTCGTCGGTGCTGCCGGCTGCAGGTGCCTGGGCACTGGTAGGCTCAGTACTCGCAGGTGCACCGGGTGGTATTACGCCGGTCTCCGTCGCAGCCGATCCGGAAGAGAGTGTCTGGTTCTCAGTGCTTGACGGCGTCTTAGACGGCAGGTTGTCGGTCTGTGGTAACAGAACCAAAAGCAGAATAGTAGCTAAGGTTTTCATGCAAAATCCGAGGGTCACTCTTCGTCAACACTATTTGCTTCAGATTCGAACTGTGCCAACATCTCTGGCAATGCTAAACGACCGCGCGCATACTTCGCCGCTTCGCTGTCTGGATGCTTCCATCGGCAATTGTTGTAACAGATAAACGCCTGGCGATTGTTATTGGCCATGCGATAGCTCTCGCCCGCCCAAAAAAACGCATCCGCGGTCAAGTCATCTTTGGGGAATGTGTCGACAAATTTGTCAAACGATTTTCCCGCAGCCTCGTAATTTAAGGCTTTGTGGTAGCACTGTCCGACACGAAACGCTATCCGCGGCGCATTGGAGTGGCTCTCAAATCGCTCCAGGAACTTTTCGCCGACCTGAGCTGCGACTTCGTACTTTTCGTTCTTATAAAAGTAATCGGAAATACGAATCATGACGTTCGGAATCAGCGGACTTTTGGGGTGGGTTGCGGCCAACGTCACATACGCTTCCAGCGCTTGGTCAAAGTCTCCCGCCTGCTCGTAACACTGCGCGAGCTTGTACTGAGCATCCGGTGCTAACGTGTGTTCGGAGAATTGAGTTAAAATCAGCTCGTAAGCTCGAATGGCCTCGTCCCATTGTTCGAGTTCTTGCGAGAATTGCCCCATCAGATAGGCGATCCTCGGTGCGTACTTCGGGTCAGGGTAATCTTCCATTACTTCCTGCAACACACGTCGACCGGACTCGATGTCGACCATCTTTTCTTGTTCTCGCTCCAGTTGTTTGTGGCTTTTGAACAATTCAAAATAGCTTTCGGCAATTCGAAAGCGAGTCTCGACAGCGAGTGTTTCATCCTGAAAGGTTTTGCTGAAGGCGGCAATCAGGCCGTCTGTGCCGACGACCACGGGTAATTCAAGAATCTGCTCCAAACTTCCGGTTTCGGTACTTGCGGCCAGGTCAATGAATTTAACGCTGAGCAGATCACCAAAGAAAGTTTCCAGCATTGCGTCAGTGGTGTTTAGGTTGTCGGGTTGGGGTTTCTCGACCGCCTTGAGTTGAAGCGAGCCGGTAAACACACCGCTGTGAGAAAGTGTTTCTTCAAGCTTGACTGTTTCTTTCTCTCCGCGTGGTGAACTTATTCCGACAGTAGAAAAGTCGCGTGCGTCGGAATGGTCGGCATCCGGATCCGATACTCTCAAGTACAAACGCTCACCCACATGCAGTTGAGTAACTGCTTTCTCATAGTCGCGATCCGTCACCGTCAATTGACCGTTAGAAATTAATCTCCCCTGCGCATTCACGGTGTCGGGGCTTTCTTGTGGACGCCTTTGGTCTTGGTAGGTTGCAGTGATGACGTCTCGTCCGGTCAGGTTCAAGACACGCGTTACCATGCTTTCGCTAGGGGATTGTTTTGCCTCATCGTCACTACGGCGCACCTGGCCGACAAGGTCGCGGGGCATTTCTGCGGTCACTGGAACCAAAGTTGGACTTGATTTTCCGCCCAGTTGCAGGATGACCTGTCCTACAAATCGACCTTCTTCTAATGCGACACGCTCAGCGTCTTGACCGCTGTAATCCATGTATCGCGATGAAATCTGGCACTCGATTTCAACCATGGCTCCGTCGGACGTAGCGAGGCTTACCAAAGCCGTGCTGCGAGTGTCTTTTGCCGAGTCGGGATCCAGCACTTCGATAGTCAGAGGTGCTTCAAATGCGACACCGCTCGTCCCGAGTGGTTGCTTTTTGGGGAGGATGCTGACCTGTGGTAGTTGCGTCGAGTCGGCAGGAGGCTGAACAACGCGCGTCTCCAGAATTCGAACCTGTCCTGCGGTGGGCAGCGGAACATAAACGATCTCTTCTCTTGGCACTGAATGGCCTGGAAACGTATTGTGCGTGTCTAAAAAGCGAATCACGACTTCGTCTCCGGGTTTGACGGATAATGTCGTCGAGGCTGCGCCGTCTGTCGTATCGATTTCCTTGGTGAAAATCCCACTGTTCGACGCTGTCTCGGTAGCCTCCAAGTCCATGGGTGGCTGGTCGTTGATCTGAACCTGAAACGGAACCTTATCGGGTTGGTCCGTACGGTCTTCGTCGTAGTCTGTAATCTCGACCACGAACCGTTCACCTGGATCGACTCGCTTGAGTTCTTTACGGTTTGTATAAACTTGTCCGTTCGTAGATCGACCGAAATCATACCCAATCGCGCCAACTCGAGCGTTGTAGTAAGTGGCTTGAAGCCGACCGCTAAGAAGTTGGCTACCGACCGCATCATTCAATGTTAATTCGTCGGTATAGGTTGCCGTGACGCTGTCACCGCCAGCGATTTCGAGGACTTCATTAGTCGCTAACGCCAGCACGTCTTGCTGGGTAGGAATGTAGGGATGGGAGACGTCCGGTCCGGAAACTTCGAGGTTGCGTATTTCTAAAGACTCGCCAAGGTATTCATGGCAAACAAACTTGACGTAGCGCAGCTTCCTCTCCGGAAAACGGAATTCCCAGTCCGTCGCTTCCTGAATCACACACTCACCCTTAGCCGGTGCCAGTATCACCGACTTGAGGTCCATCAGGCCTCCACCGATGATTTCAATTGGTTTGATGGCGAGCGTTTGCTTGCCAGCGGACTCAATCAATACCGCTCCCACGCGTTGTTTTATGAAGTTGGACCAATTGCCAGTATTGGTGACGATACCGCCCAATTGCTTTCCACCAATGTTGACTTCATAACGCCCGCCGTCGCCTTGATGAGCAAGTTCAAGCCAAATCTCGTAGGGACCTGCCGAGGGAACGTCTACCTCCCAGTTCGCCATATCTTCTAAAGATTGCCAATAACCGAGGGCTCCCGATGCATTTTGAGTCGTGACCCCGAACTGCTCGGTTTTCTTGACTAACTGAGCCGCGGCAGGCAGGAGCGTGATTTCAGGCTGTTGAGCAACAGCATTCAATGCATCCTGTACAGGAACTCGCGAGGCATCGAAGTCGGTTGCCCGAAATGGTCGTAGCTCGACCCGTTGGCTCGTCAAGCTGGCCCGCGCCATCAAAGCGTTGACGGGTTGTTGACCCTTGTTTGAGGCCGCAAACACGGCAAGGTCGTACAGTCCCGCATCGAGCCAAAGATCGACGCTCCGACCTCCCGGTCCAACAGGTAACTCCAATTTTCCATTGATAAGTAGCGCGGTCTTGTTACCTTGGACCAACATTCGAACGGCGCCAGGTTTGGGTTGTAGAAACTTCCCTTGCCACATCACCGCAAACGCCGCTTCCGAATTTTCGCTGTTTTCAGGGCGTGACCACTGTAGGCTTTCGACGACGGTCTCAGCTTCGGGCTTTGCATTTTTCGTCAGCCCGACCACTTGGTCCCATGTCGTGTAATACGTGTGATCGCCAGAGAAAACTCGAGAAGTCATAGGACCGTATTCGGCCGGCAAAGCGGTCGCGGTCGCGGCTGCGGGATGACCAGCCAACCGGAACCATAATTCGCCATCTTGGCTGCCTAGCATATCCGCACGAACGGGCGAGTTTTTCTTGGTTTCGGGCACCGAGACGCGGACACGTGTGACCTCCCGCAGGTCCTTCATGTCGACTGACAACCATTTCGGTGTTCCACCATCGGGTTCACTTATCCAAAACGACTGTGGGTCGCGATCGATCGCCATCAACGGACTGTGATCGATTCCCGTATCGCTTGCTAATGCTCCAGCGGGCAATTCACCGGTATTGCCAGCCGCCATGAAAACCCCGGTGTGTGGACCTGTTTCTGGAAGTGAAACCTGTATTTGGTCGCCGCTGTCGGATGTTAATTTGACCAACACGTGGTCGATGTCGTGGGAAAGATCACGATCTCCATCGTCAACCTTGAGGTAAATTGGATTACCTGGTTTGATTTGATTAGCAGGACGGACCTCGGATACCCTCCGATCACCACTTTTTTCTGTCTCTTCTCGCTCAAGTTCTTGGCTGAACGTTTCCTGTTTTTGGTCGATGATTTGGCTGCTGGCGACTTCAAACTTGCCGTCCGCGGCGATGCTTATCTCGACATCTGATAACGGTACGTTCTTAAATTCTGATTTAAATTCATCCGGATAATCGCACTTAATGACGTCCTGGCCGGCTACTTGAAGCATGTGATCGTTAGGAACCGCCTGGCCAAGTTGAGTGTCGAGGTCGGCGCGGAACAATCCCTTGCCAGCGCCCGAGCTAACCAAATAAATGGTTTCGCTATCGCCCCCCGGCAGCGTATTGACTCGTACGGGAATGCGGTTGTGACCGCGGCTAATTCCCAAGTCGCTGTCGTGCACGACGATCGACAAAGATGAGCCTGGAACATGGCGGCGCTTGCTCGCCCTTCCCAATCGTCCCACCGTGCGGAGCAGGTTTAATTGGTCGATGTATCGTTCCTCGGCACCATAGACCTCGGCAAGATTGAACAGCGTTTGATTGGCCAAATCGACGTTGGGAACACGTTCAAGAACACTCTGGAAGATGTCTCTTGCTTCATCGCGATCACCGCGCCGAAACGCCAACATCCCTCGCAAAAACTCAGCTCGAATGACAACGTCGGTATCGGTACTCCGCGAAAGCTTTTCAAAGACCTGCTCAGCTTGGTCGTACACTTTTTGGGCTAAAAAAGTTTCCCCGATACCAAACTCCGCCTCGATGGCCTGAGGCGTATCGGCGTATCGATTGATGACCGTGTTGTATTCCGCACGAGCCACATCAAAACGCTGCGCCTTAAAAAAGTTCTTTGCCAACAGCAATTGCATTCGAGCTTTCACACTTTGGTCCATTTGGGGGTTCTCGCTGAACTGGACCAACCAACCTCGAGTGATTTCTTCGACCAATTCATGGTCCGCATCGGTTCCACCGACGATCAGTCGCTCACACACGAACATCAGCAAGTCAGGCGGCAGTTGATTGCGATTTTCGCGAAATAACTCTTTATTGGCGAGATAAGCTTCGAAGGCCAGCGTTTCATCGCCCAAACGATAGTACATCGCAGCCTGGAGCAGCGGCGCCATTGGGCTAGAGTCATCAACCGTAAGCCCGAGTCCTCCCATTTGGGAAAGCGATTGGGTTGCTAAATCACGAGCAGCTTTCTTACGGTTTTCATCCACATTGGAAATGTGGGCAAGCATTCCAGTCGTGAGCACCACAGCGGAAATAAAATCTTGTTTGCCCATAGCGGACTGGGCTAGCGGCATGACGCGATCCCAGTCGAACCAATCGTTGCCCACGAGAGCAGTTGCTCGGGCCAACTTGAGCAAGCGGGCAGTGTGGTTGGTTGCCGCGATCGGTTTTGAATCGCTGAGTGCTAAGTCAGCGATGGCAGCAGCGGGCTGTACACCAAGATTGGCGATTGATTGGAGTGTTTCAGTTTTGATGGATGAATCCAGTTCGTTGCTCGACTGCAACGCATCAATCCATCGGCATATTTGGCTCTGGTCGAAATCGCCTGATCGCAGTGGTCGTTCCTGTTGACGCTTAGTCGTTTCATCGATAACTCGTCTGACACTTACCCAGTCCGCCACTTTGATAAATTCGTCGACAAGCCACTGTGCGTAGCGACCCTGAAAGTCTGAGTCCTGCTTGAACATGTCGACGATGAGGGCGACTCTCTGCTGCGGTTCGGTCAAAGTTCCCAATAATCGGGCAGCGCATTCCCTCGACTCGTAGAATTGTCGATTGGTATTTCGACAGGTGTTCCAATGCTCGCTGGCCTCTTTTTCTAAGCCCAACTTAAACAGCAGGTCACCGATGTTCGATGCCGATTGGGGGTCATTGCCAAACTTCTGCTGCGCCTGTTTCATCCAGTCCCAAGCTCGATGGGCCAAGTTAGGATCGTTGTTCCGTTCAGCCGCTATTAATAACCGCCTCCATTGGTCGGCCGCTGCGCTCTCGGGCGCAAAGTTTAGCCAATTTTCGGCCGCAGGCTTCGAGTCTTCTGGTTGGCCGTAGTCAGTCGCCGACTCTAGCCATCCCCAGGCCACTTGTCGGTCTTGCGGAAACTTAGCGACAAACTGTCGATAGACTTTGATTGATTCCGATCGACGATTGCCGGGGGCGTAATAACGGAACCAGTCCGCCTGTGTTTGAAGGACATAACGGGCGGCATCAACATGAAGCGTGTCGAACGTGGCAGGTTCCAGCAGACTTGCACGTATCGATTCGCCTCCCCCGTGTCGACTGTCACGCTGTTCAACAAATGCACTGATAAGTGGATCGGCATCCGACTTCGCAAGTTCTGCATTTACCAATGCCACTCTTGCTTGCAAGTCCTTGTTTTGACGCGAAGCTTGCGCCCAGTTCTTCGGCGCATTGCGAAGGTACGCGTTGTGGGGATATTGCTTACGAGCGGCCAAGATCAACGCTAGATCTCGTTCAAATTCACCATCGTCACTACTATTGTGAAGCAACCAGTCGACAGCATTACTGGTGTAGGAATCATCGCTGGGTGATTGTTGTAGAAGATCTCTGAGGATGACTTTCGCCTTGGCATTGTCTTTGACTCGATCACGGTAAAGGTCAAAAGCCAAGACATAGCGAAGGTAGTGAATTCCGGGTTTGTTCTTTGCAATGGCTTGCTGAAGTTTTTGCTCAGTGTCGGCAAGTTGCACCGGTTCATCGCCATTTTCACGAACGAAAACGGATGCATTATTATTGGTCAACGGATCGTCGGCGAGAATCATCGACAGCAATTGAACCGCGCGAGCCTTGTCTGCGTTCGCGATGCAAGACAATGCCAAATAGCTTACCCCGTGTAATCGATCGGGACGGTCCGGATAGGCCTTTCCATACTCTCGCATCAGCGGTTCAAGCTCAGCTGGTTTTGCGCCGGCTTGGTATAGTCGCAGCAATCGTTGGTAATGAAGATTGGCATCATCGCGAATGGTACGCGCCTGTTGGTAGCTCTCCGCTGCGTTGGCATATTGACCAAGATTAACGCTGTTCTCTGCGATGTGTACGAGGAGTTGACGAAGCGATTCTCGATCAACTTCCAGTCCTCGTTGGATGATTTTATTGCCAACCGAGGTGCTTTTGGCCCACTGTCCAATTCGTCGGTAGCTATAGAATGCTTGAGAGCCAACTTCGCGAGCAAACTCGCCATTAGGAAGTTTGTCAAGCATCTCTTCACCGAGCTCCCCTTCGGCAAGGTAGGCGTCTTGATGATTGGCTTGGTCATAGAGTTGCAAGGCAAGGATTCCGTATCGGCGACCAAGCTCATTAGGTCCTTCGCGGTTCCAAATCGCTCGGCAGGCTGCTGCGGATTTCATGCGGTCATCGAGTTGGCGCATAGCATCTGCCAGGCGAACCTCCAGTGGGTTCTTTTCCTCGGCGTTCGGATAGCGAGTAAGGAACTGTCGGATGGTCGAAGCGAGATCGTTGTCACGTGAGAGCGCCTCTTGGCCATCGATCAATTTAAGCATGACCGATTGGTGACGCGGATCATTGGGGTGAGATGCCGTGAACTGTTGCCCCGCTCTCACAAGCCCGAACAAACGTCCGCCGGCGTGGTAGAGGTCGACAAGTTTGACGAGGGCCTCTGCCGATTCAGGAGAAGATTCTTTGTACTTGCCCAGTTCGGTTTCAAGGAGCGCTGCCTGTTTGCTGACTTCATCGTTGACGATCGATTGTCCGTTGGCCAAACTTGACATGAGCAACATAGCAACCGCAACGGTTGAAACCGCGCGGGCGAAACGTCGACCTTTGAACCAAATAAGATTGCCTCTCATGGCTTTCCTCCCGATAGTGCGGCAGCGATCTGCTTTGCGTCCGCTGCGAGCGGACTTTCAGGAAATTCGCTGAGAAGTTGTTCGAATCGTTGTTTTGCCTCGGCCTTTCGGTCCATGCGGAACAGACATCGACCGTAATTGAAGAGGATTACATCCAGAAATTTCGCATCGGGTTGGTTGGTCAAAACGGTTTCGAATGTATCGATGGCACGAGCGTAGTCTTTTTGGACGTAGTAGTAGTTAGCCATCTTAGCGACCGCTTCGCCCACTCGGCCGCTTTCAGGATATTGGTCGTACACGCGTTTAAACTCCTGAAAAGCGCGGTCCTGAAGTTGAGCTGCTGTGTTATCTGTCGCCTTTGAGGCCATCGCTTCGTAGCATTCAGCAACCCCGAACTGTGCATCACCACGCAGTTGACTTGTTTCCATTCCAACCAAGCGACTAAAGATACCAATAGCACGTTCAAGATTGCCTTGCTTACGAGCCACCTCTGCTAACTGCAGCAATGCATCATCGACAAATCCGCTTTGTGGGAATTCGGCTTGAAGCTTCTGGCACATTGCAGCGGCGAGATCTAATTTGTCCATCGCAAAATAGATATTCCAAAGCTGAACGTAAAGTTGCTCTAGACTCGCACCTCGCACTCTCCGTGCATCCTCTGCGACCTCTTCGCAGGTTGCGAGTGCTTGCGAATACTTCTCTTGAGCCTTTTCGGCGAGGCCAAACTCCTTGTATCGGTTTCCGATTTGAGTGAGCGCATCGGCAGTACGAAGCTGGGTCTGAATCTTGAGTTCGGTATCAGAAATCTCGGCCTTAGTGACTCGCACGCCGCCAATGTTCCCTTCCAAACAGCGAGCAACCGCTTGGACTTGGCGCGAGCCTTCTCGCAATTGCTTTTGATCGAGATAGATCAATCGCACCTCATCATGGGGCAGTGCCTGAAGGACATCGTCTCCGTCGATCACTTGTTCCGACTTGGTGACCAGAATGCTGGAATGGAATATTCCAGTGCGAATGAAACCGTCGTTGGTGTCGGTTTGGGTCGTCGACGTCTCAGGCGTGGAGGCGACCTGTGAATTCTCTTGATAGGCAGGCGCTTTCGGTGCAATCGCCTCGGTGAAAACGGCTTTTGCTGTATCGATTCTTTTCCACCGATCGATTTCTGGGAGCTCGTCTTCTGGGGGCGCATCCAAATTTGGCTGGGCCGCATCACTTTCAGATTCCGTTTTCAATTGGTTAATCGCATCCGCCTCTAGCTCCTCATCCGACTTCAGGCGGTACACCTGTACCTCGGCTTGAAGCGAATCGGCGCCGTCTCCGATGTCGCCGTCGGCATCGATAAGTCGGAGATTGACCGTCTTGTCGAGCACGACGCCACTGATCGTCTCGGCATACGCCCCGTCGGTAATTGCGGCCAGTGCAGTACCGACGACGGAGATGTTTTTCAGAACGCTTCGTTGCTGTTGCTGATCCGACGTATGCGCGTCGGTGTAGGTGACTTCGACTTGGTCGCCGCCGCGCACATCGATCACGCCACTGTGTGCAGTGACCCGGCCCAATCGAGTCGCGATTGAACCAAAGATGACTCTCACGTTACGACCTACGGGAAAGCATTCAATGGTTTCTTCATCTCCGCTGGCCGTGCGGCAAGTCACTTGCACCGACTCGCTGGGTTCAAGTACAGCAAGGTCCGCGTCTTCAATACGTACAAACAATCTCTTCCCTGCTTCAAGGCGGTCCCCTTGCCCTGTTTCGGCCGATAGGGTGGTGCCCACCTTTTCAAGTGACTGGATCGCACGGCTAAAGTGCCCAAGCTGAAAATGTCCGAGTCCGATGTAGTAGTAGGCTTCATTGACTTCGGGGCTGACAGGAAATTTCTCAATCAGCTCGCGCATCAGTTGAAACAATTTCGGGTAGTTGCGCAGATGGTAATAGCAGATGCCGAGCTTAAGCATTGCTTGAGCACGTTGTTCTTCGGAGGCATTCTCTTCATCGGCCGCGGCTTCCAATTGAACTCGCGCTCGGTCATAAGCTTTCTCGCTGTCTAGGAAAAAATTGCCGAGTCGCAAGTGAGCGTCAAATCGGAAGCGGCTTCGAGGGTACCGCTCAATCACCGACTTCCAGATCTCTACCGCTTTGGAAGATTCGTTGGAGTCAAGTCGAGCATCACCGGCTTCAAGCAACTTCTTCGCGGCTCGATCCTCCACAACCGACCCACGAAGGATGGTTTCGTTCGCTTCTTGTCCACGAAGCGGTTGACCGATCCCATGGATGAGGATCAGCAGACCGATGGAGAGTGCGGTGGATCGCATGGGTGATTTGGTTTTCTGGGCAAGGCTTGAACGCAAAAACGAATGACGAATCAAGCTTAACTGTCATTTTAGGAGTAGCAATCGATTTGATCGCCGCGATTGACGTTATCGATCATTTGCGAGTTGAACGAATCACACCAAAACTTCGGCACGATCGCACAAGGATAATTCCGCAAAGCGGTGGCACAGTCGGACCCACGCCGAACGTTTAACCAAATAGTTCGCTGATGGGTGTTCCGCCATCAACCAGTTTCAGCGGACGCTCCAATGGCGTCCAAACTTCCTTGTTGTGATCGATGCCAAGCGCATAGCAAATACTTGCGTGCAGGTCAGGTACCTGAACCGGTCGGTCTTTGGGCTGGGCCCCGTCTTCGTCCGACGAACCGATTAAATTGCCGCCTTTGATGCCGCCACCCGCCATGAAGCAACTGAAAACCGAAGCCCAGTGGTCTCGACCTGCATCCTTGTTGATCATGGGAGTCCGTCCGAATTCGCTGAGCATGACGATCAACGTTTTTTCGAGAAGTCCTGAAGCCGCTAAGTCTTCAACCAGTGATGCGAGGGCCGGGTCCATCACGTCGCCATGTTCCTGCAACGCCTCGAAATTATTTGCATGGGTGTCGAATCCACCGCGGTTTACCTGGACGAAGCGGACCCCCTTTTCGACGAGGCGCTTCGCGAGCAACGCCCCGCGACCGAAGGGATTGTTGCCATAGCGTTCCAGTTCTTTCGCAGGCACATTCGCAAACTCAAACGCGTCGAGAGCGGGACTGCGCATCAGCCGCACTGCATCATCAATGGATGTTTCGGTCGCTTGAAGTCGCTGGTCGGTACTCTTTCCAGAGAAGCGCCCATTGAATTTTTCCAACGCCTCCAGACGTTTATTGCCACGAAGTTCGCTGATCCCTTCAGGGAAGGCGAGGTATGGATCTTTATCGCCAGGATTCGAAACAAAATAAGCTTCGCATTTCTGGCCAAGGTATCCGGCGCGAGGTGCTTGTCCGCTGACCGAGATGTACGCTGGTAGGTCACCCAGATTTGGTAGTTCGTGGGTCACAACCGAACCAATTCCTGGATGGATCAAACTTGGGAACGGTAGGTAACTGGTTTGGAGTTGTTCCGTAGCTCGACCATGATCACCTTGCGTTCCCGCAATCGATCGGATCAGAGCGCAGTGCTGCATTTGCTTTGCGAGTTTCGGAAAAATTTCAGAGATCTCGATCCCCGGTACACTCGTCTTGATTGGGTTGAATTCTCCAGCGGTTGGGCGCCCCGGCTTTGGATCCCACGTATCGATATGCGTCATCCCGCCGCTGTTCCAAAACAAAATCACATGTTCAGCTTTGGCGGTATGGTCTTTCCCTGAAGCGGCGAGCAGGCCTCGGACGTTCATTCCAAGCAGGGTCGCTGCCCCGCCAGCGTGAAGCAGCGATCGGCGTGACAAGCGATAGGTGTGATTGCCGGTGATCATGTGTCGCACTTTTCGGTGGATCGATTGAGATTAGGGAAGAAAACGAAACTCGTGACAATTCATCAAGACCCAACGCAAATCGGCCATCCCATCAAGCGGCGAGGTCGCATCAGCAATCCATTGCTTTGCTTCGACCAGTTCTTCATTGGTTGGTCGACGGGTAAGAATTTCCAAATAGGCTAATTTCACCGCCGCATCGAAATCGGCAGCTTTACCTATCAATAAAGGATGAATTGGTTCCAGGTCGCCGACTCTTGAGGCTTCGTGGGTGACGCGTCCGTTGAGCATCATCAGCGATTGTCGCATCGATGCAGAATCTTCTCGCAAATCACCCAATTCGGACCGGTTGGGCTGGCCAAAGATTCGCAGAAAATGTCCATCGGGCGCTGGCGACTCCATTCGGAGAGCTGTGCTGAATACGGGATTGTCATCGACAACTCTCGCGACCGATTTTTCCTCATACTCCATCGCATCGCGTCGGGTCGCTCGCATCGCCATCATTCGTTGGGCTTCGATTTCTTCTTTCGACAGCGCCTTCATGTTGTCGAGCATCACATCGCTATCGTCTTCGTTGCCTTGTTCAGTGAGCAATGCAGTGAAGTCGAGTTCGATAGCGGTCTCCAATCCGTAACCGCCACCGGACATGGAGGCACTGGACATGGAGGCACTGGAAGTCTGGTTCATCGTCTTGTTCGAGCTTGCCATTTTGAGCTGATCGTCCCCGGCTTCCGTCTCGCTTGGATTGGATCCGCCTTTGGGTACGCGAACCGTTTCGTAGATGGTTTTCTTATTGAGACCTGCGGTATGTTTGGCTTCGAACAAGTGGCCGGCCATGACGATGCTGTCGTACATGGACTCTGCGATCATTCTCCGTACGGGGGTGGCGAACAGATGCTCTTCCATCTGTCTTCGAACCGGCTCTTCAACGTCCGAGGGAGCATGCCCACGTTGATACGCATCGCTCGTCACGATCATTTTTACCAATGCCCGCAAATCGTAGTCGCTAGCGACAAATTCCTCCGCCAAATAGTCGAGCACCGGTGCAAGCGCAGCGGGATTGTCTTGTCGAAAATCATCGACCGGTTCAACAAATCCTCGCCCAATGAGTGTCTTCCAAACTCGATTGACTAACGCTCGTGGGAAGTAGCCATTTTTTGGGTCAGTGACAACGTCGGCGAGTTGCTCTCGCCATTCGCTCGGTTGGTAAAGTCCCTTTTGGACATCGATCTTACGAATGTCCTTCTTGGCGTCAGCGATGGCAATCTCCGCCCCAAGAGCACCCGTGGTCGCCTTGGCAACTTTTTCGGACGAGGAATCGAGTAGGTCATCGAGCGACGGACCGGAATCGGGTGACTTCTTGGCAATCGACTTCTGGTTACGAGTTTCTTGCAATCTCGCCAAGTATTCAGTCTTGCCACCAATCCCATTGAGTGGAAACGGGAACCGTGGTTCGATGATCTTGCGTTGGTCTGCCGGACCTTCATCTTCTGGGGGCCATAGGATGGTCGATTGCTTGTCCTCTGTCGCGATGACAACATTGGTAAGCTGGCTTTCAAATCGCCTTGTTTTTCCATAGAAAGCCGCGAGATCGTAAAAATCACGACGTTTCCATTCATCAAACGGGTGATCGTGGCATTGGGCACAACCCATTCTCACGCCTAGGAAAACTTGAGATGTCACACTGGCCATCACCATGGGGTCAGCGTTGTCACCGAGGACGAAGCCCGATTCGGGTATACGTCCCGCTTTGCCGTTGGTCGCAATGAGCTTGCGACACATCTCGTCGTAGGGCATACCCGTGTTAACCGCTTGGTGTACCCAAGCGAAAAGCGCCGCACCTCCAGTCGCTTGGGATCGGAGTCGAAGCATATCGGCATAAAAAAGCGTCCAGCGATCAGCAAATCGTTCGTCGGCGAGCAGATCATCGACCAAGTCAGCACGGCGGGTCGCCGGCGGTTTCTTCGCAAACGCCATGACTTCGTTGGCAGTCGGAATTCGTCCGATCAGGTCGACATAAACTCGGCGCAAGAAAATACCATCGCTCACAATGGGCATCGGTTTGAGCTCAACGCCCACCTTTTGCTGTTCACTGGCAATGATGGGGTCCATCGGATTGGCAGCGATCGC
>JANOBM010000041.1:0-15511 GCA_031411655.1 Planctomycetaceae bacterium
GGAAATGGATGACAAGTCTGGCATAAGGTAAATGATGCCGAATAGCGTTTGATTTATCTAGTCTTTTGAAAAAATTTCCAGATTAGAACATGAGTAGGGTGTTCGCGTAAGGCTGTGAACCCCGATCCGCGTCCGTGAATCAGGCTGTCAAAGCACTGGATCGCGAATGATATGCGAATAATGGGGCTTTAACGCCCAGGGAGTGATGGGAGCGCCGGGAGCGTTCGCTTCGACCGCGTTGATCCTTCAGCGCATGACCAATCGCGTTGATGCCGAATCGCTGGGTCGCGTTAGGGTCATGTGCAGAATCGGCAGGCGAACCGAAGCATTTGTACTTTGAATTTGTATTTGATAATGTGCCAGAGGCCGGCGATTGGTTTTCGACGCTGGGTCAACTCCTGCAATTCAATCAACCGCGTGTACAATTCCTCGACAGTAACGTAGTCACGCTTTGCCTGAGCGAAAACGTGAGGTAATCAGCGCGACCTGTGCGGTCATCGAGCAACTTGATGCTGCGAACCTCGGCGTCCTTCTAAAATCGTTGTTGATGGTAGAAGCCCAGTGACTGGATCGCATCCGCAACGCTCACTGCAGCCGTCTTCCAAAAAGATTCGACCGACCACCTCGATCCGTTGCACGACCTATTGCGATGGGATGTCAGTATCTGGGTAGGGAATGCCTTCAAAGTTCACCTAACAACAGGCGGAAATCAACCGTGCGAAAGCTACGGGGCCTTTCGGATTTCCTCGCCATTCTCCCTGTGGACCGTTCAGGGAACCAGCCACGCAGAATCAACCGATTGATTCGGTTGAACGATCGAAGATAATTCAGCCTGCGATCCGGCCCTTTGGACTGCGGATGTCGAAAAGCCCGAAGATCTCCTCGCGGCTAAGTCCAGCGGAAGCGGGCACCGGCGAGTCGCCGAAGAGTTCGTCGAACATTTCGCGTTTCTTGTCGAGGACCGCGGCAATTCGCTGCTCGATCGTGTTTTCCATCAGCATCCTTGTGACGGTAACGCTACCGGCTGCGCCGATACGGTGGGCGCGATTGATGGCTTGATCTTCAATCGCCGGATTCCACCACCGATCAAACAAAAAGACGTAGCGGCAAAACTGTAGATTCAAGCCAACGCTACCCGCGCCATAGCTCATCAAGATCATGTGCTTAGTGGGGTCATTTTTGAATTGCGCAATCACACCTTCCCGCTGCTTATGGGGAATTCGTCCGTGGTATTCCAGTGTTCCAAATCGTTCTAAAGCCGGCCGCATCATGTCAATACTGTTGACCCATTGACTAAAGACGATTGCTTTCTGTCCGCTGGCCGCGACCTCTTCCATGTCGGCCACAAGTCGCTCTAGTTTGGCGCTGCTTCCCGTCGCAGGATCAAAATTGCAAATTTGCTTGAGCCTTAGAACCAATTCAAAGACGTGCTGGATGGTGAGTTGCTGATCTAGGTTCTCAAGTTGAACCACTCCTTCGTTTTCAGCCTTCTCGTAGGTTGCGCGTTGTTCAGGCGTCAGTTCCAACTGCGCATCGCGATAGAGTTTCGGCGGCATGTCATCAAGCACCATGTCTTTGGTGCGACGAAGCATGTAATCTCGCGTCGCTTTTGCGATCGATGCGACCGGCATATCGTTTTTCAAATATCCGGGTGATAAAAATTCAAAGATCCCCACCAGGTCATCGGGCGAATTCTCTACTGGCGTGCCTGTGATGGCCCAAGATCGGGTCCTTGAAATCTCGCGGACGATAGCGCTGGTCGCGTTCTTTTGATTCTTGATCCGCTGTGCTTCATCAAGTACCACAAGGTCAAAGTGTTGGTCCGAGTCGAGCACAGAATCTCGATCTCGCATCAGCAATTCATAGTTCGCGACCTTCACGGCGATATCGGGGCTGTTCCACTGCCATTGCCGTGTCGGCGAATTGCCTTCGATCGCTGCAACCGGAACTTCAGGAGCCCACACACTGAATTCGCGAAGCCAATTCGAAACGAGTGGCTTGGGGCAGATGAGCAGCACGCTTCGCACTTCGCCACTGCAGAGTAGCAATCGAATCGTACTGATCGCTTGCATCGTTTTGCCAAGGCCCATTTCGTCGGCAAGCACGGCGGCGTAACGTGGGAACAAAAAGGCGATGCCATCGAGTTGATAAGGGAACGGCTCGAACGGGAACTGGAGTTGTTCACTTCCAACAAGCAGTTCAAGGGGCGGCTGCAGAAGGTAGAACAGGCGATCTTCGAGTTTGACGACGTCGGCGGGCGGTTTGATACGAGTGATCTTGCCCCTTCGAATTCTCTCGCGAGCCAGCTTTTGCGCCTCGTGCAAGCTTGCCGCCTTCGCATCCTGTTCAATGCTCGAAACCAATCCGCCCGTCGATGGCTGGGCACTCTCGCTGCCCGAGGGGCAACCAGACGAGCCTCGAAACACCTTGATGCCGCCGCCGCTACGAGGAAACTGGAACCCAACCGTTTTCACTTCAATCGTTTGCAGGCGAATGGTGATGGCGGTCGCATCCATCGGCTCAATAGGAATTGGCATCACATCGGATGGAACAAGATCGAATGCCTCGAACGTGGTTTCGGGATCGATTTGAATTTCCAAGTCACCGATCATGCTGCACGCGCTCGGGCGATTTGTTTTTGAGCTTCATGGATCGCCTCACGAATGCGATCGAACGGCTCGATTACATCGGGCAGGTTCTGGAGACGTCCAGCGATTACTCGTACCGCTTCTATCTTTTCGATCGCAACGCGAAGCGTGGACCCTGCCAATTCACAGTCGTCATAACCCGGCAACATTTCATCAGTGATAGGGCCTTCATCTTGTTCCGCTGCTTCCGATACCAGCGCGATGGGAGTATCGCATATCGACTCAAGCTGCAGCGCCTCAGGTTGCATGCAACAGATCAACGACGGCAAGTTTCGGCATCGTTTGACAAGCAGCGAACCGATCGCGTCTCCGATCAAATAATCTCGCAGGGTGGGGCCGTAGAGGATCTCATGAGCACGAGTGGGCCGAACGGGAAGCGTGCACTGGAATTCCAGAGGGCGGCCGCTTGCGCTCAGAATCAGTAACCCCCCGGTCCAGCCGGTGATTTCGGATTGATCGACCATGTAGAAGCCGATCGATACATCGGCTTCAGGACTACGGCTCATACGATGTCAGCTCCATGGAGACGTACCGGCAGCGGCCACCGGTTGTTTAATCGCCGGTCTGGAGGGAGTCATCGGCGATTCCGTTGTACGGACTTGAGTGGGCATTTGCCTGGGGTATCACTTAAACGCTTGTTGTCGAAATGCGAAATCTTTAGCCAAAATGATGCGAATTACGAAGTGTTTTGCGTTTGTGACGTTTAGGCATAGCAATCAGGACCGAAACGCGTCGCGTTCATCAAAATTGCTTGCGCTCGGTGGGAAACCCAGCTATACTGTGAGCCATCGCAAACCTTTTGATTCTGAGTTCTCATTCGTTCATCTCAGGAAAGCTATCCGGCCATGTCGCAAGACCAAAGTCCCATGTCACCGGTGTTTCGCATCGATGTGTCGGCTGAATCAGGTACCGAAGCCATCGGACGCACCGACGTCGTTCAGGTGGAATTGCTTCGGCAACTCGTCGCTGGCCAGCAGCGGCAAAACGAGATTCTCGCGGAATTGACCCAGTTCACCGTGGGGATGCACAAACAGCGTGCCAGCGAACTTCAGCAATGGAAGGATGCCAATCCAAAGCTAGCGAGGGCTTGTCGCCGGGCTGCTGAGTCACTCAATAAGGCTCAAACAAGGTTTCTTGAGTCGATTGCTGAAGAAATTGAAGACAGTGCCGACCACCTTGTCGATGGCGATTTTATGTTGCACGAATTCGTCGATCGCTTTGGACCTCGGCTGGCCCACTTAAACGGCGTGTTGCAAGTTCTAGCTCAATTGAGCGACTCGGGAAATCAACCGCCCAAGCAACAGCCGAACTGAGCGACTTCGCTTTGCTCGCCGCATGCGTTTCGTGCAGCCCTTGCACGATTGAAAAAACGGTGATGAGTGGGTTTGTAAGCCGGGTTCTGTACCGCCAAGCGAACTTGGCGATGGCGACCATTTATCTGGGGCGACGATTGCTCGCCGCCTCGCGCGACCTACCCGAATGTCGATAGCAAGACGAGCCGTCTCGCGTCAGGCAGTCTTTCGACCGCCCGCCTGCACTCTGTTTGGTCTAGCTCCGGATGGGGTTTACCAAGCCAATCAAGTCACCTTGCTTGCTGGTGCGCTCTTACCGCACCGTTTCACCCTTACCACGCACCGCACGCTTGCCGAAGCAAGCAATGCGACCGTTCGGCGGTATGCTTTCTGTTGCACTTTCCCTAACCTCGCGGCCGGTCGACGTTATCGACCATCCTGCCCTATGGAGCCCGGACTTTCCTCCAGCGACGCTGTCTGCGAGCAAACAACACCGCCAGCGATCGCCCCACCCACTCATCACCACTCACAAAGATGAGCCGCGTGGTCAACTTGCACAACCGGACGCATCACCGATTGTGCGCATTTACTGGCAACTCTTGTATTTACGCGACCTCTGCAAAACTGCTATTTTCCAAACGCTATTCAAACGTCGCCAGTTTCTGAATTGAACCCTAAAGCCTTGAATGGGCCGATATTCCCATTTTTCGTAGGGTAGCTCGTAATTTTCATATGGGATAAATGAGCCATCGTGCACGCTTACATCATCAACTTGGATTCGGCGGCAGAGCGTTGGGAATTCGTTTCCAAGAATTTCCTCAAGACGGGAATCTCGTTCAGTCGCGTATCGGGCGTACTTGGCCGCGACCTGACGTTCCCCAATCCCCTGTACAGTAAAGTCGGTTTTACGCTGCGACACGGTCATCGCACAAACCATGGCGCCATCGGATGCTACCTTAGCCACTTGAAGTGTTGGCAGATGGTCGCGAACTCGGCGCACGATCATGCGATCATTGCCGAAGACGACGCATTACCTAATAAAGATTTGCGGGCGATCGTCGAACGGGCCATCGAGTTTGATCAGACTTGGGATATCCTTCGCTTGAGTGGTTTTCACGACGCTCACCCCAAACCTTACGCGAAATTGGATGGCGACCACGAATTGTGCGTTTGCATGACGAGGCTTTGCGGAACAGGCGCATACATGATCAAACGCCAAGCAGCATCGATTCTTGCAGAGACGTTGAATCCAATGCGGTTGCCAATCGATCACGCGATCGATCGCGAGTGGGCGTTTAACCTACGATCGGCTGCCGTCATGCCGCTCCCCGTAGCCCAAACAACGCACGTCTTCAACAGCCAATGTCAGGGCAAAAAGCATGCCAAGTATCCTTGGTTTCTTCGTTATTTAACCGTATTTCCCTATCGCGCCTGGACAGAAACTTCGCGAATGGTCCATCGCAGACGTCAGTACAAACTTGCTTGTCAACAGGTTGCAGCGCACCATCCCCGGTCGTTAAGCATGCGCCGCGCAGGATAGGCGCAGGATAGGCGCAGGGTCGAGAAGTCGCGGCGACGACCCTGTGACCTCTCACTTCGTAAAAAGGTTCATGCGATGGGCCCATCCTCTACTTCTACGTTCTTGGGTCAATCCCCTCGGACGCTTGCGATTTTCTCGCTTGTCGCCTCGCTTGTCGCAATCGTTAGCCAATGGTTGGTAGTTGGCATCGGTGTGGCACTTGCTGGGATCGTGATGTTTCTTCTGGTGCTAATCGGATTCGTAAGCGGCATGGCTGGCCTATTCTCCGGGGTCTATTTCAAAGATGGAATAGCGGTGATGACAAGCATATTCGGATTGACTTTGATCGTGGCCATCGTGAAATCGTTCGTTTCCGCCCTCACAACGTTTTAGTTCGCCATGAGGGACGACATCCTGTAAGCTTGATCGCGACTTTGACTCCATAGATTCGATCGGCGGTTACGAAGTGATCCGAAAACTGATTTTGATTGGCAGGTCGCTCGCTTTCCTTGTCGGGGCAATGTTCTGCCTGTTCGGATTCATGGCCAGCTTTGAGGGAACTAACCATCCGGAGCGATTCTTCGTATTCCGGGTTATTTATGCAGTGATCGGTGTTTCTTCATTGGCCCGTTCCCTTTACGAGGTCATCCGAATGTTCACTGACCATCGACCGACGGCATGATTTCGGTAGAGTCAATGGAGTGCCTGGTCACGTATCAACGCCTTTCAGTCTGGCAAATCGCAGTTTGCTGGGAAATCCGAAAACAATCCACGGTGACGTGAGTGCTGAAATGAAGAAACTTAGTTGCCTGTTGCTGTTCGTGATCACGGTGATGTGCCATTTGGCGAGCTCCCAAGCACAATCGCTCCAATCTGACGAGGAAGTCGAACGTCAGAATTCTGCGGAGACCATAGCCGCACCGATTGACTTCGATCGAGCCCGTGAGCTGATGAAACGCCTTCGTCGTGGTGACCGGCTATCGGTCGAGGACGACGCATTTTTAAAGAAAGCACAAGCGGCATACCGAAATGGGCAGCGACCTCGCCAAAGTCCACAAGCTTCGCTCGATAACGCGCCGCGCGAGTCGACTGGATTGACGCCGCTGAGCGACATGGCAGCTTCTGATAAGTACAAAGGCGAAGACGGAGGCCTGTATGGACAAGGCCTCAATGAGCCGCCTGATCAGCATCGCATCGCGGCGGAGAAAGAGTTGGCTCACATTCAGCCGCTGAATCGTAACGGTATGCTCGACCCAGATGGAGCGATTGCGTTCATCTCGATCAGTATGTCAAACGCAACCCAAGAATTTTCGCGGTTCAAACGTATCGCTGACGCTGATCCAATCAAAGCGATGCATGTTCAAATCATTGATTGCGCTCAAGGCGGTCAAGCAATGGCAGAGTGGGTCCGTCCGGACGCTCCTCCTTGGCTTGAGGCGGACCGTCGAATCAAGTCTGCCGGAGTTTCGTCCCAACAAGTTCAGGTTGCCTGGATCAAACTTGCAAATAAGGGACCAAGCGGTGAACTCAACCTGCACGGTAGGCAGCTTCAACGAGATACTTTGAAAGTGATTCAGAACGCCAAGACGCGATATCCGAACCTTCGAATCGCGTACCTTTCCAGTCGAATCTACGGTGGGTATGCGACGAATCGATTGAACCCCGAACCCTTTGCCTACGAATCGGCATTCGCAGCTAGGTGGCTGATTCAAGATCAAATCAACGGCGATAAAGAGTTAAACTTTGACGCTGAGCGCGGCGAGGTCAAAGCCCCCATACTCCTTTGGGGGCCTTATCTCTGGGCTGATGGCATCATGCCAAGGCGAAGTGACTCGCTCGTTTATACGCGTGATGACCTTGGTCCCGATGGAACCCACCCCTCAGAAGCTGGTCGCGATAAGGTCGCGCGCCTACTGCTCGATCAGTTTAAGACGAACCCGTTGGCAAGGCCTTGGTTTATTGGTTCCGATATTCGAATCGATGTACCCGACGTCAAGTAAAGATGACTTGCGAGGCGTTTGATAAAGTTCGATTGGATTTGGTCGGTCGCCATTCACGCAAACCGATAACGCCGAATCTATCGGCTTCGTCGTTTACACGTTCGATAGGATGCTAGGGTTAGCGTGTTCGTCAACAAACGCTATCGTTTAATCATGTTCCATTACGGGGAACCACCGGGAACGAAGTCAATCAGTGGTGAAGACCGTTAGAAGTACCGGTTGATGAAGACTCGCAACTCTCCATCAAAAACCCGGTCTTCAGTGACAGGAACTCCATAGGCTGTGGTGACCACCGAGCGTCCAATATAGGCATGAAGGCCTGATGTAAGATTCAGAACGCTCAGCGTCCGAGTGGGGTCACCGACAGCGAAGTTCGCAGAGCCGACCGAATCGGATTTATTGAGCGTGCCGGTATAGTGAGCTTCCAATACCGCAGCGAGGTCGGAAACGCGTTTTTGCCGATTTCTGAACAGGAAGTATCCAGCCGAGTTGCTGAATCTCACCGTTGATTGACTATGCAGACGACCCGCGTTTGCAAGTTGTCCGGCACCTTGCATGAAGAACCCTTGTTCGTCAAGAAAAACACTGTTTCCGTTAACATCAAAATCCAGCTGGGTAAAGCTTTGTACATAGGCATTGCGTGACAAGTTCAGCGAACCTGCGACGAACGGCAGGATATGCACTGATTGGTTCTCCACTCGCACCACTTGCGTGTTGTTCTCGAGAGTCAGCGAGAAGTCATCGGCCGTTGGAAGTGTGAGCCCGAGACCGGCGCTGGCGATGAAGCGATCGTCTTGGAGTAACAGACCTTTCAGCGTGAACGAAATATCTCCGAACTCATAGGCCGCAAGATCATCGCCGCTGGTGTTGATGGCGGACGTAAGAGTGATAGCCATCGGCGCACGAAACTCTATGGAACCCATTCCATCGGCAAAAGTAGACTCAAACCCTGGTGCCCAACGATTGACGGGAATACCAGCCGCAGTGATGCGCGCGTTATGAAAAAAGTTGTAATCAAGGAACAATCGATCCTGAGGCAGAGGACTATTGTTATCAGCGATCGAGTAGCGCCCGACAACTTCACCGGGGCTAGGTACCGGCAGGGAGACCGAAGCCTGATAGATGTAACTGGCGAATGCGACTTCACCAGGGACGGGAGCACTGAGGTCCGATTCCTGGCCGATGTATTCCAGTTTGACTAGATCCTCAACATCGACGTCGCTGCTGAAACCGGACGAAAATTCTTGCTTAACAACGCGGTTGGCAGCTTTATAAATCAGTCCGTTGGACGTCGGGGCGGTCGGATTTATCTTTGGCCCGCCGACGAATGTGCCCCCAAAGACCGTGGCCGCGTCGGTTGGTGATTTCACTTGGACGGTTACACCCGTGATAGGATTCAAGTCGGTGACACCAACAAACTCGGTGTCACCGATTCGGACCATGTCACCGATGTTGGATAGCGATGTAACCTGCACACCGTTGATCGGAGCGCTAATTCCATTTACCAGCGCCGTCGCATTTGGGATCTGAAGCCCGCCACCGGGTCCGACGACCGAGAATTCTGGCCGCACCTCAAATTTCGCACTAAACCCCAGTGTCGACGTACCCGCATTGAAGAGGTCGCCGATCATGTTGGGGGCAACGCTCGATGAGTCTGCGATCGTGCCAAGCGAAGCGCTCAGGCCGCCCATAGCCGCTGTGGAAAGTGGCGCTGGAGGCGGTGGGAGTTCTTGAAGAGGCGACCCTTCTTGGTCCAATTCAACGGGCGATGTCGTCGCCGCACCGTCGCTCGGTTGGTCAATCGGGTCGTCAGCAAAAGGAGACTCGTCGTCGGCTAGCGGGGCCCGGGTACGGGGAGGTTGCCCGACCGATCCACGCGGTGCTTGGGCATCAGCATGGGTCGCAGCAAACGCATGGACACATGCGATGGCGACGAAAGAACAAAACTTCAACCTGTTGATCATCTGGCTGCCCCCGAAGCATCAAAAAACACGAACCGATTTAATCCATACAATCGGCACAACCGACCGGGGGGGACAGCTTTTTACCGTAGTTTTGCTAGATCTTCAGAACTTCATCAGGTGCGATCAAAACCCAATTCGATACGCCCGCTTTCCGCCTGTGTCATCGGCGGTTGCTAGGAATCGGTACACAGCACCTACCGCAACGGTCCGCCCTTCACTCGGCCGACACTCGGTACCTGAACGGCAATTGGTACTCGGATGGCACTTGGTCAACGGAGTGTTGCGGTACAACCGATCGCCATCCAAATCACGCCGGGCGCAGGAGAAACACTCAGTCGTTACCTGTGAGGGCAACACGGCGCTCGACACGGCCCTCGACGAGTTTCCCAACTTCAATCACCACCGAAGAGCCCCTTAGCTTTGCATCAGCATGGTTAGGAACGCCTTGGGGATAGATCGCTTCCACCGTGGGCAATTCCAATGCCTTGCTGTTCACCTTGAGATTGCCAAACGTGACGACCAACTTGGGGATCTGTTCGACAGGAATTTGATTTCCGTAAACTTCGACAAAACTTGCGATCTTGCGGTCCAGCACTAAGTTGTCGGCATTAAATCGAAGAGCCCCAATGAAAATGTTTTCGCCGATTTCGTGGGAATGCAAAAACGCCCCGACCCACGTCGTCGGTTTGCCGCCAACAAGCTCCTTGTCCATTTTTACGACCTGATACGTGTAGGTCCCCTTTCTCCATTCATAGGGCCTTCGGACACTTACAAAATCACCCTCATGCCCCGAACTTTGGCAGAAGGCACCCTGGGCGGGACGGATCGCATCGAGGCTGCGTTCACCCCACATCGACATCAAAAGTCCTGGACCAAGTTTACGAAGTTGCGGATCGCTTTTCGTGTTTCCATCTGCCTGGGTCTGGATGCCGCCGTAGAAAGGGATCTTGTTCAAATGCCCCAAACCCAATGGCGCTAGATACAGATTGCTTGAACTCGGAACATCGTCACTGATCGTCACGTCGATGCTATAACTCTCGAATGGAAAGTCATCGCCGATGTCCCACCAAAGGTCGACGAGGTGCCAAGGCATCCGAGCATATTTCCCATCGTCAGCATTCGCCACGGGCAAAAAACATAGCATCAGAAATGGCAAAGTGATAAGTGCTTTCATGGATGGTTTTTCGTAAGTGGTCATCGAATTTAGAACCTATCCGAAAACCTTTAGCCGCTTTGGCGCTAGCCGCGCGTCTCTGCGGTTTTCGGATAGGTTCCTAATCTGCAATGCACCGTTATAGCGGAGGTGAGGGAGATGAGATGATTCCTTTTAGCAGGTGTTTTTTCTTCGTCAATTCGTGTCAAGCCAACTGCACAAACCGCACGTGCCATCATCCGATATTGCAAGAGCGGGAAATTTTTTCACCTTTCAACGGTAATTGGTGCGCCTTCCAACACGCAATTGCCCATAAAAACGTTACGATTCGAAGGCTCCCGCACTGTGCCACTTCCAGCAGAGAGGATGAATGACGTATGACCATCATGAATAATCACACGACAAACCTGTTTACCCTTTATTCGGGGCTTGCTGTCCTGTTCTTCGTTCCGTTCGCCGGTTCGTCCTTGGCGAATGATGCAATACAAGTTGGGGTGGCAGAATCGGACATCACACCGCCGATGGGGTTTCCCATGGCAGGTTACTATCATGAGCGATTGGCCGAGGGGGCCATCGATCCGCTCATGGCAAAGGCGATCGTATTCCGTGATAAAGACAGCGCATGCGCGCTCGTCGTCTGTGACCTCATTGGAATTGCGACAGATTTGTCGCAGGCAGTACGCAAACAGGCCTCAGAGAAAACAGGCATCCCTGCGGAGCACATCGTGGTTTCCGCAACCCACTCCCACACGGCGCCTGACTATGTAAAGGAGTTGTACTTGAATCTCGGCGGCGAGAGGCAGGAACCACTGCGTTCAGCGTACATCGAAAAACTTATCGCTGGACTGGTGAATGCCATCGAGCAAGCAAATGGTGCTGCCAAGCCGGCGGTATTGAAAAGCGGTTCTGCGAGTCAAACCGTTCCGGTTTCCTTTAATCGCCGCGCGGTGATGCGAGACGGAAGCGTACGGACATGGATTAGTCACGACCATGCCGATTTTATTCGTGCGGCCGGACCCATTGATCCAGAGATCGGATTGATTTCTATCGGCGACGAAGCTGGAAACACACATGCCGTACTGAGTAACTTTGCGTTGCACCTTGATACTGTCGGTGGTTCAAAGTGGAGTGCTGACTATCCGTACTTCATCGAACAGTCACTTCGAACCGCACTCGGTCCTGAGCTGATTTCGATTTTTGGAACGGGTTGTTGCGGAGACATTAATCACGTCAACCCTCGTAGCAGTGAGCGGAACAAATCGGATTTTATCGGCAAGTCGATTGCTGAAACGATTCAAAAGCAGCTCGGTGAATTGAAGCGTATTGAACCAGCCGATTTGGTTGTGTTATCGCGAAAGGCCTATCTGCCACTGCAAGATGCGACGAAAGAGGAAGTGGCTCGCTCGGTCGAAATCCTTGCCACAGCCAAACGCAAAGAGCCAGTCGAGTTCCTCGAACACGTCACCGCCTACAAGAAGTTAATGCTTGACCAGTTACGTCATCGAGAACCCTATGTAAACACGATCGAGCATATTACCTGGGGATTGAGTCGAAGTCTGGCCGGCATTGGCGACGCGTTGCCTGTCGACGTGACCGTGATGGCGCTCGGTAGTGACGTCGCTATCGTGTGCCTCCCGGGTGAGGTATTTGTTGAGCTCGGGCTCGCCATTAAGCAGGGTTCTCCGTTTCCTACAACGCTAGTGATCGAGCTGTCCAATCACAAGGAGACAATCTACGTTCCCAATCGCGCGGCATACGCAGGCGGGAGCTACGAAGTGACGAATTCAGCCCTCCAATCCGGCTCGGGAGAAATTCTTGTTGAGACATCGCTGAGCTTGTTGCGCGAAGCAGCGACGCATCGATTGACACCATAGATTTGTGCTCCGTCTGTTTGGCGTCCCCGGATACGTCGCAGGGTGACAATCCGCTCTGTGCGACGACCTATCGACCCAACACGACAGTTGGGCATTTTTAATTCTCGGCCGAACGGCTAAGCTGCAACTCCGCGGGTCGCTTTTGGTAAGCCTCGTTCAATCGAAAATCCGCTGTTCCAACCATTTTATTTTCTACAGCAACATGACCACTGAAACAAAAAGATTTGCCAATCCCACCGCGCTCGCCGATGCATTTGCTGCCGATTTCGCAGCATGGGTAGAGACGCAGCCCCAAGCCAAGATCACCGTCGCACTCTCAGGTGGCGCCACCCCTAAGCTCCTCTTTGAGCGATTGGCCAGTGACTATGCAAACAAGATCGATTGGTCACGAATTCATTTCTTTTGGGGCGACGAACGGTGTGTTCCGCCGGATGACAGCGACAGCAACTACGGAGTTGCTCGCGATTTGTTATTCGTTAAGGCTGGTATATCGGAGGAGAACGTACATCGGGTATTCGGCGAAGCGGATCCCGATCAAGAGCGAACTCGTTACGAAAATGAAATCTACGGACATGTAGAAATCGATGACAATGCGATTCCGCAATTCGATATGGTGATTCTGGGGATGGGAAACGACGGACACACCGCATCTATCTTTCCCCATCAAAGTCAGTTCTTGAAATCGGACCAAGTTTGTGAGGTCGCGATTCATCCGGAAACTGCTCAAAAGCGAATCACGTTGACGGGGCCGGTTTTAAATCGCGCGAAGAAGGTCGTTTTTTTGGTTACCGGCGAGAACAAAGCCGATGTGCTGGCGCAGGTAATCAACAAGGCAGGTAATTTTGACGCTTACCCAGCAGCTCACATTGAATCCGACAATCTCTGTTTTTATATCGACGAAGCGGCTGCGAAGAATTTGTAGGGACGGTGCGGCTGACGGCAGATGCGTTCGATGGAAACCTTAACGTAGTTTCTTAGCCCAAGTGTCTGACCACGATCGACGAGAACTCCACCAAGAATCGACGCGTCCAGTTGTGAATTTAGTTTCAAGAAACCGAACCACTGCTAAACTGAAAGCTACTGGGCAATCTTTTGGTCGCGGGTTTTGTTTCTTGCGAACGGTCGTATGGCTCACCGCGACCCGCGTCTGGAGTTGATTCAACGCGGACCAAAACACTTTTCTGGGAAGACTCCGATGCGTTGCAGTTCGAAACTTCTTTTGTCGTTTGCTCTCTCGATGTGTTTAGCACCACTGGCCGGAGACCGCTGTAGTGCACAAGACGTGACCATTACGATCACGAAAAAGGAGAGCAAAACCGATGAGTCCGCTCGCAAGTCTCCCTTCACGGGCAAGCGTCCTTCTGTAGACGTTGCAATCTTGCTTGACACCTCCAATTCAATGGACGGTTTGATCGATCAAGCAAGAAGCCAACTTTGGGACATGGTTCAGCAATTCGCCAAGGCGAAGAAGCGAGGGCAGACGCCTCTCCTCCGCGTATCCGTTTTCGAATACGGCAATTCTGACTTGCCTGCGAGTGAAAATTACATTCGTCAAGTCGTTCAGCTCACCGACGATTTAGATAAGGTCTCCGAATCGCTATTCGCTTTAAAAACGAATGGAGGAGATGAGTACTGCGGAGCAGTGATCGCCGAAGCTGTCAAACGACTCGATTGGAGTAGTGAGCCGAATGCTTACAAAGTGATCTTCATCGCTGGTAACGAACCGTTTGATCAAGGTTCGGTTAGTTACCAATCGGCTTGTAAAAAATCGATAGGGTCTGGCATCGTTGTCAACACCATCCATTGCGGCGACTATCAGCAGGGACTTGTAGGCCATTGGAAAGCGGGTGCGGATTTGGCAGAAGGCGAGTTCCTGAATATCAATCAAGACGAGAAAGTGATTCAAATCCATTGTCCACAAGATAAGATCATCATTGAACTGAACAACGAGTTGAACAAGACTTATCTATGGTTCGGATCGAAAGAAAAGCGATCCGAGTATTTGGAAAACCAAGCAGTTCAAGATAACAATGCGCGTGGTGCTCGGGGTCTAAGTAGTCGAGCAGCAACCAAGGCCAGCTCGCTTTACATCAACGTTGGTCGAGACTTGGTTGACACCTACGATGAGGACAAAGACGCGATCTTGAAATTGAAGGACAACGAGTTTCCCGAAGACATGCAGGGCCTTTCTCAAGAAGAACGATTAAAGCATATTCAAACGATGTCTAAGCGTCGTGCGCAGATCAAAGAAAAATTGGCGACGGTGAGCCAAGAACGCCAAGCTTTCATCGCTGCCGAACGAGCCAAAGTTGCCAGTCCCGCCCCATCGGCAACGTTCGGTGATGCCTTCTCCGATACGGCTGAGAAGCAATTGCAGGCATCCGGTTTCGAATTGAGCGAATAAGGGCGATTGTGCGGTTGAACCGATGCATTGCGGAGGACGCGGTCCAAGATTCCGATTGGAATTGGCGTTAAGGTTCTGTTTCCATTCTAAAACTACTTGCGTTTTCCTTGGCATTTTCAAACCGACGCCTGATTGAACCAAGCCTTGTTGCCTTCTCTTGTTCGGGTTGGTATTGAGCATTTTGTGAAGTGTGGCGTTCCATGCAACGGCGCAGTCTTACAAGATGCTCCCTGTTCCGGTCGGGCTTGTCGGCGTAAAGAAGCCATTGCTGTTTGCGTGTCTTACACGGACTCGTTCAAAGTGAACGCTCATCAGCGAGGACCCCTTTGCGCCGAGTCACCAATCACGGCGTCTGGTTATGTACGCAACGGTTTTTTGGATTTGAACTTCGTTGAGCTTTTGCACATCCGTTGCGATGTTGACTCAAAATGACCATGGCAGACTCCATCGACGTAGCAAACGGTTTGATCGCTGGGGAAATGTTTTGCTCCTTATACCGCTCGCATCTGCCAACGCATGTTCCACGCCAATTTGGAATCTTGCCAAGCTACGCGGAAGCAAACAGCTACCAACCTAAAAAGTTCGGATTGCCGAGCAAGAGTTTTGCACAACTGTATTGCAGCTGAGTTTGCAGCACTCTACAGTGAACGAAATAGG
>JANOBM010000042.1:0-2525 GCA_031411655.1 Planctomycetaceae bacterium
ATGGTGGCAACTGTCGCATCGCCGTGAGATGTTGGATTCAACCTGAACGCAAGGGTTCGGGCGAGCGCTTCCTCTTCCTCTATCGACATTCCGTAATCTTCTCCGTAAGAACCTTCAATAAGGCTCCCCTTGCGACACCAAAAAAAGACCCCCACTTACTTCAACACTACGGAGACGAAATGCGAGATCTTCTTGCCGATGGCGATAGCGAGTATCTTGACACTTTGAACCGATGGATGACTCATTGCAGACATGAGGCAATGGTCGCTTCGAACGGCTTGGGGTGTAATGCGTGGTTATGCGATTCGGTGAACTCAAATCCGAAACGCATGTTTTTGCGAAATCAACGGAACTGGGAGGCGGGCGTTTGGTAGTCGAGTCTTAGGCGCGGACGCGAGTTCAATCTTGTTTGTACCTTTGCGACCTGCTGCCAGCTAATGTAACCGTAGTCCAACGTCTTGGGGAAGTACTGTCGGATAAGACCGTTCGTGTTCTCGTTCGTTCCACGCTGATAGCTCTTATATGGATCTGCAAAATACACTCGAACCTGCAGCGACCTTTTGAGCATGTTGTGATAGAAGAACTCGGTACCATTGTCAAATGTCATCGTCTTGACCTTCGATGGATCAATGTCTTCAAACATTTGCTTGATTCGATTCATCACTCCAGCACTTTGCTTCGTCACAACGCGACCGATCAGCGTGTAACCCGTCTTACGTTCGACAGCGGTCACCAAGTAGCCGCTTCTTCGGTGGCAAGCCATTAGGTCCACTTCCCAATGACCAAGCTCCTTCCGTGTCTCCACTGATTTCGGACGGGAGTGGATCGACACCCGATTAAGCAACTGACGCTTTATGAATCCTGGCTTTTCCTTGCGGTTTCGCCGTCCGCCACGCCGCATCGCTTGGCGAAAAGCATGTTTGCTGTCCAGTCCGTAAAGGAATCGATAAATCGTTTGATGGCTGATCTGCAAACCCTTTGCTTCACTTTTGAGCCAGCCGCTGATTTGCTCAGGAGACAAATTCTCTTTCAGTTTCTCCGTAACCGCTTGGTACAGTCGAGGCTCTTCCAGCTTGGATACTACCGACGGCCGCCGCTGACGCTCGCGCGCGCATTGATTCGCCTGATGAGGTGCGTAGCTTCCACGGGAAGGGCGGTTCCTTCGAAGTTCGCGACTAATGGTCGATTGACTCCGACCAAGCACTACGGCAATTTCTTTCTGCGTTTCGCCGAATCGAAGCATTCGACAGATAACAACGCGTTCGTCTAAGGTAAGATGAGCCATGGCTAACTGGGTTTGTTTTGGGTGGTTGGGGTTTTGAAGTTCCAAACAACCTTGCCAGCCCAGTTAGCTTCTGGCAATCAGGCTGAAAAAACAAAGTTTACCAGCCATCTAAAATATGCGTTTCGGGTTTGAGTTCACCCGCGTTCCGTGTTAATTGCATCCACCCAATCCAGTGGCAAGTCGTACTGGTTAGATACGTCCGTCAGTGCCATCATTGTTTCATCGTGGAAATAATCGTAAAGCGATCCGCCAGCCGCCCGCTCCGGTGGATTTTATGGTTCGTCGCAATTTTCTTCATTCGTCGAGCGACTAACCACATTGAACAGCATAGTGTCTATCTTGTTCCGAAGCATCTGTACCTTGTCTAGTGCGACGACAGCGGTCTCGAAATCTTGCTTGGCAACAAGATCTAACTTCTGGATCTCCAGTTCTTCAATCTCGTCAAAAAGCCTCGCTAGTTCAGCACAATTTGGACAGTAACGGGCTGCGATCTCACGATCGTCCTCGGTCAAGTTGGAGATGGCAGTCAAAAAGGGGACCACAGTGGCAGTCAAAACGGATCCCACCAAAATGGGGTAATGGGTGAGAAAGGGGGCTGACTTGAGGACGCCGGATCGGGTGTCGTGAATGGCTTTGAGGCTCTATTCACTGCACGGCTCCGGAGGGATCTCAAGGTGCTCATTATGGAACAGTTCGAACTCATCCGTCGGATGGTGCTCGTCGACGGATTATCGGTTCGCGAGGTTGCTCGCAGACTCGAACATTCGCGAAAGTCCATTCGCAAGGCGCTCGAAAATCCGGTCCCGATCCCCTATCGCAGCGAAGCCCCCAAGGCACGGCCTAAACTCGATCGGTTTGTCGAAACGATTCGTGCCTGGTTAACAGACGATCTTCAGCGACCACGCAAGCAGCGACATACTGCGGTGCGTGTTTGGGAACGACTCCGTGACGAACACCAGTACCCCGGCGCTCGACGCGCCGTCAGCGATCTCGTCAAGCAACTCCGCCGCGAGCTCGTATCGCCTGAAATCTTTGTTCCCATCGATCATCCGCCCGGTAACGAGTTTCAAATCGATTGGGGCGAAGTCACCATTGAACTCAATACCGTGACGACCAAGGTCATGATCTTCTGTGCCCGATCCGCCTACAGTAAGGCAACTTTCGTTCGTGCCTACCTGCGCGACGACATGCTCAGTTTTCTCGACGCGCACGTCTGGTTGTTCAATCAACTTGACGGTGT
>JANOBM010000043.1:0-50871 GCA_031411655.1 Planctomycetaceae bacterium
CTTCTGTACATTCCGTTGTCCCGGGGTGGTGATCCGGTCAAGATTTTCCTCGCACGACTCCGGCAGCGGATGCTGCAACACCTGCTACACCGCATGCCACGTAGCGGCCTAGTCCTCGAAGCTTGTCGCTTGGTCGAGGCGGCGCGCATGATGGAGCAACACAACTCGATCGGGGGCGGCGCGGTAACGGAATTCGACGGCCTGTTTCGTATCGGTTTCTGTTCGCTTGTAACTTCACTCGTCGCGTCGGTGAAATCATGGCCAGAGATGGATAATGCCGAGCGAACGAAGGAGCTGATTTCCGTACTTGAGTCGTTGACTGAAACAATGCTCGCAAGTTGGCTAGCACACAGTCAAACACTGCGACTCTCTTCGCTGGAAACCGTTGCCGATGAAAATAGCTGGGCGCAGTTAGTTGCGTTTATCCGCCGATACGGGGACCCGCTGTTCACACAAACGTTTCTCAAGTTGACCAATGTCCGCGCGATTTTACACCAAGGTGTGGGTAAATGGATCGATCGAGTTCTAGAATCACACGATGAGGTGAAAGAGACACCGCTGTTCGAAGACATCCAAAGTGGCGCACTTCAGCGAGCGGAAGCAGAGCGTTGGCTTTCTCTCGTGTTCGAGTCGATTCTCGACCACCATGCAGAATTCATTGACTACAACAGCACCACTACCCAAAGTGATCGCGGCGACCTTATCTATATGTTCCACGACTTCCTACGACTGCGAGTGAGGTATGATCGGGTCGCTTGGAATTTAAAACCGGTAATGTGGGCGCATGAAATACTGGTCCGCAGCCGCTTTGAACAGGCCGCTGCCATATGGCGGCGGAGCTTAGCCGAACGGATCGGCGGTAAAGCAGATGTCTACGTGACGAAACTACGAAGCCTTCAACGTGAGTATGCGATGCGTATGCCCACCATCGCCGATCGCATCCTTGAGCGGTTTGTCCAACCGATGACGATTGATCGAATGCGGGCGTTGGTCGAGCCCTCCACGCTCGATGCCGAGGCTATCCGGGAAAGCAGTGCTTTTGAACTACTTGAACAAGAGGCAGAACTGTTGACACAACATCCGACCGGAGTCGGTGTCGACATGCCTGCTTGGCTTGCCGCATTGGAAGAGGAAGTTGAGCTTGTTGCAAAACGGCGAGGAGGCAATGAAGTGGACGTGTTAAAACTTGTCACCATCCCGATTCGTCCACTGTCGCAAGAAGATCTTGCGCAACAGCTCGCTGCGGCAAGGCGACAAGGAAGGCGGCTTCCCTACATGGGCAGCTAGCAAGGCGCATCGCGTTTATCGGGCAAGAGGAAGTTAACGGGTTGATGTTTTCGTAGCCCACAGAAAATGCGATACTCGTTTGGTCGTCGACTGACGGCCGACAGGTAATTAACCAACACGCGGGAAGCACGGATGAGACAGATCGCAATAAGCCAGTTGACTACCTTGCGATGGGACATTGAAAAGGAAATTGTCGCAGCGACAAAACGTGGATTCGGTGGAATTGGTATTTGGCGTCCCAAAGTCGACGACCATGGCATCGATCGTACCGCGGAGCTCCTGTTTGAAAATCGCATTGCTGTATCTTCCTTATCCTGGGCTGGTGGATTTACCGGCAGCGATGGACGTAGTTTCTCAGATGCCGTTGAAGATGCCCTCGACGCTGTTCGCGATGCAGAGATCCTCGGTGCCGACACGCTGATTGTGCTCGCCGGTGGACGCAACAACCACATCAAACGCCATCTCTACAACACTCTTTGCAGCGCACTTTGCGAAATCAATTCTGCCGCCGTCACTCACCATGTGAAGCTCGCGATCGAGCCTTTTCATCCAGGCTGTGGTGATGAATGGTCCTTTGTAAACGACGTCCGCTCGACACTTGACGTGATCGCCGCCGTTGGCAGCGACAATTTGGGACTTGTACTAGATACCTATCACCTTGGGCTGGATGCCTCACTTCATCATTGGCTGCCTGAAGTGATTTCACATCTGCAACTGGTACAGCTTGGAGACGCTCGTCACAGTCCATTCGGAGAGATGAACCGCTGCCTTCTTGGCAAGGGAAGCGTACCTATCCCGGCGATCCTCGAGATTTTGTCATCCGGTGGATACGATCAATGGATCGAGGTGGAACTACTTGGCGCCGATGTTGAGTCGCTGGGGTACGACAACGTGCTCGACCACTCGCTTGCTTACCTTCAAAACTTTGGCGATTTAGCACTCAACTCGTAATATCCCACGCGTGATATCCCACGCGTAATATCCCAGCGATGCTTGCCCAGCTAGCCGCAGTGGACTGCGGCAATGGATGCTACGAATCGACTCGTCCGGAAGCGCGGTCATAGGAACTCTTCGCCGTTAACAACTTTTTCAGCATGTCAACAAAGAAGAAACAAGCAAGTGCAAACGCAAGGACGGCTGCGGTAAGCCAAACCAATCGAAGACTCGGTATTTTCTGAGCGCAAGTGTAAAACGCAAAGGCACAGATCATCACCACGCCACCTTGCATCAAATCCATTATGGCTCGGGACTTCAGTTGCTGCGCTTGTCCTCGGACGCTCTGAGAGATTGCGCTATCCGCCGTCGCGTTGGCCAACTCTCGCATTGCCGCCAAACCATCTGAATGCTCTGGGGCCTGGCTACGTGGGACAAATGGCTCGCTCGGATCAATGGCTTGAGGTGGCTTAGACTCTTGGATGCCGTTGACAACGCCAACTGGTGACGTCTCCGACGGAGCGTTCGCTTCCGAGCGAGTCGGCGACTGCGACTTTGGAGCAGCATCGGTCGTTGCTGGACCGCTCTGTCCCTGCACTCGCTGCAGGAGGCGATTCATGTACGCTTCGATCGAATCGTCATCCGGTTCAACGACCGGCGATAAAGTCCGCGGAGTCTCGGGAACAAGCTTGTATTCAGGCTCCTCGCCCTTCGTTTCGAAATCTCTTGGTTCTTCAGCGTCGGAAGCAGACTCAAAGTCGTCTGGTTTTAGATCGACACGAAAGTCAAAGGCTCGCGTACCTGCTTCGTCATTCGAATCCATCTCGAAGTCCCGAGTCTCCGGAGCGAAAACTGGCGAACGCGGAAGCATATGCGTCGCATCTTCGAGATGATCGTCATCAGAGGGCTGCAAGCGACCTGTCGAATACGACATTGGACCTTCAGGGCTCTCGAGTGGCACCTCTTCCAAACCGAAATTCTCTTGCGACGAATCGAGGTCTTCGGAGGGAAGGTTCCAAACCGATGGTGTCTTAATCGCCTGCCAAGCGGATGCTTCCCCCGGCGAATCCGCCGATTCAATATCCTCACTAAATACGGCCTGATTCCATGGCGAGGCGTACGAATCGGAAGCGGCACTGTCGTCGTCGTTCCCGCCCGAAACACGATCCCAAACTTCGGACGATGCCACCCACGCACCAAGTGATTGGCTCATCGAAAGGGAGTCATTTCGCTCGGATTCGGCAGCGTTCGCTTCCCCAAGTTGTGCGATAAGACGCTTTGCTAATTCACCCATCGCAGGTTCATCAACTATTGGCGCCGATCCAAGATCCGATGCTACGTTCGCTTCACCCAACTGCGACGAGGCATCACCCGTTGCCGAATCAGTTGCCAGTGGATAATCGCCTTGGTTCGCAAGGCTCCGTTGGGCGACAGCATCGGTTGCTGAAAGGTCAACCGATGGCGTGATCGAGGCTGGAGGAAGAGAGCCTGCAATCAGTTTCTCTGACGATTCCACAGCCCCCGCAAGCGGCTGGCGGAACGCCTCCGCGTCGTGCGCGGTATAGCTCTTCAACCGATCTGCCACATCCGATACAGCGGCAATCCAAGCGGCTTGGTCCAGCGGATTGCCTGATTCCGACTCTTCATCGCTTTCCAACGAATCTAGCCGATGGGACGTATAACTGTCTCGAGACTGATAGGTTGGCCAAGCGTTTTCCTGATCACTCGATTGCTCACCAATAAATTCTTCACCAAGGGAAACTCGATCCACTGGTAGCGAATGGGGTGTGGCCTCCGTCGAACCTTGACGACGGACCAATGCGTCAAACTCAAGCTGGAGCGATTGGAGCTGGCGCTCGCTTTCACCCAGCTTGGTTTCGGATTCCAATAATTGGGTTCGGATTGCGTCCCATTGTTCCACCGTGGGGCGGGAAGATAAGTCTTTTCGAGTGCCTTCCAATCGCCGCTCTGCATAGTCTAGCTCATCCTTTAACGTCTGCCGGTCGGCTTGGGACTGCGTCAAGCGACCGGTTACGGAGGCCAATTCAAGCGAAAGCTCTTGGATGGTTTCCTGAAGTGACGTGGCCTCCTGTTCCCAGCTCAACCGATCTGCGTTTCGCTGCCCTTCGATAGACGCCAATCGCGATTCAAGCGAAACGACCAATCGGCGATCGTTGGAAGCAGAGGATGCATCCTGGCGAGCTTTGGCGCACTCCGACTCGAGTCGCTTTACCTCGTCTCGAAGCGATTCCAACGCAACCTGTGAGTTCGTTGAGGATTGTTGATCCACTTGGTCGCGATTCTTCAATCGCTCACGAAGTACCGTTGCCTCAGTCGACAATTCATCGATGCGGGCAAACGCAACCGCTATCTCCTCTCTTGCCAAACGAAGGTTCTCGGTTGCCGAGCCCAACTCGACCGTCAACGCGCTCATTCTTGCTTGAGCATTTTGAAGCTTGTCCTGAGCAGTTGCAAGCTCCTGAGCGGCAGACTCACTCGCCTCTTCGGCGCGCTTGCTGCGCAACTTCCACTCCGCATTTTCGACCGCCGCTTGTTCTCGCGCCCGCAGCGAGCTATCTCGATCGGTCAACGCATCGTCACGCTGACGGACTGCTTGATCGCGAGCGGTACTAGCCGCATCAATCGCTTGACGAAGCCGTTCTTCACGCTCCGAAGACTGCCGTTGACTTTCTAATGAATCGCTGGACAAGCAACGAATCTCTTCCGTGAGCTGAGACAACCTTCGCTGCATCTCGGCGACAGCTTCGCTTGCACGATTCGCGAGTGCTTGTGACTCATTAAAACGTTCTATGGCCTCGAAGAACTCTGCTCGGAGATCTTGTTCCTGTTGCTTCCATTGACGCTCTCGATGTTGCCACGCTTCTAGCTCGCGACGCAACCGATCGGACTCACCTCGATGCGTCGCGTTTTGATTCGATGCCTCGGCAGGTGGTCGTGGGGGCGCTGAGAATCCGATGGTTTGTACCGCATCGGATACATACATACCGCCACCGCTAAATGACAAACGGCTGCGTCTCGGAACGACTACCTCACCGTCGTTCGAGCCACCACCTGCAGCAGCTGCGAGACCATCATTCTCGGTAATGTCCATTGGTGTACGAACCGAACGCAGGGGAAGCTCCTGCATCGATTCCGCATCAACCAACAATCCGCTGGTATTGTCTCGTGACGACTTTGCCACGTTTCGACTGATATTCGGTTTTGCCGAGTACAACTCAACGGCATCTTCAGTGATCGACTCTGGTGACTCGACCAGCTCGAATTCGTAGCTTCCCAAAACAAACGTATCACCCAAGTGCAGGAACGATTCGCCGGTAAGGTGCCCGTTCACTTCGATAGGCACTGTATAAGCTCTCAGCAGAACGCGATTCGCATCGCGAAGTACCACTGCGTGCATCGGACGGAGCGAAGAATCAGCTAGCCTTACCGTACATCCGTCACCGCTTCCCAGTGTACAGCGGGCGGTATTCAATCTCATCCGTCGGGGTGGAGAACCGCTTCGAACCACACGAAACTCGATGAAACCGATGTCCAGCATGGGGCTCTGGCTCACACCACCGGAAGTCGTAGCTTGAGCCGGGCCTGGAGCAGCGGTGCGATATTCAGGATTTTTTGGTTCGGTGATCAACTTGCCATTCCTTCGAGATCGCGGACCGCGATTGCCTTACGGCAGCCCTCATCGTCCTTTATCGGCTGCCAGTTAGCCGCTTCGGAACGAAACTTTACAGCTAAATGCTTTTTTGGAGCTGTCTCGATCTTTCGGCGGGGTTCCGCGTCGCCTACATGCACAAAATGCGTCGCCTGGGCGATTTAGGCGACATTGTCAAATTCTCTTCCAAACTGTCCGGTACGACTGGTCCCTCCGGCACGATTTTTCACGTTGGGCCCGTCTCCGCAAATACAGTGCAATCGGCACTTTATGAACATTGAAAGGAATAATTGGGAATTGTCGCCCAGTGAGCAGATGCTTCTTGGCCCACCGCTTCTATAGTTCGAGCACGAACTTTGCAATTGGAATCCGCAATCTTTTGGAAACAATAGCGGGTTTCGCTGCGTAGAACGTCACGCCACGAATCCGACGACGATTGTCGGAAGTTCGAGCAAATGATCCTTCCGGTTTCCGACCCCCTCCTGGCGCTCCGCCTTTGAGGCCTTGGGGACTTTAGATAAAAATGGAGATGCCAATGAATCGAAAAGAAGCGCTTCTCAAACTGCGAAAAACACTCGTTCGGCGTCGTGAGGCACTTGCTCGCGCCTTGGAAGGCGACTTGAGCTTGCTACGCGAACTACACGCCGCGACCTCGGGGGATCTGCTTGATGCCGCATGCGACACGGCGCAGGATGAGATTAACAGCCAGTTGGTCGATGTGGAAAGCCGCGAGTTGGCGGCGATAGAGACCGCGATCGCAAGGATGGATGAGGGCAGTTATGGCGACTGCGATGAGTGCGGAAAGCCGATTCCGTTGCAGCGTCTTCAGGCAGTACCGTCAGTGACGGATTGCATTGCATGCCGCCGTAAGGCTGAGGCAGATGCTTCGACGGGGCCGGTCAGCTGGAATCGCGTTTTCGATAACGTTCACTCGGATCGTGTCTAAGCAGCCGTACAAAACTGCCAATTGCAATTGTCAAGCGACCAGTCAAAAGATTGGTCGCTTTTTTTGTTGGACCAATCGCTCAACGTCCAGTCATACCGCTCAATCGCAGCGATGCGCAAAACGCGGTCGGAACGATTGCCATCACAAAGACTACCCAACAGCAAGCAACAAAATTTGTGGCCCCCAAAGCGTCGATGCGTAGTATGAAGCGATTCATTCGCACCTCCCCCCGCTGAGACGTTTCCAATGTTCGGTTTCTCCCAACCGTTAGATTGGGCGCTGATGCGCGTTACACGCGCTGCAGTTCCCTTCAACTTGAATTCCAGTAAGACGCGATTTCATGCCAATGGTTTCGTGAGATTGAAGTCCATCCTAGCGTCCTTCACTGCATTGGCGATCGCTGTGAGCTTGCCAGGAAATCTGCTGGCTCAACCGGCATCTCCGCTTCGTCCGTATCAATCGATGCGGGTGGGCGACGCCGTACAAGTCGGCGATGGCAGCCTGACTGTTTCCAGTCAAACGCCGTCTTCATCCATTCCGGACCTAAGAGACACTGGCCCTACGGATGATTCCACCACTCGGTTTGATCAAGATCGCAACAAACTCTATTCGGAGCTTGCTGATGACTTTGCAATGATTGACCGCATGGGCAACTTAGTGAAACGGGTATCACAACTTGTTAAGCCAAGCGTCATCCACATTGAAGCACGCAAAACGGAGAAGACCCGCGGTCGGACAGAGTCGTTTGACGAGGCGGGAGCGGGTGTGATCGTCGCCATCGGCAATGACCGTTGGGTGTTGACCAACCGACATGTGATCGTGGGTGCTTCGCCCAATGAGATCCTGCTGCGAACCAATGATGGCCGCAAGCTACGTCCGACTGAAGTCTTTTCAGACGCCACCACTGACATCGCGATCCTGAAAGTGGACTCGTCGATTGAACCGGCAAGGATTGGCCAAAGTCGTTCGGTTGAAATCGGTGATTTCGTCCTCGCAATCGGAAGCCCATTTGGCCTTAGCCACAGCGTCACATTTGGAATACTCAGCGCGAAAGGTCGTCGCGATTTAACGCTGGGCACCGAACGGATTGAAATGCAGGATTTTTTCCAAACGGATGCCGCGATCAATCCTGGAAACAGTGGTGGCCCTCTGCTCAATTTGCGCGGCGAGGTCGTTGCGGTAAACACTGCCATCGCAAGCAGTGGTGGAGGCAGTGAAGGGATCGGTTTCGCCATCCCGATCGACATGGCGATGCGTGTCGCACAGGAACTGGCCTCGCATGGAAAACTGCGACGTGGCTATCTCGGTGTGACTCTGGACCCCGATTTTTCACCAGACGATGCATTGAGAGGAAACGGTTTCAGCGGTGGAGCACTCGTTAAAGAAGTTCGCGACGGATCTCCTGCAGCGGTGGCAAACTTACTTCGCGGTGATGTGATTCTCGAATTCAATGGCGTAGGCGTAGAAAACGATGATCACTTGGTAACCCGAGTGGGCCTCACCCCGCTCGGCCAGCAAGTACCGGTGATCATCAGCCGGGCTGGCCAGAGGTACCGCACCAATATCACCGTGATTCCCTTGCCATAACAAGCATCGCTTCAACAACTCGCTGTTCAACCACGAACAAGTTCGTCAGCGAGTGGTTACAAGTACCAGACCTCCCCTTGGCCGCCTACCGTTCGGTCTCCAAGGCTCCTGTTGAACGTTCCCGAAAGCAACTCGGCAATCGAAGGTAATTCTGCGCTGAGCTGATCGGCAAGCAATCTCGCAATGCTTAGGCACACCTTGCGCGGCGGGGTAAACCTCGTCTCATGGAGCGCAACGGGCTGCCGCAGGATCAGGGTTCCTCGCCTCATCCCCATCCCCACACCGCTTCCGACGTCCCCGCCGACAACAATTGTTCCGGCTACTAATTCACTTCCTAGTCCATCGTGGCAACTTCCTTTTACGACAATCGATCCCCGGCGCATTCGGTGGCCCAGGTGATCTCCTGCATCACCGGAGATCATCACTTGTCCCCCACTCATCCCACTGCGACGTCCTGAAAGCGGCCCAGCGACAAAATTGCCAACGTTGCCGACGATGCCGATATGACCACCTCGCATTTGAGTCGCTACTCCGTCTTTTGCGTTTCCACGCAATTCAATTCGCCCGCCTCGCATTTCGATCCCTAATGCGGCGCCAACCTCTCCGTCTATCCGCAAATTCCCTGTCTCCCATCGGTGCCCAATCCGATGGATAAAACTTAAATCGCCAACCATCACGACTTCGTCACCTTCTATACGATGAATCCGAAACAAATCCGCAAGATCAACGCTTCGTTCCGGTCTCGTCCCAACGAGCTGAATCATGGCAGCGCCCCGTGCATCCGATAACGTCGCAAGTGCCGTCAGCGAGCTTCCATCCACTTCGAATTCTGGCGTACATTTCAAGACTAATTCCCAACCACTCATTGGAGCACCTCCAGCAACTTGAAGTGATGGCGTCCTAGCTTGCCACCGTAGTTACCTGCGGTAACACCCACCAATTCGCTCGGCCCCATCGCTTTGCACGCTGCAACGATGCCAGTCCTCATCGCCAACGCGACATCCTGAGGGGTCAAGCCATCGATTACCACTTCCAGAATGGCCGATACTTCTTCACCAAACGGTTGCTCAATGAGCCCTCGAAGCGTTGGGCAAAAAGCCTCATTCGTCGATGCGACCAAGCCTGAGTACTTTGACCCGACCTTGCTCCCACTTCGCGTCGCTCCACCAGGAAACGGCGTGATGACACCGCTCAATGGCCTGATCGCATCGATGGCAATTCGGCAAGCCCGGGCGACCGCATCAAGTGACTTTCCGAGAAGTAAGAAGTTCCCACCACCGACCGCATCGACGCGTCCAGTATCTTCTTCACAAAGAAACTCACCATCCATCACAGGAATCCGCCAATAGCGCCGCCCGGCGACCGATTTACTGATTTGATAACCGTCACCAAAATACCGGAGCGTTTTTCCAAGTGGTATGCGTTTCTCACCTTCGATTCCTGCAAACAGCGCAGTTGTCGGGCACGTCAGAACGCACTGTCCGGCTCGCCGGGGTATTTGCTTTTCAAGTTCTTTTCCAGAAACCGCAAACGCGAGGACGGCCACTCCTGGGCGTCCATCCGGCGTTTCATCGCTCGGTATCTCGCGTTCGATCGCCATCTCCACGCCACAAGCAATCACGCTGGTCCCAAACCCAGTCATTGCTACGGCAGCATCCTGAGCCCATTGAAGCGTATGCCCTGTAATCACAATCCGAGTCGCCTTCATGTCAAAGGCTTCCGCAAAAGTGTCCTCAATGGGAACACCTGCAATTTCAAAGGCCATTACGTCTCCGATAAATCGGTTCGAGGACGACAGGGATGAATCGTTGGTATCGTCCCGATTCGACTGACAAGCTCGTCGTCCGAGATCATCAATCGTCTCATCTGATATGTCGAAATCCGATCGTGTAGGGTCGCGATACGGTCGATCGACCTCGCATCGAAAGACGGGCGCACCGTATGCGTGACTTTCTTCACCTGATTCAGCCCAACACCGTCTGGGAAACTTCCGTCGAGCGATTGGAAAGTCGAGTTATCTACCTTCTGTCCACGACGAATAACGAGTCGAGGATGGGCAAACATCCGTTCGCGGTCAGGCAGGTCTTCGTAAGCAATTACGTCTGCGACCGATCCTGGTCGCAGGTCGCCCACACCCGATAGGCCCAGTAATTTTGCCGGCGCACTACGGGTCATCACTGCAATGTCTTCAAGCGTGTACTCTCTTGACATCCCGCGTAATTCACTCGAAGCCGAAGCATCGCCATCGATCTCGTTTAACGCTGTCTCACGGAATGAACGATCCATTAATAAGCGAATCAAGTGTGGATAGCAGGTAAACGGTCCACCGTTTGGATGATCCGTTGTCAAAAAGACTCTCGACGGATCATCAACCATTAGAAATAACTCTAACCCGATAGCCCACTGTAGCGAGTGGACGAACTGCTTGTTTCGATAACGAAACGGGACGACGCCACAACCAGCCTCACATTCGATGTCGACTAATGCCGTTTTTCGAGGCCTAGCAAAGCGGATGTTGTCGTACTGGTGCATCGTATCGCCACTGATGGTGACGGTTTGACCAAACATAATTTGACCAACGTCGATCGTAACATTCCGATGCTTTTCCAATGCCTCGACAAGTTGCGCAGCCGACGATGAGAACTTCAAGGGTCCTTCGTTGCCGTAACTATGAAACTGCGCATGCGCCAAGTGAATAGGATAACCATCGGCCGCTTTTATCGTCGCGATTGTACTAGCGATATTGCCGGCAACTCCCAAATTACTACAGTGCACATGAAGGGGGTGGGGTAAGCCAATTTGATGAACCGCAATCGCGAGAGAACGAATCACTGAACCAGGCGTCACACCCCAACGAGGATGGGGTGTATCAACATCCATGAAACGCTGATTAAACTTAAACGCGTCAATTCCACCGGCATTGACAACCTTAACACCGATAGCCTGCGTCGCAGTGACCATCCAAGCGACGTAATCATTTATCAGCGACTGAGGCGCCTTTTCAGACAACAGCCGAAGGAGCACCTCTTCATTACCGAGCAAAACATAAGCACCAGTATCAAGATGCGGCGTATCTGCCATTTCAGCGTGGGCTTGGCGGGCGTTGCAGGCGATCATCGCAGGTTCAATCGCAACGCTATAGCCCATCTTCGCATACGCTCGCCCGGTCGCCAGTGACGTCGGTAAAAAGCGACTTGGGCGAGATTCTGGCATCAGCAGCCTTGCGAGAGTCAGCTTCCCTCCGCCAATGTGCGTATGCAAATCAATCCCGCCAGCCATCACAACGCAACCGCGCAGGTCGATGGATTCTGCTACGGCAAGCCGCCGAGGCTCGATATCGATTTTGCGTACAATTCGATCACCATCGATATAAATGTCACGATCCCAATCGGTCACGTTACCGATTGGCTCGATCAACCGTCCCCCAAAGAGACGTAAGACATTCGTTGAACTAGTGGAAGCAGTTGGCACGATCAACTTCTTGCCATCCTTCCTGGTTTAAACGATATCACTATCAAATCAACGAGTCGAGTTCACGAGTCAACACAGCAAATCTCTTTAACGTGGTTTCGATTGGTGCTGGACTGGTCATATCAACACCGGCGCCACGAAGCAACTCAAGTGGGTCTTTGCTGCACCCGCTGGAGAGAAAGCCAAGATAATCGGATAATTCTTGATTACCACCTTCAAGGACTCTCCGCGACAACGAGACGGCAGCACTCAGGCCTGTTGCATACTTATAAACGTAAAAGGCTCGATAAAAGTGTGGAATTCGGAAACACTCCAATTCAAGCGCCGCGTCGAGTGTGAAATGCGGGCCGAAGTACGCATCTAGTAATTCCCGATACGCCGCTCGCAACGACTTGACCGTCAATGGTTCCCCGGCCTCCGCCATTTCATGAGTGCGTTTTTCAAACTCTGCGAACATCGTTTGACGCACCACCGTTCCGCGAATGCTGTCCAACTCATTGTTGATCAAGTAAGCTCGCTCGCGATCATCCGTTGCATTTTTCATTAAATGTTCAGTCAGCAATTGCTCGTTGAATGTGCTGGCAACCTCCGCCACAAAAATTGTGTAACTGTAGTATTGGAATGGCTGGCTACGAGAGGAGTACCAACTGTGCATCGAATGACCTGCTTCGTGCGTTAGTGTGAACACATCATTGAGCACTTCTTCCTTGAAGTTCATCAAGATGTAAGGATCCCCGTCATAAGACCCGCATGAGAAAGCGCCACTTTGCTTGCCCCGATTTGGGTAGCGATCAGCCCAACGGCCCCGCAAGCCCTCGGCCAGTACATCGGTATATTCGGTCCCGAGAGGACGAAGCGACGACAGCACGACTTCAACCGCTTGGTCCCAAGTGTGCTGTTTCTTGATTCCACTCAGAATCGGTACATAAGTGTCATAATGATGAAGTGAATCAAGTCCCATCTTCCGTCGCCGTACCTCTAAGTATTCATGAACGGCAGGAAGTGATGCACGGACGGACTGAATCAAGTTATTGTAAACGTCCTCAGGAACGTTGTCCGGAAAAAGTGCGGAAGCGAGACTGGTAGGATAATTACGAACTTTCGCGTAGTAGACATCTCGATGAACACTCCCTGCTAACGTCGCCGCAAGCGTGTTCTCATGGTCAGCGAACTGCTTGTAGTACTGCTCAAACGCCTTGCGTCGAACGCCCCGGTCAGGACTGATCAGCAGTTGGCTAAAGGTGGCGTGTGACAATTCCAACCGGCGGCCTTCGTGGTCATCGATCTCACCAAAGCGCAGATCAGCATCGTTCAATTTTCGAAACGCATCTCCCGCAGCCATCGCCATTTCGCCTTGCATCGCCAACAACCGTTCTTCTCGATCGCTCAGCGTATGCGGACGGAAACGCAGCAGTCTCTCCAACTGTAAACGGTAAAGTACAAGCTTTGGGTCTGCCATCAATTCGGCCATCCGGTCTTCCGGAATCGCCAGCAGCTCCGGACGCATATAGCTTGTCGCTTGAGAAGCTTTCACCGAAAGGTTTTGGAACCGCGACTTCATCGCTTGGAAATCACTGTCCCCTTGGTTTTCAGTCGTTCTCAAGAACGCATAGGTTCCTAGCCTTTCGGCGGTGCGATCAAATTCGCTGTCCACATCCAACGCTTCGACCAACACGTCCGCAGATTCGCTGAGCCGCCCCCGATAAGACTCCAGCTTCGCAACTCGCTCCGTTAATGCAGCAAAGTCGGTCTCCCATGCGGCAACACTGGGATACAAACTGGACAAATCCCAAGTGTCGCCTGTGCGAACGTCCGCGCGTTCAAGTAGTGTAGCGGTGCTCATCTGGTGGTCCATTCCGGAAATTGTGCTGCTTTTAAACTACGATCAACTTCCCGATTGTATCGTCGCAGTCTCTCCTTGAAACGTGGACGGTTCCAAACGCCAGGCAAGCCCGTTTAACCAGGTCGACCAACCGGTGTATCATGGACCGGTTCCATCTTTTTCTCGCTATCAGTGCCCCGAGGTTTCAACGCGATGATTCAAGTTCGATGCACGCAATGTTCTGCCGCGTTGTCACTTAAACAGTCACCGACCAGCGGCAAGGTAAAGTGCCCCAAGTGCGCTGCAATCATCTCGGTCGGAACGTCCTCAGCGCCCCCGATCCCCGCGGCAAAGCCCTCTCCTGTCACTCGCCCACCGGTTCGGCCAACAGCACAGCCAAGCTTTGACGGCGAAATCGACTTCCGAAATATACCCGTCGCCTCTGCACCACTTCCGAGCGGCAATTTTCCTATGCTGGGTACCGCTCGTGTCTACAACGGGCCAGTAACATTGGATCCGATTCCTACACAACGCGCCAACGAAGATGACGAGGATGACGAAGACGATTCGCCATCCGTAGGGACTCAGCCCAGTCCCGGAAAAAAGCAAACCAACTTGGTTGTAGCCTTGGCTGCGGCCGCGATTGTGCTTATTGCCGTTGGCGGTTTCTTTGCTTGGAAAATGAGTGGCAGCGCTGGGACCGCGGCGCCCGATCCCGCCGCCATCGCAGCGGCAGCGGCACCGTCCGGTTATCAAGCGAAGTCCTTAAACGGCTGCATAGCGCTGATGCCGGTAGGCAGCCGTTATGAGAAAATGCTCAAGTCCGATGCAATCGAAGCAGAAGCGGTCTCAAGCGGGGCGACCGGCTCCGTGTTTTTATTAGCGGTCATGGACGCAGGTTCGGAACCGCTTACGCCCGACCAGATGAAGAAAAAAGCAGCTAGAGCACTTAGTGGCGAAGTGCTCGGAGGAACCTCAACGGAGCGAAATGGCTACAAGGGCATCAAAGGCATTCTCGATGGTTCCGCGTCACTCCCCCGACTTCAACTCGAGATTTTTCAGTTCGAGGGAAGATTTGCGGTCATTGGCAATATCTCTGGATCCGAAATGCAAGCTCAGGGAGGCGGCGACGCCGTTGTCGTCGGCGGCAGTGCCGAAGAGCAGAAAGAAGCAGAAGTGTTCTATAATTCCTTTAAAATTGGGCCACCACCTTCCGGATTCTTTGGCAATTAAGGCGCTGCTTGCCAAGGCCCCGACGATTCGACTGTACAGCGAGATGACACGCATGGATCATCTCCGACACATCTAACGTCCGGCCTGCCGCTTCAATACTCGCTGTCGAATTTCGTCAAAGACTTCATCGGGCGAACGCATCGCGTCAATCCGCTCCATGATTCCGTGGCCCGAATAGTAATCCAAGAGCGGCGCGGTCTGGGTGTAAAAAACTCGCAGTCGTGCGGCAATCGTTTCCGCAGTGTCGTCAGCACGGTGCTCAAGCTTCGCTCGCTTCAGCATTCTTGAAATCAACTCTTCCTGTTGAACGGATAAGCTCACCACCATATCCAACGCATCACCATTTGCGGCCAGATACTCGTCCAGCAATTGTGCTTGCACAATCGTTCTTGGAAATCCATCGAACAGGCAACCGGCGAGGCAATCAGAATTCATTAAACGCTTCTTGACAATTCGCATTACCAAGTAATCAGGCGCGAGCCTTCCTGCGTTAATGTAGGAAGCCACCAACTTACCCAGCGCTGACTCTTGGCGCGCACTTCGAAGCATTTCCCCCGTAGAAAGATGAGGGATCCCCAAGAACTCCGTTAGTCGCTTGCACTGGGTACCTTTACCGGCGCCGGGCGGCCCGATGAACACGATCCGCATCGACGTGGTTCCCATTCAAATCGGCGAGTAAACATTGCGATATATCACCGCAACGGATGAGGCTCATCAAACCTCAAACCACAACTCCATCTCATCACCGATCGTGTCTACTGCCATCAGTGAACTTAATCAATCAGGAGTTTGGACTGGGCCCCGTACCGGAGCCTTCGAGCATTCCACGGTAATTCCGCATTACTAGATGGCTATCAATTTTCTGAATCAGATCAAACGCAACACTTACCGCGATCAGCAAACCGGTCCCGCCATAAAAGCCAGCGATCGAATAAGAAACTCCAAGAGAGCCGTATACGATCGTTGGCACGATCGCCACCAATGACAAGAACGCTGCTCCAACGTACGTGATACGAACCATTACCTTTTCCAGATAGTCGGTGGTACGCTTGCCGGGACGATAGCCCGGAATGAATGTCCCGCTCTCCTTCAAGTTGTCCGACATTTCTTTTGGATTGAACGTGATTGCCGTCCAAAAGTAACAAAAGAAGAAGATCATTGCGATGTAAAGCATATTGAAAATAAACGACGCTTGATCATTCAACGTGCCACTCATGCGTGTGAAAACATTAAATGGACCACTTCCCGTCGAGAAACTCTGCGCCAAGAAACCGAAAACCACACCTGGTATCATTAAGAGACTACTCGCGAAAATGATCGGCATCACACCAGCCTGGTTGATTCGCAATGGCAAGTGCTGTCGACTTCCACCATAAACTTTCCGCCCACGAGTAAATTTGGCGCTCTGCGTTGGGATCTTCCGCTGCCCCATGGTGATAAACACCACGCCAAACACAACACTCACGAACAACAGCACCAGCACGACCAATGTCTCCACACCAACCTGACCTCGACTTAGCCCAGTCAACTCAACTTTCATATTTCGAACCAACTCGTAGAGCGCCATCGGCATCTGCGCAAGAATGCCGGCCATGATCAACAAACTGATTCCATTGCCAATTCCGTACTCGTCGATCTGCTCCCCGAGCCACATTAAAAAAATTGTTCCGCAGGTCATCACCATAACCGCAACAATCTGCCAACCCCAATACAAACCATCGCCAGAAGCGTTGAGAAAATTCGGGTTGATATCTCCATAGCCGGTGGATCCACCCGCCATGATCATAAATTTCAGATACATCCAACTTTGGATCAAGCAAATAAAGACGGTCAGATAACGGGTGTACTCGTTCAGCTTCTTGCGCCCCGCCTCACCTTCCTTTTTCAGCTCTTCGAGCGGTCGGTAAACCGTACCGAGCAATTGAAAAATGATCGACGCAGAGATGTATGGCATAATGCCAAGCCCGAAAATCGTGGCATTTCGGAGATCACTTGCCGCGAACAAACTCACTTTTTCAAAGAAGTTCGCTGCGCCGCCTCCGTTAGCCCCCAAATCCGTCGAAACCATTGGTAACGGAATATGGAAACCAATGCGGTAAATACCCAGCAGCGCCAGCGTCAAGAATATCTTGCGTCGCAACTCAGGAATTGAAAAGATGATACGAAGTTTTTCAAGCATGATTTAGCTAAGCCAAGGCGCGTTCCGTCGATATGCCCGGGATTCTAACGTGTAAGATACGGTCACGCGATAGCAGACGGTCGCTACGCCCGTTGACAGACAGGATTCAGCTCGTCGCCGAGGAACCATTCGCCACGCCAAATTCGGTTTGGACCAGACACCACACTGGCAAGCCAAACCGAAACACTACTCATCTTCATTGCCGATAAACCGCAGCCGAGCTCAAACGCACTCAACCACCAGTCCACTCATCCGATACCTAAGCCTTTGCCAACGCCGCAACTCTCTCGTCCGGCGTCCGTTTCGCGGGCAGTTTGATCACAGTTCCACCGGCCGCAGCGATCTTATCCTCTGCTGACTTACTAAAGCGATGCGCGGCAACCGTCAGCTTTTTGGTAAGCTCGCCGTCTCCAAGAATCTTTACTTCGTCAAAGGTCCCCTTAGCAACGTTTTTGGATGCCAAAAGAGCGATCGTGACTTCTGTGCCTTCGTCGAATATCTCACCAAGGCGTCCTACATTAACGGCAAATACCGTCGATGCGTAACGATTGGTAAATCCTCGTTTCGGAATGCGCCGAATCATCGACGTCCCGAAAGTGGGTTTCCGAGTGTAGCCACTACGACTCTTGTGTCCTTTGTGACCACGTCCCGCTGTTTTACCAATACCCGAGCCAACACCACGCCCGATGCGTTTGCGGTTCTTGAACTTGTGTATGCCCCGGTGGACGTCGTTGAGATTCATTTCAATCGGAATCGAGTACGTGTTTGCCGCCTGACGCGGCTTTATATGGTTCTATCTAAAGCTAAACAAACTCTACTACTTGGCAACGCCAACATCCACGCCCCGAAGAGCTGCGACCTGTTCGCGCGTGCGAAGTTTTGTCATCGCATCAATGGTGGCTTTGACAAGCGTCACAGGGTTATTCGTGCCGAAACTCTTGGTGAGAATGTCGTGAACGCCACAGGCTTCACATACGGCTCGCACCGCCTGACCGGCGATGATTCCAGTACCCGCTCCAGCGGGAACCAAAACTACCTGCGCGGCTCCAAATTTACCGGTGACCATGTGCGGGATGGACCCGTCCACAAGCGGCACCTGAACCATGCTGCGACTGGCCTGCTTTTGTGCTTTGGTCACGCTCGGAGGAACCTCGTTCGCCTTGCCATAGCCCCAGCCAACCTTCCCCTTGCCGTCCCCGACAACAACCATTGCTGCAAAACTGAAACGGCGACCGCCTTTTACCACTGCGGCGCAGCGCTTGATTTTGACAACGCGGTCGAGCAAATCGCCGGGCATGCCCGACTCTTCCTTTTCCTTGCGTTCACGCGGTTTGCGTCCACCGCCACGTTGCTGTTGTTGTCCGGAACTCATCTTTACACTACCTGAAGGATTCTCATGTTCGGTCCCGCGAGCTACGCCGAACGGCGACTCGCTCCTCTAACCATTCTAAAACTGCAAGCCAGCCTCGCGCGCTGCCTCTGCAAAAGCTTTCACTCGGCCATGATACTTTGTATGCCCGCGATCTAGCCGAACCTTGGTAATACCAACCAACGCCGATCTTTCGGCGATCAACTTACCAATTTTCGCTGCGGCGTCACTATTTCCCGAAACACCGATCGCGTCCCGTACAGCCTTGTCTAGGGTCGACGCACTAGCCAATGTTTTCCCGGCCAGGTCATCGATTAGTTGACAACTGAAATGCTTGAGACTTCGATTAATTGACAAACGCGGATAATCAGACGTTCCGCGGAGTTTGTTGCGAACGTGCTGACTTCTGCGAAGACGCCGCGCCGCTACTTCTTTATTCTTATCCATGATGACTCAACGACCTAGACAAACCGCTAACTTCAATTACTTAAACTCTAAACGACTTACTACTTCGTGGCTGACTTACCAGGCTTGATCTTCACCACTTCGCCCTGGTACCGCACACCCTTGCCTTTGTATGGCTCAGGCTTTCGCAACGACCTTACCTCAGCAGCAAACTGGCCTACACGTTGCTTATCACAGCCCTGTACAACAATGTGCGTCTGGTCAGGACAGGTGACCTTCAAATCATCCGGAATCTTTTTCTGCAACTCATTCGCGAACCCAACTCGAAGTTGCAGAACGCCATTTTGAATCGATGCCAAATATCCCACACCGATAATCTCGAGCTTCTTCTCGTAGCCTTTCGTCACACCTGCGATCATGTTGGCAATGAGCGCACGTGTGAGGCCATGGTACATACGGGCCTCACGATCAGTCGAGTCACCCGTCACTAACACGTCCTTCCCACAATCCGACATCGCAACCGAGACCTCCGGGCGATGCTCATAGCTAAGCTTGCCTTTAGGACCTTCGATTTGAATCTTTCGACCATCGATCGACACTTTCGCGCCCGACTCGACAGCTACCGGCTTTTTTCCAATTCGGCTCATAACAATACTGTGTAAATGCGTTAATCTTCTAACCGGCTGAAAGCCCTAACACGTGCAAACCTTAACTTTACGCCACTTCGCAAAGCACTTCGCCGCCGACGTTATCTCGTCGCGCTTCTCGATCGCTGATAACACCCTTGCTGGTGCTAATGATCGTGATTCCCAGCCCGCCTAACACTGGCTTTAACTCGCGACTTCGCGTGTAGAGCCGCCGACCAGGCTTACTCACTCTCTTGATTGATTGAATCACGCGTTCCCCGTTGGGGCCGTACTTCAGCTCAATGCGCAACTGCGCCACTGGCTCTTCTTCAATTTCCTTCCAATCCCAAATGAAGCCCTCTCGCTTCAAAACGTCAGCGATTCCTCGCTTGACACGGCTGGTTGGAATGTCGACATAAGGTCGCTCAACACGTACCGAATTTCGGATACGGGTGAGCATGTCGGCGATCGGGTCGGTCATCATAGTCGTAGTTCCCTGTCGTCCTTCTTACCAGCTCGCCTTACGAACACCCGGAATCAAGCCTGCGTTAGCCTGCTCGCGAAAACAAATGCGACAAATACCAAATTTACGATACACGGCTCGCGGGCGCCCACAAAACTTACAGCGGTTTTCTTGCCGCGTAGAAAATTTTGGCTTGCGTTCTGCCTTGGCTATTTTTGATTTACTGGCCACGGGCGATTACCTGAAACTTAACGATGAATGATCTGAACTCAAACGATACACAATAAATTACGGCTTACATTGACGCCGATGCACTATGCCGCGCCAGTCTTCTTTGCGTCCGCCTTGAAAGGCATTCCAAACATTTCTAACAACGCCCGAGCTTCGTCATTTGTCGGGGCTGAAGTTACCATGGAGATAGTCATCCCCTGGGGCCGAGTGTACTTGTCAGGATTGAGCTCAGGGAAAACCAACTGTTCACTAAGGCCCATGCTGTAGTTTCCGCGGCCATCAAACGCCTTGCGACTAATGCCACGAAAGTCACGCACTCGCGGCAACACAATCGATACCAGCCGATCCAAAAACTCATACATTCGTTGACGACGGAGAGTAACCATGCAGCCGATCGGCATACCTTCTCGTAAGCGGAAAGTAGCAATCGACTTCCTCGCCAGCGTCAATACTGGCTTTTGACCTGCAATATCCGTCATCGCGTCAAAGGCGATGTCCAATACCTTCTTGTCCGACGTAGCAGCTCCAACACCCATGTTGAGCGTGATCTTCTGCAACCGCGGAATACGATGCGGATTCGTATATCCGAACTGCTCTACCAGCGCGGGACGAATGTTGTTTTCGTAAGCTAACTGAAATCTTGGTTTGTTATCGGACATTTTGAAACTATTGCTAAGTACCGGACGAAACAACTCGAACTATCAATCGCTAAACTCTCTACGACTTCGCATATTTCGCATCGGCCGGCGAAATCTTACCTAGGCTCGCACCACTTTTCTTTGCATACCGTTCTTTGCTGCCATCTGCCAAGTACCGCACACCCACTCGACTCGGCTTACCAGTCTTGGGGCACACCACCATGACATTACTCGCGGAAATCGGCATCTCTTTATTCAACCGACCGCCTTGAGGATTCTTCTGGCTCTTGCGGACATGCTTCCAAACCTTGGCGATACCCTCAACAACGACCTTGTTCTTTGTTCGGTCTACTCGCAAAACCTTCCCACTTTTTCCGCGGTCAGCTCCGGCGATGACGATCACTTGGTCTTCTGTACGCAACAACATGGCTTGAAACTAATGTCTAGGGGAAACTGGCAACGGATGGAATCGAATCAAACCACTTCACTGGCAAGACTGACGATCTTCATAAAGTTCTTGTCTCGCAACTCTCTGGCTACGGCACCAAAAATTCTCGTGCCGCGAGGCGTCTTGTCCTTATCGATCAAGACCACTGCATTACTGTCAAAGCGAATGTAACTACCATCAGCACGACGCGATGGCTGCTTGACTCGCACGACTACGGCACGCACCACAGCCTTTTTCTTTACGTCGCTTCCGGGAATAACGCTCTTCACACTGCAAACAATGATGTCGCCCAAGCCAGCCGTTCTTCGCCGACTCCCACCGAGCACCTTGATACACATCACCTGGCGAGCGCCAGTGTTGTCCGCGACGTCGAGTCTTGTTTCTTGCTGAATCATGAGTGTCTTACCGACTGCGAACCAAAATGACTGTTAATTAAACCCAAACGACGAACTGAGCGGCCGAAGCCACGCGCACCCCACCAGCGGTCGGGCATTAAACCGAAGCAGTACTAGCCGCATCAGCGTTCGCACTCTTGCGAGACGCCTTCAAAGCAGCCAAGTCAACATCCGTGCTTTTCTGGATAACCTTCACCAACATCCAACGCTTCAATTTGCTTAATGGTGGCGACTCGACTATCTCCACCAGGTCACCCACCGACGACTCGTTGGCGTCATCATGAGCGTAGCAAACCGTCCGGCCACGAATAAACTTGCCGTACACAGGATGCTTGGTAAGACGAGCAATTTCCACCCGCCGGGTCTTGCTCATTTTGTCGCTTGTTACGATTCCCTGAACTACTCGTTTTGGCATAATTCTACCAGACTCTGACTTAAAGACGGCTGTTTAACCGCGGGGACTATTGCTAACGATTACTTTGTTGCTGCTGACTTTTGACGCTGAGTTTGCACCGTCATCACTCGAGCAATCAACCTGCGATTCTTTCGAATCTCACTGGGAGTGTCCAAACGCTCGGCCTGCGACTGGAATCGCAGTCGAAAGAGCTTTTCAGCTGCTTCCTTGGCTGTAAGGCCAAGCTGCTCGTCACTCATCTCTCGAAGCTCAGCTACTTTCGTCATTTCAATCAATCAAAACTCAAATGATGGCTCTTCAACAAAAGGCGACTCACTTTGTCACCCATTACACCTACCACGCACAAAACGGACCTGGAGTTCCAAACTGAACTTGACCGGGCCCAAATCGTAACACATCACAAAACCGCGTCGACTCCAAATTTGGAATCGCCCGATCTTTAAACCGTTCGGCGCGTTACAAACCGCACCTTGATCGGCATCTTTGCTGCAAGCCGAGCAAAACAAACTTTCGCTTGCTGCTCAGTGACTCCGCCAAGCTCGTATAAAATGGTTCCCGGCTTTACGACCGCGGCCCAGAAGTCTGGCTCTCCCTTTCCCTTACCCATTCGCGTTTCCAGCGGCGTGCTGGTTACGGATTTGTCAGGGAACACTCGGATGTAGAGCCGGCCTTCGCCACGGACGTACTGCTGACCAGCAATACGACCCGCTTCGATCGTTGTGGCTTTGACCCAACCTGCTTGCAGGGACTGGAGTCCATAGTCACCAAAAACGACCGTGTTACCGCGAGTCGCATTACCTTTTATACGACCTCTTTGGCTTTTTCGATGCTTGACCCGCTTGGGCATCAGCGCCATCGGTGTCGTCTCCGTAAGTACCTTGGTTAATCCACACTTGAATCCCGATGTGCCCCTGTGGCGTCATCGCCTCTGTGAATCCGTAATCAATCTTCGCCTGCAAAGTGCTCAATGGAATCGACCCCATCGCTGCCTTCTCACGTCGAGCCATTTCAGCTCCACCAAGTCGGCCAGCCATCTGGATCTTGATACCCTTCGCACCCGCGTCCATTGTCTGCTCCAGCGATCTCTTCATCGTACGACGAAAACTGGATCGCTTGGCCAACTGTTGCGCAATGTCTTCCGCCACCAGTTGGGCCATAATCTCTGGTCGCTCAACCTGATCGACCTTTAAGTTGACGCGTCGACCAATCAGATTTTGCAATTCATTCTGCAGCACTTCAACGTCAGTGCCCTTCTTTCCGATAATCAACCCCGGCCGAGCGACAAACAACATCACCCGAACTTCATCCCGCGTTCGCTCAATCTCGATGCGATCGATCCCAGCGCTCTTGTACTGTGTTTTCTTCGGATGCTTCGTAATGAAGTGGCGGATCTTGCGATCCTCCAACAACAGGTCCGCGAAGTCCTTCTTTGACGCGTACCAACGACTTCCCCATCCACGGGTGATGCCGACGCGAAAAGCGATTGGATTTACTTTCTGACCCATACTGTACGTTCAACTTATAACTTAGAGCGGAACCTTAGGTACCCAATGACTTCTACAACAACTTCTACTACTACCAAAGCAACGCCGAGGCTTACGCCGGATGCGACCGCGCATCTGGTCGATTCGTCCCGTTACAACTCGTCGATGGGCGACAAGCCGACACTAATGTGACTACTTCGCTTCCTTACCATAAACGCCATACCGCGCGCCATCGGTCTCACTCGCTTAAACATCGGACCGCCACCGACCTGAACATCGGTGACGACCAAGTCTTCGACTCGATAGCTCTTCCCACTGTTTTGCTCAGGGTCCGCGGCATTACCCACGGCACTCTTGATTACCTTCTCAAGCATTCGAGCCCCACGCTGAGGTTGATACTTGAGGATATCGAGAGCCTCGTCGGCATAACGACCACGAATGAGGTTCGCAACGAGTCGCACCTTTCGGGCGCTAATCCGTGCGTTTCGATGAATTGCTCTGATGGCCATGAATGAACCGATCTATACCGTTTGGAAACCACTAACCACTGCATTGACGCAGACAATCAACCTACTTCTTACCGCCCTTACCGCCGTGCCCCTTGAAGGTGCGCGTCGGCGCAAACTCACCGAGCTTGTGTCCAACCATTTCTTCCGTGACCAAAACCTTGACGTGCTTTCGCCCATCATGAACCATGAAGGTTACATTGATAAACTCAGGCACAATGGTGCAGCGCCTCGCCCATGTCTTGATCGGCTCAGCGCGGCCACCTTCGGCTTGCTTCTGAACTTTGAAGAACAATTTAGGGTCTACGAACGGACCTTTTTTACTACTTCGACTCATATCTCAGACTCTTATGCCTACTTGTGGAGCTTTAGCTGACCGTAACGACGACTCTTACGACGCCTTACAATCGCACTATTGCTTGGTTTACGTCGCTGGCGAGTTGCCCCACCCTTGGCACTCTTGCCCTGCGGACTTACCGGATGCCGACCGCCCTTAGTTCGCCCTTCTCCACCACCGTGCGGGTGATCGATCGGGTTCATCGCCGTACCACGAACATGCGGCCTCCAACCCATCCATCGAGTTCGCCCGGCCTTACCGATGACGACCTTCATATGATCTGTATTACCAACGCGACCAATCATCGCGCGACAGGCACTCGGCACACGTCTGATTTCACCACTGGGTAGCGATAACTGCGCCCAATTCGCCTCGCGGGCCATCAACGTCGCTTCCGTACCAGCACTCCGACACATCGCTGCGCCCGTTCCCGGTCGCATCTCGATGCAACAAACCGTTGTTCCAAGTGGAATATTCTTGAGCGGCATACAATTGCCAACCTTTGGCTCCGCATCGGGGCCGTTCTCAATCGTATCACCAGCCTTCATCCCATTCGCGGCAATGATATATCTCTTGTCGCCGTCTGCGTAAACGACCAACGCGATACGAGCCGATCGAATCGGATCGTACTGAACACTGTCAACCTTAGCGACCATACCGTCTTTGGACCGACGAAAATCGATCGACCGGTACATTTGCTTATGACCACCACCTCGGTGACGCGAGGTAATGATGCCCTGGTTGTTTCTACCAGCCTTTTTCTTTTGGCGGGTTAACAACCGTCGTTCTGGCGTGTAGCCAGGCGTCAAGTCAGCAAAATCGCTCACCGAAGCGTTTCGGCGACCGGCGCTGGTCGGCTTGTAGACTCTAATGCCCATGAGCAGTCAAATAATACGTTAGTGAATGAAACCTAATGTGGCGAAACCGCCACGCACGCAACAGCGACCTAAAAGAAGTCGATCTTACTGTCTTCGTGCAACTGCACGATCGCCTTCTTCCAATCCTGCGTCCGACCGATTCGGAACCGGTAACGACGCGACTTACCCTTGCGGGTCTGCGTACGAACCTTCTCTACCTTCACATGAAACAACGCCTCTACCGCAACTCGCACGTCAAATTTCGTTGCGTCGCGATGAATCTCAAAGGCATACTGATTGTTTCGCACCGACCGATGGACACCCTTTTCGGTTACCAACGGCCGCAGCAACACCTGATGCGGCAGCAAGTTTGCACTGCCTGCTTCTCTCGGTGGTGGTTGAATCTTGCCCATCGTATCAACTTATTACTGACAAATTGTTTTGAACTAAACTCAGCCAAAGCCAAAGCCTGGCCGAACCAAACCAGCACTACACAACACCCTGCTCAGGCAGAGCAAAGCTACCATCTTTGATTCGATCCAACGCTTCCTTCGTTACCAACATCCGCCGAGGCTTGAGCACCGAAAGTGCGTTCAACTCTCGAACCGGACACACAGAAACGCCTTCAATATTTCTGGCACTACGATAAACCATCGCATCCAGCGAGGCGGTCGCGATCAAAGTCGTACCGCCATCAAGCTTGAGCGCCTTAAGCATCGAGGCAACCTGCTTCGTCTTAGGCACACCCATCTCAAGCCGATCCACGACCACCACTTCCGAGTCTGCGATTTTCGAAGCAATCGCCATTCGAGTCGCTAACTTAACAGCCTTGCGCGGGAGCCGGTAACTGTAATCACGCGGCTTAATCGTATGACCTACGCCACCGCCACGCCGAATATTCGTACGCTTGCTACCGGCACGAGCGTTACCAGTACCCTTTTGACGGTACATCTTTTTGGTCGTACCACTCACCTCGCTTCGGGTTTTCGCACTGTGCGATCCCTGGCGCAGATTAGCCTGGTACATCACGACCGCATCGTGCAGCAACTGCTTATTGATACTCGAAGCAATTTGCCCGGGATCAATCTCGTAACTGCCGACCTGCTCGCCGGAAACGTTATAGATAGGTAAGGTAGCCATAATCTTTTCTTCTTGACCCGACAGTCCGCTTAACGAAGCATATTGGTTTCAGAGATCGTCACGAATCCGCCATTCGGACCCGGCACCGCACCGCGAACCAACAGCAAGTTGTTTTCGAGATCAACACGAACGATCTCAAGATTACGCGTCGTAATCCGAGCATTGCCGTACTGCCCCGCCATTTTCATGCCTCGAATAACTCGGCTGGGATCTGCACTACTTCCCGTACCACCGGGGTGCCGGTGACACTTCTTCACACCGTGCGTAGCTCGCTGCCCCGCGAAATTATGTCGCTTCATAACACCGGAGAAACCGCGCCCCTTTGATGTTGCCGTCACGTCCACTCGCTTCACATCGGCAAGGACATTGACATCAACCTGAGCACCGACCTCCAAAGAAGTCGCGCCGCGAAATTCGCGAATGAATCGCTTTGGCTCGCAATCGGCTTTCACGACAGGAGACACGCCCGCGGCGGCCTTTACCTTCGAACGCTTACTATCAAGCTTCGCTACGTGACCACGCTCGCTTCGCGACGCAAGACGTCGCGGCTTATCATCGAATCCAAGCTGCACAGCTTCGTAGCCGTCTCGCTCCACGCTTCGAACCTGCAACACACTGCACGGCCCCGCTTCAATAACGGTGACCGGAACGGCGGTGCCGTCCTCGCGATATACTTGCGTCATGCCGATTTTTCGGCCGAGAATTCCGCGTGACATTGTCAAGCGCCTCGTGTGGCGAAAGGGAAACGATTTCTAGCTTGGGCTCGCCGCCCGATCCATCCTCCGTACACGCGCATCAAGCGAATGACCGAGACCGATATCGAGCAAGCTTCCGTTTGATAGGAAACCGACTTTATTCAAAACGTATGCGGCTTACATGCCGCCGATCCTTGCGACAGCCCCACGATAGGACCGCCACTCCAAATAACTAAACACAAAGCCCAACCAGAATCACCTGGCCGAGGCTTTAATTTTGATGTCCACACCTGCAGGCAAACTCAACTTATTGAGAGCCTCGATAGTCTTTGCAGTTGCCTGCACGATATCGATCAACCGCTTGTGTGTACGAATTTCGAACTGCTGACGCGCCTTCTTGTCGATACATGGCCCGGAAAGAACCGTGTAACGCTCGATGCGAGTGGGCAGAGGAATCGGACCGTGAACTTCGCTGTGAGTCCGCTTCACCGTGTCAACGATTTCCTGTGCACTCACGTCAAGGACTGAATGGTCGTAGGCTTCCATTCGGATGCGGATGACTTCATTGGATCCAGCGGACACAAGTACACCTAAACCATCATGTTGATCGAAATACGGTTTTTGCCTCAAACTGAGGAAGCGAGAAGTTATCGCCGACGCTGATTCTGGTCAACAGCTATCGGAAGGTTTGTTTACAGAATTTTTTGTCGAAATCGCTTCTGCATCGCTTTTGCTTGGGTTTTAGCGAATTCCTCGACGCCAATTTACGCTAGGATTTCATAACGCTCCGCCTTGCAATCTGGCATTTGCGGGCGCTGTCGCCAATCTACAACTCGACTTGCTTCGGGAATTCCGCTTTGTCTACTGTTGGGAAGTGTAGTGTTCGAGTTCGACTTGTGATGATGGCCCTCGCAGTTGCTGCCGCTTGCCCGTTGGCGATCGCGAGGACGCTTCATCCGGACTCGACTGGCCTGGGAACTCATCGTCAACTTGGCTTGCCACCGTGTTCGTCCCTCGCACTTTTTGGAATCCGTTGTCCGGCGTGTGGGATGACGACGTCGTGGGCGCACCTCGTTCGGGGCGAGTTCTCGGCTGGGCTCAAGGCAAATGCGGGTGGTTTTGCACTGGGTACGGTTTGTTTGGTGACTATTTTGGTGACGTTTTGGCACGCAGCCATCGCAAAGCTGCCGGGCCGGAAATGGGCTTTGGGGTTGGCGTGGGGGCTTGGCATTTCGCTTGCCTTCGCAATGTTGGACTGGGGCTGGCGATTTTTTTCCGGTAACGGATGACCGGGCCACCGCTGCACAAGGTGGTCTAAACAAAGCTAAATAAAGCTAAGAAAAGGATTTTAGTGATGACGCTACAACTGGACGGACCAAAAAGCCGTCGCAACGCCTGCAAGGCATTCCTCATTTCAACAATTGTCCTCAGCCAGACCGGATGCCTTGGGATGGCAGCGAATCTGATGAACGCGGTGAAAGGCCACACCGTGAAAGCTGAGTTTGAGGGGCTCGAGGGAAAACGCGTCGCTGTCGTCACTCTCACAGACAGCAGCCAATACAGCGACGATGTTTCGGCCAGAATGCTCAGCCGGCGGGTTTCGGAAATCTTGCAAACCAAAATAAAGAACATCGAACTGGTACGAGAGGACGAGGTCCAGCAATGGCGAGACACAAAGGGCTGGGACGCGATTGAGTTCATCGACATCGGCCGTGGCGTGAAAGCAGAAAAGGTCGTCGCGATTGAGATGACCAACCTGAAACTGCGTGATGGTGCGACGCTGTACCGCGGTCGCGCAGAGGTAACAACGACCGTTTATGACGTGGAATCGAGAACCGAGGAGTTCCGTCGTCATCTTGAGGAATTCACCTACCCTGAAACAGCAGGGCAGTACACAAGCGAAACGACGGAAGCCAAGTTTCGAGCATTGTATTTAAGCGTCCTGGCTGCTCGGATCGCTCGCTTCTTTCATTCCTATGATTTTAGTGACACCGTCGCGATGGATGCGACCATCATCACTCAGTAGCATTCTCTGCGAATCAATCGACTCGGTTCATTGCATGCATCCTGTTGCGCTACGTTTTGTTCTATCCGACCGATCGAAATGCTTGCAGTGTCGAAACTCTCGGCAAGTGGCCACTCCGCGTTCCGCTATCCCCTTGAACCCTGCAGCGATCAACGTTTGCAGCAAATCGCGTTCTCCGCTCCGACCAAAACGTGGGGTTGTGCGACAAGGCGTTCATGACTCGGATATCGGGGACCGCCATCTGGAAACATTCTATGTGTCGCATGCTCGCGTTCCGTGCTAGCCATACCTCGTCCGCAGCTGATCACTTGGTATTTAACTCGCACTCCCTGCTTTGCCAAAGCCAGTGTGACTCGACCCATCGCACGCATCCCGATGGATGGGGAGTGGTCGCCTATCGACAAAGCCGAATCGACTGTTGGCGAAGCGAGAAGCCAGCTTTTTCAAACGCTGACTTTTCAGCAGCATGCCAGGCAGCGAAATCGACCACGATCCTCGCCCATGTGAGATTAGCCTCCAAAGGCGGAAAGACGCTTGAGAACACACACCCGTTTGTTTTCGGTCGCTGGGCGTTTGCGCACAACGGTACACTCAACGCCGTCGAACACCTTCGACCGCAGATGCTCCGCGAGATTCCTCCCAGACTTCGAAATCTAATCGCGGGAGAAACCGATAGCGAACTCGTTTTTTACTGGTTATTACAACGTCTCACTCAAACCCACGCTATCCTCGGCGACCGCTGCATCAGCCTCGCAAGAATGCGCCACACGATCGCGGACTGCTTAACCGAACTTGACAAACGCAACATCGCGTCTGAAAAATCCACCGGCAGCCATCGTATCGCGAAGCTAAACATCCTCCTAACCAATGGAAGCGTGCTACTTGCGAGTCGAATGCGTAATACGCTTTTCTTGCTCACTCGAGACGCACCGGCATCGACGAATCTTCCCGCCAAAAGAGCAGTTTGCATTTCATCAGAACCATCGCTACCCACCTTGAAGCCGTCCACCATGCAATCACTTTCAAACCAAGCGATTCGAGATTGGCAGGAGATTCCGGACGGAACCGTACTGTCCGTTTCTTCGAAGTTAGTCATCGCCTCGTCGCCTATCTTCACCGGAAATTCATCTTGATTCGTGGCTCAATCGCACTGCTGCAAGTTGTGACAAACGCGTTCACGCCATAAGCTTGCTCGGTGACAAATGAATACGCCAAAGCCACTTTAATAAATGCCCCGATTAATATGCCGTCAACCGGGACGCCCATAACGGGAAGCAAGATCGTTACCCTTGGTATCGTGCTTTCGTTTTTTGCCTACTGGCCTTCACTGCAAGGACCTTATCATTTTGACGACGTAGGCATTCTCGTTGGTGATACTCACATCAATTTATTTCCGCCATTAGCCTCGTGGATGCGGCCGGAGACCCGTCCGCTGCCCATGTTTTTATTCGCACTGGAAAGGATGCTTATTGGCGATCTTCCGTCGGTCCATCGAATGGGGAACATAGCGATCCATGTGACTGCTGGCTGGATGTTGTATCTGCTGTCGGCAGTTCTTCTCGCTCGCACCTCCCCTGAAGCAGGGCTCTGTCGAAACTCGTCAAGAATTGCGGGGCTGGTTGCCACGGCCTGGCTCGTTCACCCATTGCAGTCACAGGCGGTCGCATACATCGTTCAGCGAAGCGAATCGCTGATGGGATTGTGTTTCTTCTCGTATCTTTTTTGCATCGTCAAGGATTCGGCGGCCCGCCAACGATACTGGCAAATCGCAGCCTTTTTTATTTTCCTGATGGGTCTGTGGTCAAAGACGGTAATGGTGTCCGCCATCGCAATTGGCCCGTTGATGGATCGGGCATTTCTGTCGCCCAGTTTTCGCGAACTGGCAAGCCGAAGAGGCTGGCTTTATGGCCTGCCACTCATCGCTGGAGTGTTTGCGTTTTTCTGTTTACTGCCAGGACTACTTCACGGTGAAGCGAATGTTGGATTTGGTGGCGATGCCCCAGCCGTCGAACTTTATTTGTCTGCCCAGGCGAATGCGTTTTGGCGATATGTTTTTATGGTCATTGTCCCAGTAGGACTCTCCATCGATCACCTGCCCACCTTCCCTTCTGTTTGGACTGAAAATTGGCTGTCGATTGCGGGCATCGCAATTTTTATCGCATCTATTTCGATATTGACGATCAAGCGACGTTTTAAAATCGCATTCCTTTTGATTGCACCGATGATGGTTCTACTTCCAACCAGCTCTGTCATCCCCACCGCTGATATCATGGTGGAACATCGAGCCTATACGTCATGCGCTGCATGGATCGCTACCATCATTTTATTCCTTCATTGGCTGCTAACACAAAGTTCGGTGCAATTGCGTCAAGGGGAACGCTGGCTAGTCATCGGTGCGTCGATTTGGATTGGCGCATTGTTTGTTTTGACATTTCGACGAGCAACGGATTATGCAAGTGCAAGCGAACTATGGGGCTCGGCAGCACTACTTGAGCCGGAAAACGATCGTGCCATTCAAAATTTAATTCACGGACTTATCGACGAACAACGGACGACGGAAATACCCGCTTACCTTGAAAAATTACTGCGGTCTGCAAAATCGCGAGGGCTTGCGACTACCATGATTCGGCTTCGCATCGGCGATGAACTTTGCAAACAACAATCCCCCGAGTCGATGCTCGTGCTTTCAACCGTCGTTGATGAGATTGAAAAGTTACCGTCGCCCAGAACAAGCCGCGAAAAGCGGGAACACGCTGCGGCATATGTCAGCTATGGAGTGGCATTATTACAGCAAAAAAACTTCATGGAAAGCGAACGACAGTTCCGCAAGGCCTTCGACATTGACGATTCGTCGGCGGAAGCGAGGGCGCTCGCAGGCCAAGCGGCCATCATGCACGGCGATACGCTAGGGACTAAAGAGCATTGGTCTCGAGCGTTGGAACTTCGTCCCCATTGGGAGCAGGTGGAGCGAGACCTGCAAAGTCTTCAGAGCGCAACGGAGAATACTCAGCAGCAGTAACCGATAAATGCATTTCCTCCCCATGAGTCATCGACTACTCGAATCTCCCTTTCAGCATCTTCGGAGCGATGAACACGCCTGAGAAACACTGCGCTGAACTCAACTCCCGAACATTATTCCGATAGCCGAGATCTGTGTATTGCTGTTCTGTCAAATTGTTCGGGATGTTGAAGCCTGGATTCAAGAAGCCGTCACTGTTGAGGTCGACGAATTCTCGGACCGACCCATCCACGAACAGAATGTTCAGCAATCGCCTCCCTCCACCGGTATGAACCGATGACCATGTCTGTGTCGACTGGAGGTACATTCGGTTCCCCGAACCGCCGGTTGGCGGCAAACAATTGTCGGCTAAATCGCACCGCCATTGATCGTCCAGTATTGAGTTATTGGAGCCGATACGTCCAATTTTTCTCGTGGTCGAGTTGTAAAAGGCAGGGCCTTCGCTGTCGGATTCTGCGAGCAATGACCCCTGAGTGATAAACGTTCTGGACGTCGTGTCCGTACCAGAAAAGTAATCACCCGACTCGTGACCATAGGTCACCACCGAAACGGATTCATCGATATCGCCTGGCGAAGCATCAGCCATCAGTGGAATCGTCGCCGACACGCGGTCGGACATACTGAGCAGGCTTTCGGTTAACGGGCCAAGCGTTTCGCGGCGGCCCTGCAAGCCTTCTTGCGCCACTTGGCCGTCGGTTCTCAACGAACCGTTGGACCAAAAACTAACTCTTGGAGCAGAACGAGTCAGAAACCAACTGGACGAGTAATTAGTGTTGAAACCTTTTGTGAGGAAGTAACGAGAAACAAGGCTCCTGCGTTGCTCCGTTGAAGCGTTTGTGTTGGCAAAGCTGCCAACCGTTCCTGTACCAGAAATCCCCCTCCAACTCGTCGCGCCACATATCCCGTCTCTCAACCGTGACGCATCAATTCCGTTCACGTGATTGAGACCGTCTGTGGTCCTTACTCCATAGAGATCATTGATCTTTTCGCTCCCGCGGAGAGGGCTGCTCGGGCACAATCCGATTTCGGGACTGAGATGCCCCACCTTTGTTAAATCAGCGACCCAGCCCCAAGTATCAACGCAACCCTCGCGAGAAAGATCGAATGCGCCAGTGCAGTACCGGCCTTGCGCATCTTTGTGCGAGTACTGAATTAATCCCAAGCCGATATTCCGTAAATTGTTCTTACAGGAGGCATTCCGTGCCGCCTCTCGCGCCTTGACGATCGAGGTCAACAGCAATGAGGCAAGGATGGCAATGATTGAAATGACAACGAGCAGCTCAATCAATGTGAAAGCACCAAGCTTCTTTCTTATCTTCATGCTTTTAGTCTCCAGTACTGAGTCCTGATAACGCATGTCGAGGTGACCGTACGCTCGTCAATCAAACGATCCCGATTCTCGTTGTACATCGCCACCATCAGGCCATTGCGGGCGAGAAATGGCGAGTTCACGCACCAAATTCGTTAGTTGTTGTCGCTGCAATTCAAATTGTTTCATGAAATGAAATGTTGAAAGGAGGACAAACACGCAGAGCGTGTAGAGCAGCAAGTCAGTACCGCGCCCGATATTGGCAGCGTTTGCGAGCCACTGAACGAGATTGGGCTGATAAACCGCCGAAGCAAAGCAGCACCACACGAGGCACTTTAATGCGGCAAGTCGATTGCCACCTCGAATCCAAGCGACGAGTTCGTGAACTGCTAGTAACCCAGCTACCGGAACGACAACCGTTTGGAAAGTATTCATTGTTCAATCAAACCATCAATCAAGCGAAAATTCGAGAAATGACCAGTCTGGCTAAAACACCCCATGCGTCCCGTGAACGTTGCCCCTTACAAAGCGAATGGGAGGAGTATTCGATCGTCACCGGATGCTCGACAAAACGCAGGCGTTCTGACGCGATGCAGTGGAGAATTTCAGAGGCGTGCGCCATCCGATCTTCTCGGATTCGGATGACATTGGCCGCTCTTGCGTTCAATGCGCGCAGCCCATTGTGTGTGTCCGTGACCGCAAGGCGGGTCGTGATCCGCGTGAACCAAACTGCGGCTTTAAGAAGGAAAAAGCGGTGGACCGGCATTCCGACCGTGGATCCGAGAAATCGTGAGCCGAGGACAACATCCGCGATTCCTTGGCGAAGGGGCTCTAGCATCGCCGGTACATCGCTCGCTCGATGTTGACCATCGGCATCAAATGTCACCAACCACTTCCCTTTCTTCGCAAGCGCAAAATCGATTCCGGTCTGAAGCGAAGCTCCTTGGCCGCGATTGATTAGATGTCGCAGGCAAACCGCGCCCGCTTGGCGCGCTTTCTCCGCCGTGCCGTCAGTGGAACCGTCATCAACGACGACGACATTCCATCCAAACGACTTTAACGTCCGGACGCAATTCTCGATTCTCGCCGCCTCATTGAGGGCCGCGACGATGATCCAAACGTCGCTTTTTGGAATTGACATGAATGACTCTTCGCACCACAACAAAAGGAGGAACTTCCACGATGCGATAGCGTGGCAGAAACCCCGTGTGTAACAAAGTCTTGATAGATGAAGATTCGGTGAAACTTCACGCCCCCTTGCCGTCGAACAATGCCATCCAGTCCTTGATGCCATCCAGTCCTTAGCGACGAAGTCGCGGCGACTAATGAGAAAGCGGCTTACCACTTAATTCGGCCGCAATCTTTTCTTCGCGAATGGCATCCGAATCGCGCCCAGTCCGTCGTAGGTGCACCGCGTACGCCTGATGGACGCTTGGGATTGTCGTCATTTTCTCTATGGCGGACTCAAAGTGGCGATCTGCGTCCATTTGATTGCCAGCTTGCGATTCGATCATGCCGAGGGAAAGATGAACTTCCCCAGCCTGCAGCTCGTCGTTAGCGTTCCGTAATGCTTTCGAGTAATAGCGATGTGCCGCCAGGGTGTCATTCGTGAGAAAATAGAGGTCACCGATCGCGCGGGTTAGTTTGTATCGAGTTCCCGCATAAAAAAAGCCACGCTGCTCGTACAGCCCCAACGCTTTTTCAGCCATCGCGATGCGTTCACCAACGGTCAAGAACTGACCGTGATCAGAAAGATTCGACCAAACACGCGGATTATCAGGACTCCGCTTCGCATCGGTCGCATACAACCGCTCCGCGGAACTGTAGTCGCGATTTCGCAAGACCGTTAGGAATCCTAGCACTGCCATCGCGGCCAATCCAATGCAAGTCGATAAATGCCTCGGAATGCGAATGAACCTCGCATGAATCCGACTAAAAAACCAGAGCCAAATCGCAGTGCAAAGGAGACAAAAAGAAAGTAGCGGCAGATACATCCGATGCTCAAAGATAATGTCCTGCAGCGGCATGAATGTCGACGAAGGAGCAAGAATCAAAAGACTTGCGACGAGCAGAAAGCCAACAAGAGGCACGCGCCTAAGCAACCAAACAGCTACCGTCAAAATACCGCCCCAGACAGCCAATCCCATCCACTGAGCACGGGGATTCATCGAGGGCAACCAGCCATAGTCAAGAACTTGACCAATTGGAAGAAATGCTAATTGGAGATATCGCAGAAAGACACGTGGCTGACTGGTGAAGTAAGCCCACGGTGTGATCAGTTCCATTGAATAACCAGACGTTGGGTCAGCGTGACTTCCCCTCATGAATGACACTAGATAGACAGTCAAGCCAAGGATGAGTGGACCATGAAGGGCTAGGTGACCCAGCCATCTCTGCCGTACGTCGCGCCAGGACGTTGCCAAAACGACTCGATCGTAAAGCAGAACGATCGACGGTAAGAAAGCGGCCGATTCTTTGCTTCCACAGGCAAAGACGACGGCACCGACCGCTGCCATGCTCCACCACTTTGAACTTTCCTTGGCTGAGTGCGCGGAAAACGCTTTGGTCCAACAAAACATCGCGGCAAGTATACCCATCGCAGCAAGCGATTCACTTCGCTGAATCACGTATGTTACCGCCTGCGTGCACAGCGGATGTACACCCCACAACGTTGTCGCAACCAGCGCAAATTGGTTCGTCGACAACGGCAATGGTGACCACTTGCATCGAGACGACGATGCTTCCATTGCAAGGATGATAACGTGATACGCTAACAGGCAGTTGAGAATATGGATCGAGACATTGACCGCGTGGTAACCGATTGGGTCGAGCCCACCCAATGCATAATTAATGGCAAGACTTAGCGTCGTAACCGGACGACCTCGAAGATGAAGCCAATCGAGCGACGTCACGCTTCGAATGGCTGCACTATGAACGATACTCGCTTCATCATCAAACAGGAACACTCCCGAGAGACTGTTCAGATAGACGAGCGAGACCAAAGCGACAAGCAATCCACAATGGATAAGCGAGACACTGGCAACTGGCGACGAAGGGATACGGGTACCTCTCTCCATTGCGTCCAACCTTTTTACTTTGGTCTCGACGCTTCACTCGCGACGGCCGCTTCAAAACCGTCTCTCAACATCGCGAGCGTAAACAGCCCTGAATTGTGCCCATCGCTAAAAGAAACGTTGTAGGCATAGTTCCCCACCGGACGCATCCATTCAACTCGCAGCGGCCTCGCTTCCGCTGCACTAATGACGGGCAACATCCTTGGTTTCTCGACCACCATTTCCGTGGTCCGTTTTTTTTCACGACAGGTCGCGCAGGGACACGCCTTGCGCAGTTGACCCGCCGTCCACGTCGTTTCGACCTGGTCGTCCCACACGATGACGATCGCACCATCGGCACGGCGCGAAATAGAACTTGGCTGGTAAGTTGTCAATTTATATCCTGACCCATCTCTTTGCTTTCCCGTCAAATCGTGGCAAGGTCCCAGGATCGACCGGTGTGATATCGATCCGAAGCCCAAGTTGTTCTCGAAAAGCATCGTGAAGTCGAGACGCCGTGGCAACATCCCCCTCCAGGTCAATCCTTAATTGATCCATTTCTTGATGGCGACTTCGGCTTACCCGGTACTCCGCTTCTCCGGCGACTCGACGAATGATTGCGTCGACACTATTGGGAAAAACGTTTACTCCACGAATCACGACCATATCATCCACTCGGCCCAATACGCCGCCACGAAGAAACAAAAAACGATTGGTGGGGTCGCTGCTGGGTTCCGCAAGAACAAGGTCGCCCGTCCGGTAGCGAATTGCCGGGGCACCGTGACGCCCCAATCCGGTCAACACCAACTCAGCAATTTCGCCGTCAGTGGCAAGTCGCGGTCGAACTTCGCTTCGTCCGGCCTCATTTTCAAAAACCAGACGCTCCGCGATGAACTCAGCTTCAATCACATGAATGCCTTGTCCGCTCGCATCACCCACGCCCCATGGCCCCACCTCGGTCGCGCCACAGTGATCGAGCACCTTCGCTCCCCATGCCGCTTCGATACGTTCTCGGATCTCCGAAACAGAGCCCCCCGCTTCGCCCGCTACGATAATCTTCTTCACTGCAAAACTTGTCAAAACAATCCCCGATTGCCGAGCAACCGTTGCCATATGCAGAGCATAGGAAGGCGTACAACAAAGCACGGTTGCTTGGCAGGCCTGGATTGCGTGCAGCCTAGCCAAGGTTGTCATCCCGCCCCCAGGCACCACCAGCGCCCCACGTGCCACAATCGCCTCATGAGCCGACCAAAAACCAATAAACGGCCCATAAGAAAATGCCAGAAACGCCGTATCGCCGTTGGTGACTGACGCCGCGTCAAGCACGTACTGCCATGTATCGATCCACCACTGCCAATCCTCGGCTGTATCGAGCACCAGAATGGGACTACCGGTCGTTCCGCTAGTCTGATGCGCACGGACGTATTGGTTTCTGGAAAGTCCACAAATGGAGGCAGGAATTCCAGGCAGTAAATCACTTTTCTCTAAGAACGGAATCTCGCTGAGCTGCGTCAAGTGTTGCAGTGGCAATGCGACCTTCGCCAGCCGTTCGCGATAAAAGGGCTGCTGTTCAACCGCACGCTTTAACAACTCATTGAGACGAACAAGCTGATGGCGACGGATTTCGTCCGGACCTGCCTGCCGCATCCGCTCACGGAGGGCTCGATTGCTTGGCGGACCGACTGTGGAATGGTTTTTTGGGGTCATGAATGCGAACAAATCTTCATAAAGTCGGGTAGCACGGCAAATTGCAATTATGAAGCTTTGCAGAAGCTCCGAAGGCCCTCATTAGCGTAACTCCAATGCCAGGCAATGTTAATGCAGGTTCAGACAACACGCCAATCGTGAAGAACCGATGAACATTCTGCAAGCTTTCTCGTTTGGCGTTGCGAAGGCGCGGAATGCGGATTGAATTGATTTTCGATGTCGAACTCTGCAGGACCACTTCTGCGATGAGTTCGTCGCCTTGAAGGACGGATGAGACTGGTAAACCTTGACGCTTCAAGATTCACACAAGGCTAACACACTGTGCACACCATGTTCGTATGGATCGGTTTTAATCTCGCCCATCAGACATCCACGGACGGCAAACGGATTCACAACCGACTGCCAAATCCAAATGACGCGAATCTCTCACACACTGTTAATCTCGAAGTGACATACGCAGCCTACCGAGCCGAAGATCGCCAAATGACGAGAAATCGTCGCGATGGCTTCACGCTGGTTGAGTTGCTTGTCACGATCTCGATCATCGGAATCCTTGCCGGACTGCTTCTTCCTGCTGTCAATTCAGCTCGCGAAAGCGCTCGCTCGACTCAGTGCAAAAGCAATCTCCGTCAATTCGGAGTTTCCATGACAAGCCGTACGACCCAGCCCGACGGCCAGTTTTGCTCGGGCAACACGGACTGGGTTCGCGATGGAATCCCGACCGAAGTGGGGTGGGTCGCCGATGCGGTGAAGCGATCGCTGATCGCCAGCGAACTCCGTTGTCCATCCAATGCCGCTACCTGCACAAAAGCCATCGAGCAGTTACTGACCCTCGACAACTCCGCCATCGTGACGACGGACTGTGTCGACATGCTGGGAACGGAAATGCAGGTCAATGACCTTGGCGAAGAAGTTCGGAATATCGCGCGTACGATCAAAGAAGGACCCACCGGCGGCGGTTTTCTTGAAGCGGGTTCAGAGGAACGAATCAACGCAGTCGCTGAGTTAGTCTTAGAAAACGGATACAACACAAACTTTGCCGCCTCTTGGTTTCTCGTTCGGACTGAATTCCGGCTGGACGAACATGGCAACACGAAAAAGGCGAATGACGCTTGCGACAGTGACCCTCGTGGTAAGAACATTACCGTTGGGCCTCTGACTCTAAAAACGCTAGATAGTGGCCGAGCTGCCGGAAACACCGTTCCTCTGCTATGCGATGCGGCCGCGGCGGGGACGCTGTCTTATGGCGTGGGAGAGTTTTTGAAAGCGAGCGACCTGTATGTGGTTCCCATGGTCGGCTCCCCAGTAATTTCAAAGCCGTCCACTGATTTTTCTTCACTTGCGGTACTGGACGTCCCCAGCTTTCCATCAGGTACGCCTCGTGAAGGAAACAGTGGGTGGCTAAAGGTTTGGTCGCGACATGTGCTTCAGGATTACCGAGGCATGTCGACTCACCATAAAGGGATCTGCAACGTGCTTATGGCCGACGGTTCGGTCCAGTCGTTCGTGGACTCGGACGACGATCAATTTATCAACAACGGCTTTGCAGCAAGTTCAGACTTTGCTTCCGACAAAATCGAAGCGGGTGCCTTGGAGTTGGCGAGCTACTACAACCTTCAAACTCGCGGTGGTAAGTAGCTCTTGGTTTTTTAGCGTTTCCGAGATAGGCGTCGTTTGACGAATGTCTCTTTTCCATTAACCGGCGGCTCCTTCGTAATAGGTGTCGCCACAATTTCTGTCCTTGGAGAATTGGTATGTCGCGTAAGCGAAACTTGGGCTTCACGCTCATCGAACTGTTGGTGGTGATCTCGATCATCGCCCTGCTGGCAGCACTATTGCTTCCAGCGATCACAAAGGCCCGCGAGGCCGCTCGTCGTGCACAATGCCAGGCGAACTTAAAGAACGTTGGTGTGGGTCTGTTCAAATACAGCAATACCAGCCCCAGCGCTGCCTACTGCTCGGGTGCAAGTGACTTCCGTCGCGACGGATGCATGGACACCTACGGTTGGGTGGCTGACCTTGTGAACGTTGGCGACGCCAACATGAACGAATCGCTTGACCCAAGCAACTCGCTCAAGGGCACCGAAAAGCTGAACGACCTTTACGGCTTCGACACAAGCAACGGCAGCAACGGCGTACCCGTGTCGCGCTTGACTGAAGGCATGTGTGGACAGACCACGTGGAAGGGCGTAGGCGGTGGTTCGGGTACAACGTTCGCTGGAACAGCGATTACGACCGCAGACCGCGCCGATTTGGTTGCACGCTACTTCATTCAGGGTGGTTACAACACCAATTATGTCGCTGGCTGGCACTTGGTTCGCAGCGCAATGAAGGTAACTCGATCCACATCGGGTACGCCAAATGCTTTGACGACTCTCGCTGCTAGTGGTGGTGGCAAGGGATTGGCCGGTGCAGTGGGCCCGTTGACAGCAACCATCATGGACAAGTCGCGAATCGCAAGCAGCAACGTCGCATTCATCGGCTGCGCTGCTCCTGGCGACATCAACGAAGCCGCGACACCGGTCGCATACCAGAAGCTAGCTGGCTCAACGTTCGCCAAGGGTGACACCGAAGTCAAGGTTTACCTGCCTCAAGGCGCTTTGACCACTGAAGCATTCAACGACGGTCCTGCTTTCTGGAATTCCAGCTCGAACAAGATTACCTTGATCGACACCACTGGCACGGGAACTGACCTCCGCACTCAGGCAACCGCCGAGCGTGGCGATTCGACCGGTTCGTCGATCCTTCCACCGACCGGCCCCACGGGTAACAACTTGTTCCTTCAGGACACTCGCGACTTCCTCGCCGTCCATGCAGGCACCTGTAACATCCTGATGGGCGACGGTAGCGTCAAGGGATTCACCGACGCCAACGGCGACGGTTACCTCAACCCAGGGTTCCCAGTTCCAACTGGTCTGACCGATGATCAGTATCTTGGCATTGGCTACACCGACAGCAAGCGTGAACTGTCACCCGACCAGTTCTTCTCGGGCGTGTTCATTGACGAAGGCTTCTTCAAAGGCAAGTTTGAGAACTAAGCATTTGCAATTGGCCACGGCCAATACATAGCGAAAGGCGAAACCTTTGAGATCGACATCGATCTCAAAGGTATTCGCATTTTGTGTTATCGAATCTATGTATTTGGTACTTGGCGTTACACGCGTTAGCTGTATGCGTGGCCTATTAAGCTAGCGAAACCATAAGTCCTTAAACAGGAAAGAACTGTAACAATATTCGACGTATCCTCGAATCTTATTATACATAAACAACCGTCGCCGAACGCTCAGCCGTCCTTAATCCGCCACAACGGCAGAGAACAAAACCTTCCATCCACAACAGGCGATATTCGTTTTTGTTTCGAGAGATAGCGATTGATAGAAGGCAGTGCATTTGCCTATCATCACCCTTTTAAGCAATTCATTATTCAAGACGATTAGCCAGAGACCGTGACAAATGCATTCATTTGGAATTAAGTTAGCCGCAGTATCCGGCACACTCTTGGTGGCCGCCGCCTTAATGGGCTTATTCGCCGCCAATACGCAAATGGAAATTGACGGAGTTCCAAGGGCAAAGAGGGCCGAGTACGAACTTCGCATGGAACAAATCCGTCTCGAAACCGAACGGAAAGCCAAGGGCCAAATGTTTCCATCAGCAAAGGCCGTATTGACGGAGAGCAGCTTTGACTTTGGCATGCTCGATCCACATACGACAGCCTCTCACACATTTGAGATCCGCAATGAAGGGAAAGTAGACCTCTTGCTCAAGGCGGGAGAAACGAGCTGCAAATGCACCGTCGGACGACTGAACTCCGAGGTGGTCGCTCCTTTGGGATCTACCCAAGTCACTTTGGAATGGAATACCGGATATCAAGCCGAGGATTACGAACAGTCTGCCGTCGTGCACACCAATGACCCCGCGCAGCCGACAATCAAATTGACAGTCCATGGCAAAGTCAAGGCCGAGCTAGTCGTCCGAGACCTAGCAATCGAGTTGCCCGCAGTGGATGCTGGCATCACAACTAAGTCGAGCACATTTTTGTATAGCCAGCTTTGGCAGGACTTTGTCGTAGAAGACGTTACCTGTGACCTACCGGGCTTCGAGTGGGCGGTCGATCCAATCGAAACCAAGGACCTTCCCGAAGGAGACTTGGAAGCGGTATCGGCATGGCGTCTCAACCTCGCTGCTCTGCCAACCCAGCAGGGTGCTTTCTCCGGCAAAGCAAAGATCTTCGCTCGCCCGTCATCTGGCGGTGAGCTGATCGAGCGCGAAGTTAGCATCTCAGGTCGCGTGCGATCGCCGATTTCGTTTCACGATCCAGAACTTCACCAAGAAAGCGGGCTCGACCTGGGAATCATGGTGCGCGGTACTGAACATCGTCGCAGCCTCATCGTTCGCCTTCGTGACAACCCGAATCGTACGTTGACCGTATTGAACGTGTTGCCCGGTGAATTGAAAGCGGAGCTTGAGCCGACGAAACAAGAAGGCGTATACCGGTTGACTTTGATCGCCCCAGTAGATGCGAAGTCCGTGATGTTCAATGGCACGCATCCGCATGGCTATATCGAAGTCGGCGACGCCAATGAGCCGAACTTCATGAGCCGAATGCCGTTAACCGGCGCGATCATCAACCCTCAAACCAATGGATGAATCGATTTTTCGTTTAAGCACGATTCAAAATCCATGCCATGCGAGGCGTTTCGCAAATGCAAAAGAGTCAGACGATGAGTACAGCAGAAACCCAGCGAATCGTCGCAATGGATACGGCTTGCGGACATTGCTCGCATATCAACCTTCCCGATGCGAAGTACTGTGGCGGATGTGGCCACAGCCTCTTCGAAGCCTGTTCGGGATGTGGCGACCTTGTCCGTCTTAATTCACGGTTCTGTGGTGTGTGCGGGCAAGACTTGAGCGCCTCGCTGGCGGCAAGGTTAGAGCGATACGAACAGGGTCTCATTGAATCACTAAACGAAACCAAGAAACATCTCTACGACCAAGCAATCGATCGGTTGAAACGGATCGCGTCGGAGACCGATTATCGATTTGCCACGTTGGCAACTCAAGCCCAGGCTGCGCTCGACCGTGTCAAGCAAATCAAACAGCAGACAACCGAACGAGTCGCGGCGGCGATGGCTTCAGCAGCGGACGCTGTGAAACGCGACGACAAGCCTGAAGTCGTAAGATTGCTTTCGATCATACCCGATAACCTGCTCGACGCAGATTCTCGATCTCTCCTCGCAAAGACGAGAGCATACCTGGGTGAAGTAGAAGGACTCGGGGCTGAATTGAAGCTAGCGCTGGGCGAGAAAAACTGGCCACTTGCTGGCGGTTTACTCGAAAGACTCCAAGAACTCTGCCCCAGTGCGGAAGCGATCACAAGATTAGCTCCACAGATCGCCTCGAGACTCATTGTTGAATCGAATTCGCTTTATGCGAAGCAGGATTATGCTGCGGCAGTCGATCGGTTGGACGCGGTACCGACAAGTTGTCACGATGATGCTTACCACGAAGCACGAAATAAGATCCAGCTCGCTGAATGGCTTTCAACGCAATTCAGATCGGAGCCTTATGCAACACCCACGCTGGGACGACTGGCGGTTAGGTTGTCCAAGCATACGCCTGACGATCCCGCAGGAAAGCAATTGGCTACGCAGCTCGCTTCTAAGCTGAAAGAAGCTGCACGCGAACCTCGCCAGCCATTTCCCGCCTGGACGGGCTCGCGTCAAAGCGCGATCGGTGGCGATGTTGGAATACTTGGCTGGCCGCTGTCGATCGATTGCAAGGGAGACCCCAACATCAAGCGGATGCCCGCCCGCTACTCGGTAGCATTTGGCTTGGCGCTCCAAGGGCTTGGGCTTGCGAAGGTTACAGCAAGACTTGGCGTAAAGAAGGGCCTCCTTGCGGGATTTGGTTCGATGCGCAAAGCAAAGACTTGCTGGGGCATCGATTTCGGAAACGGAAGCATCAAGGCCGTGTTACTGCAACGTGGCGAGAAAGATGAGGTCGTGGCAATCGATTCGTACTTTGCTGAACTACCGATCGGAACCAAGCTCGGCAAAGACTCGCGCGGCCTGATTGTCAATCGGGACGCGATCTCTCAATTCATAGCCTCTAAGAATTTCAAAACAGCCGATGTTTGGGTCAATTTCCCCGCGCGTGAACTCTTGCCGCGGTTTTTGGAATTACCACCGGTCGATGATAAGAAAGCGACGGCGTTACTTGAAGCCGAAGTGGCAGGCCAGTTCCCGGTCGCTGCGGAAGATCTGGAGATGATCAAATGGTTTGCCGATAAGCCGTCACATCAGGGGATGGGTCGCCCCGCGGTAATCATCGCCGCGCGAAAGCTGATGGTGCAACAGCGGCTTGACTTTCTTAACGACATTGGCTTGAAAGTCACTGGTATGCAGTGCGAGCCAGTTGCACTGGTCAACTTCGTGCATTTCGAATTTGCAAAGTCAATGGTGATGGACGAAGGAAGTCGCACCATTCCCGCAATCGCGGTCGTCGACGCAGGAGCTGCATCGGTCACGTTGGTCGTAGTCGATCAGGAAGGTTTCTGGTTCAGAACAATCGAAGGCTGTGGTGACGACATGACAATGGCATTAGCACGAACAGCAAAGGTCACGGCTGACGAAGCGGAGAAACTAAAACGCGATCCTGCGAGTCTCGAATTACCGTCGCACCATTATGAAGTGGTCGAAGTTCAGCAAGATACGGTCGCAGCTCGCCTGCTGCAGTTGTCCGGCGAACCGATCAAAGAGCGGCGAGATTTGCGCATCCAAGAAACGTGGGTCGTTGGCGGCGCCTGCTTAGCCCACGGATGGATTCGACGAGCACTTTGTAAACAATAAATGATTCAACCGACAACCATTGCCCTCAAACAGATTGAGCGGTGATGCACGAATTTTTTCAAGGTAGTTTAATGACCTCGCTTGCCATCATTCCAAGGAAAACCACTACCGTCTTACGCCCCAAGCATGCATTGTTATTGCTTGCGATTGTGTTATCCATCGTTGGATGCGGGTCGAGTCAAAATGACATCATGATGCGAGCCGCCCGACGATCTCGCGATCCAGATGATGTCGAAGAAAAGTCGCCCGTCAACAATGTCGCTGCAACGCCCGTACAACCGGCGGCAAGTACGACGCCGGTGCCGTCAGGGCCAGCGGAGGCAAGTCCAATAGTGCCCAAGGCCGAGGCGACGGAGCCACCAAGCACCGTGTCGGTTGCTGCCATCAAGCCTATCTCCGAACGCAAACCCAAAACTCCGCTGACAGATGGTGAACGTCGCCAGCGTGCATTAGACAACATCGAGAAGATCTCAAAAGCGATCCTGAATCTATATGGCAAGAACAAAGCGATGACCGGTCTCTACATGGCCTCATCCGGTGGAATCCCAACACTCTCTTGGCGAGTCGCTTTGCTTCCAGAAATGGGCTACGACGAGCTTTACTCGAAATTCAATCCCGAAGAGCCTTGGGACGGGCCGAATAATAAGAAACTACTTGAATTGATCCCGGATGAGTTTGTTTCCCCCGAACGCTTTGACATCAAGACGAATTATTTGTTACCCGCTGGGCCACCGTATATTTTTGGTACACCGAATTTTACTTTCGGCGTTGACTCGGATCGAGCGGACAGCACCATTCTGCTCGTCGAAGTGAATGATGAGCGAGCGATACCATGGACGATGCCCGGTGATTACACCGACTACGGGCAGGGTGTGAAGAATGGAATTGGCAAGCTTCGAGGAGACGGCACCTATGCCGTCTGGGGCAACGGTTGGCCGGTGCTGCTTGGCAATAACTTAAGCTGGCAAGAAATCGACAATGCATTTTCTGCTTCGGCCGGGGACGGACAACTCGCCGGTCAGGTTCACCGATCAATCACCATCGAGGGCGTTACAGAACCGTCAACGACTGCCGATGTCGCCGCCGTCCCCGAGGTCCAAATCAAAACGCCCATGCCTGCGCCCGAACCGGTCATTAAACGGGAGGCCATACCCGATCCAGTTGCCCTCGGGACCGCCGGAAAACGCCTTCGAGAAGTCTATGCGAAGAAGCTAGAGGAAGCGATCGACGACGACAAAAAGTCCGAGGCCGCCAGAGAAATGCTCGATGAGGCGAAGTTAATGGAAGATCCGGCCAGCGCTTATGTGCTGCAAAGCGCAGCGGTAAGCCTCGCTTCGGAATCCGGTGAATTCCCTCTAGTGGTTGAAAGTACGGACATGCGAGTGGGACGATTCGATGTTGACGCATACGAAGAAAACATGACTGCGCTCACCAACTTTGGTTCGGCGTGCGCCACACGAGAAGCTTCAGACATCGATGGGATTGTTTATCTTCAGCGAGCTCTCCCAACCGTTTTCGCCGCGATAAAGAACGACGACTATGTCCGAGCGGCAACAATCGTTCGATACGCGTTTAAGTTCGTCGACCAACCGAGAAATGAAACAATACCGAAGTCTCTCAATGCACTTCGAGTACAGCTCGCGTCCGCGCAGCGTAGCTTCGATGCAGCGAAAGAGTCCCTTGCCAAGTATCGCGTTGATTCAAGCGACGGCGAATCGGCGGCGACTTTTGGAAGGTTCCTTTGTTTTATCAAAGGCGATTGGGAAGCTGGCTTGCCTCTGATGCTACAGGGTGGAAGCGACGACTTGAGAAATCTAGTCGAAGCCGACTTGAATGGCGCGAAAGACGTCAAAGCACAGGTAGCGCTGGGTGATTCGTGGTGGGAACTGGCGGAACGGGCGAAAGCTGGTGTTTATCGACAAGCAGGACGAGACCGAGCCGCCCACTGGTACCGACAAGCGTTTGCCGTAATGCCCGAATCGTTGGACAAGCTGCATGTTAAAGCTAGGTTGGACGAAGCTGGCGATGCTTCCAAGAGCAGTCCGTTGACTCTGGTTCGTTCTCTTGCTGAAGAAATCAACGTGGATCTAAAAGTAAGCTTGGCATCAATCGCATTGACCGGCCAACGTGTCCAAAATGCAGGTCAAACTGAAAATGACGAATGACCCATTGAAAGCCGGTTCTTAATGCCGCAGGATCTGATCCTGCGGCATTAAGAACCTATCCGAAAACCGAAGAGACCCGCGGCTAGCGCCAAAGCGGCTAATGGTTTTCGGATAGGTTCTAAGCAGGCGGTCAGATTCAAGTGCTGGATGATTAGTCCGACTGAACATCGAAGTAGAAATGGTTGGCAGCGACTACCACGAATTAGTTGCGAAATCGTCTTTTCTGCCCAAACCATCGCAAGACTGATGACCAGGTTTTACCGGGTTTAGTTTAATGTCAGAAACCAAAAATGTTCGACAAAATCATCTCGCGAATCGTTCCTCGAGCTGTTGCTTTCACCTACAGCAATTTCAGAATTTTAAGCAAACTGCATGGACAGTTTAAAAGCATGCAACGCTGGGAGTGCATTGATGCAGATGACCGACCCATCCCTTGGTATTCGTATCCGGCGATTGAATACATTAAGCAGTTGGACTTATCGCAGAAGACTATCTTTGAATATGGCTCGGGTAACTCAACTCGCTTTTGGGCAGAACGATGCCGCAATTTGGTCAGCGTTGAAGATGATCGTGCCTGGTACGATAGGTTAGCCGCGGGACTCCCCGCAAATACAGAGTATCGTCTCATCGAGTCACGTCAGGATTATGTCAAATTCATTTGCGAATACCCTAAAGACTTCGACGTGGTCGTCATCGACGGAAGTCATCGATACGACTGCGCAGTGGAGGCAGTTGGCAAGTTGCGAGATGATGGATTCATTATTCTCGACAATTCCGATTGGCATGAGAAGACTTCGAAATACCTTCGAGATGCCGATTTGATCGAAGTGGACATGTGCGGATTCGGCCCCATTAATGGATACACATGGACGACATCGTTTTTTTTCCGGCGAAACGTAAAACTTTCCCCGGGTCACGAATGTCAACCAGTTCATGGCATTGGAAGCCTTCATCATCGTGAATGTGATTGATTGTCATATGTGCAATTCGATTGTACATTCGCAAGCGAACCGACGAATGTTCAGTTTGCAACATTCGCTCACTGCCATTTCGACCACTCACCGTTCCGCCGATTCAATCAACATCTGTCGATCTGAAAAGCGATTGAAACGAGAGACGTCGATCGCGGCATCTCGCTCAATTGGGAGCTTGAGCGCTCGATAGGTCTCGAGCCTCCAATCGAGCATCTCCTTTGACCAAATAGGATATGGTTCCAATGGCAAGATCGCATTGGACATTTCACGCGGCCCCAGTGCCGACGCGACAAGAATCATCGCGTTGATGCGTCGGAGATCAGCCTGGTACAGGCTAAATGGCTCGCTTAAATTCGCCAACAAATTCAGTGAATACTGAGGCGAGACGACGGACAACTCCTCAGCAATGAGTAAGCACCGAAGCAATAGCGATTCGGTGACGATCGGAGTTTGTCGCAGCGTTTGGAATAATTTCATGAGCCCACGAGCCGAACGATCGGCATCGCCGACTTGATATGCGTAGATCGTTTCGAGCGCAGCAGCATCCGCCACAGAGACACGTTCAATCTGCGACAACATTTCAGTCAACTGTGAGTCGCGAGCGTTGGCATAGGCCATGCCAATCAAAAGCTGCTCCGTGTAGTCATGTGGTGATTCACTGATTTGTTCCCACATCGCAACCGCATCGCTAAACCGGTCCTCTTTAATGGCTTTCCAAACTTCGCTGCGTCGGCTTGGTGGATCGTTTGAACCGATGGTAGCTCGGTTCGCAATGACATCCGCCGCGATCGAGTGATCGCGAATCCGTCCGACCAATTCTGACATGTCAAGGCGAGCTGGCCATCGAAGCTGCATCTCGATCGCCTGCATTTGAACCCGTTCGATGTCGAAAACGGATGGAATCCCAACGGTTCTTGCAAACGCATACTCAAGAACATTCTTGTTGTCGGTATTTGCGTCAACGTGAGCCTGGGTAGCAACCTTGCTAACGTATTGTTCGTTTGCCATCAGGTGTGACAAGAAACCATCTACCGAAGCAGTTTTCCATGCCACATGAGTCGCCGCTGAAATTTCTGGGATGAGCAAACGTTCCCGCAACGCCTCAATCGAATAGGTGAGCGGTAGACTCGAACAGACCAATACCATGTCGCCGGGCTGCGTTTGCCAAATCTCGACACTGGGATAAACCCATTGGAGGGTCTTCAGTACGGTCGCGACTGTACTCGAACTCACTTCATAGCCCTGTAGCCACTGGGCAAAGATCCCACCTTCGTTGAGTCGTTGAAGGGTAGACATATAAAATTCGCGAGTGTAGAGACTGGACACTCCCATTCGGTAGGGATTGGACGGCTCGGAAACAATCACGTCATATTTCATTTGAGTTGTTTGAAGCAACTCCCTCGCATCATTGAACGTGAGGTTTACTTTAGGGTGCCGCAGTACATCGTGGTTGAAGGCCTTACACAATTCAGCCATCTCGACAACGCAAGGCTCAAGTTCAACGACGTCGACCTTGTCGACCGCGGGCAGACTCGCCAACCATCCTGCAGACTCGCCCGTGCCAAGTCCTATGACTAACGTCGCTTTAGGTTTTGGGTGCAACGTTGCAGGCAACACACCAAGCATGATTTGAGTGCCCGCATCGCGGATCGCATTGCCATCACTTTTGCCGTTTACAAGAAAGCCTAAAGAATCGTTTTTCTCTATCGCGACCGCCGATTCTCGACCGTCGACTTGCCAAGCAATTTTCCGTCGGATCGTATTTGACCATTCGATCAACTCATTGCGGGTCGATGGCATCGCAGCTCGGCCTGCTCCAATGCCGCCATGCCTCCAAACGTCCGTCGGGCCTTCGCTGTACAAACATCCGATCGCTGCGATAAGAATCGCGACCGTACTGAGTAGATTTGACGGTTCTCGCCTGAGGCTTCCCCACCGCCATAGCACTGCAGCCATGACAGCAAGGCTGGCAACGGAAAGTTTCCAAACTCCCGTCGCAGTCAAAATCGTCATCAAACCAAACCCGCCGGCGATCGATCCTATCATCGCCCCCACCGTATTCCAGCCGAATGCAAAACCCAATTGCTTGGCAACATTCTTGTCGGCACGACCGATCATCGCCACCAGCATTGGGAATTGCACACCACTGACGAAAGCAGCAGGAAAGATAACGATAAACGTTATCACGACCCAGCCAGCAAAGAGTCCCGAGAAACCAAAGATGGATAAGTCACGAAGAGACAAAGCCAGGATTGCCAATCGATCGCCGATGGCGAAGGGCAGGGCGATCGCCAGCGATTCCAAGGCTAGAACAAGCGAAAATAGTTCGGTCGTGGGTAACCGTCGTCGGAATAGCAAAGGATAGGCGGCGCCGCCTAAGCCGATACCGGTAAGTGCCATCGCTAAAATCAATCCAAACGTATAGGTCGACCCACCGAGAATGGGTGACAGCATTCGATACCAGACAAGCTCCATCATAAAGAATACAGCTCCGATCGCGCCGGCTACTCCATAGAGCATGGCCGACGACGGAAGGATGCTTGCGGTGCCATCGCGGAGCTTTCTGAAGTTTGAATTCGCGTCATGGAAATCCCCCTGCGGCTCATGAGCACTTGCGCTTGCTTGCCCTGAAA
>JANOBM010000044.1:0-16141 GCA_031411655.1 Planctomycetaceae bacterium
CATGCTCGGCACGCCGCCGACGCATCCGGAGTTGCTCGATTATCTCGCGAAGCGGTTTATCGAAAATCACTGGTCGATCAAATCGATGCATCGGATGTTGATGTTGACGGATGCATACCAGCGCGCGAGCAGCGGCGCGGGGGAGCTGTTCGAGAAGGATGCGGCGAACGATTACCTGGAGCGCTTCAACCGGCGGCGACTGGAGGCGGAGGAGATTCGCGATTCGATTCTCGCAGTGAGTGGAGCGATGAATCCAACAATGGGAGGCCCCGGTTATTACCTCTTTGAACTCGAACGAGTTGAACACTCGCCACACTTTGAGTATCACAAATTCGATCCGAGGGACCCGGCCTCTCATCGTCGCAGTGTTTATCGTTTCATTGCTCGATCGCAACCCGACCCCTGGATGACAACGTTGGATTGTGCCGATTCATCACAAAGCACGCCAAAACGAATTGAAACGCTCACATCATTGCAAGCCTTGTCATTATTAAACCATCGATTTAACTTGGTGATGGCCGAGCGAATGGCAGAGAGATTGGCAAACGACTGCGAGACCAAGGGAGAACAAATCGATCTTGCGATGCAGAGCATTGTGCAGCGGTTACCGGAGGAAATGGAACGCGATGAAATGGTCCGGTACGCAGAAACGCATGGACTGCCGAACCTTTGCCGAATGCTTTTCAATCTAAGCGAATTCGTCTTTTTAGATTGACGGACCTGTGAGCGTTAGCCAGTGGGCTCGGTCAGCAAGATTTGAAGTATTGACAGACTAATCGTGAGACTGTTTAGGATCGCGTGAACGACAAGTCCTGGACCAATTCGGCCGGTCTGGCGATACACATATCCTAGTGCCACGGAGAGGAAAAATAGTGGGATGGGTGCAAACCCCTGTCCAATGTGAAGTGCCGAGAACACGGAACTGGACAGTAACACTGGCCACCAGGGCCACTGCGATACTTCTACGGCTTCGATCACGTCGCTGGTACTGGGGTTCAACGATACGTTCTGTACCGGCGTTTCGCCTGCCTGCGCTGCAAGCTTTAGCTTGTCGGCCAGTCTCTGCGAGCCACCTTGTAGCAGGACTCGGAAGATAAATTCTTCGAAGATGGGAGCCACGACGATCGTTGTCAGTGCCATCATCAGCATTGTCACGGCATCCGGACTTTGCCCAATAAGGTCCAGCACGGGATGTTCGTAAGGAACCAACTTGTCGATCACCGTACTGAGAAGAAGCACAGGGGGCAAAACGAAAAACGCGACTTTAGCCCCGAGTTTGACGTCATCCGACGAGAGCCATAATCCAAACTCGCGTAGGCTGCGAGGATGAATCAGATTCATCCAAACAAGCACGCTTGCCATCGCCAGCACACTCGCCGCGCTTCCATAAACGATGGTGACAAAAAGATCGGTTGAATTCTGCGATGTGAAGTCGTAGGTCCCGGCTTGAATTCGCTCCTGTGTTTCGGGCGACATCCAACGCCTGCCAACCTGTTGACCGGCACCCAAACAGATGATGTACATTCCAAAACAAACAAAAAACTCCGCCAACGTCCAAAACGGTTTCGTCCGGTCCTCCGGCTGAAGCAATGGCAGTTGCTGAAGGGTGCGAGAACGAATGAGCCGGACCCAAGCCACTGCGGCAAGAACACAAACAAGATAAAAGACGCTATCGACAATCAATTCAATGGTGGAACCCATCACGTCGTGCCTTCCCCATTGCTCATCACCCGTGCCGCAGCGAGAACGTAGTCATATCCTGAATAAACGGTCAGGGCCATCGCAAGCCAAAGTGAACCCGTTCGAACCAAGTCGAGCCAGTTCGCCGGAGGCACTTCGATCAGGCAGAGCAGAACGGCGACGACCGCAACGCATTGGAAAACCATTTTCCATTTACCTAGCATGCTTGCCGAGAAATCGCCGCCAGCGCCTTCGATCATTCCTCGAAGACTGGTAACCAACAATTCCCGTGCAACGACGACGATAGCCATCCAGGCAGCAACGCCTGACCCCTTGATTGCCGCCAATGCGATAAAAGCGCCACAAATGATGATTTTATCGACGAACGGATCGAAGATTCGTCCGAGTTTTGTCACTTGCCCGTATTTGCGGGCGTAGTAACCATCCATCCAGTCGGTACTTGCGGCAATCACAAAGGTAACAAGGGCGGCAAAAAACCATTGTCTGTCGATCATCGCAAACACCGCGATCGACATTACAAAACGTACTGTTGTCAGCAAGTTGGGAATGTTCCAAGCGCTGGAAATCTTGGGATGCGGGAGTGTGGACATTGGCACCTGCAGGTCAAAACGGACGAAAAGGACACCCATATTCTATCCTGCATCCTGAAAACGAGAATCGGATAGGAGAGAGTTCAATGTCGAAAGGAATGGTCGATGACAAATTCCAAATCCAAGCCCGGCCGAGCTATGCCGTGACAGAGTCGATATTGCGGCAAAAGTGTCTGACCCCTGATGGCCGGAACGGCCCTTTGGATGCTCCGCACCATCGGGGGTCAGACACCTTTTCCAAAAACGCAAGAGTTAACCAGTCACGGTATAAAATGCCGCTCGAGGCTTTTGGCGGAATGTCGAGGTTCCGTATTTGACCAAGAATGCTAAACTTCGGCACGTCAAAAAGATTTCAAACTTGGAGCGCTACGAAGCATGGCAAGCGGACTGTTGTTGTTACTTGACGATATCGCCTCCATCATGGACGACGTCGCGACGCTTACTCAGGTTGCCGCGAAGAAAACCGCCGGGGTGCTGGGCGACGACCTAGCTCTCAATGCGCAACAAGTCTCCGGGGTCAAGGCGAACCGGGAACTACCGGTGGTTTTTGCAGTCGCAAAAGGTTCCCTTGCAAACAAAGCGATCCTCATCCCAGCGGCACTCGCACTCAACGCCCTTGCACCCTGGTCGATCAATCCCCTGCTGATTTTTGGTGGAGCGTTTTTATGCTACGAAGGGGTGGAGAAGATCGCCCACAAGTTTCTTCACACTCCGGAGGAAGAAACGCTTCATCATGAGGAGATAAAAAAAGCGGTTTCTGACCCAACGATCGACATCGTCGCACACGAGAAAGAAAAAATAAGCGGTGCGATTCGAACCGATTTTATCCTCTCGGCGGAAATCATCGTCATCACGCTTCATATCGTGGCCGAGAAGTCCTTCACGACTCAGGTGGGCGTGCTGGTCGGCATCGGAATTCTCATGACCATTGGCGTCTATGGGCTCGTTGCTGCGATTGTGAAGTTGGATGACCTCGGAGCGCATTGGGTTTCAAGCGAAGGCGAGGGATCTGGCGCAGCAGCGAAGCGGCGGTTGGGCCGATGGGTGCTTGCTGGCGCACCGTATCTCATGAAAACCCTATCGATTGCAGGCACGGTTGCCATGTTTCTTGTCGGTGGTGGGATATTGTCGCATGGCATTCCTGCGATCCATCACGCCATCGCCAGTGTGGCAAACATTGCGCACGATCTACCTGGTGTGGGAGGGGCGCTCGGCTTTATCACGGAGAAGGCTTTGGATGGATTGGCGGGCGTTGCCGTTGGGGCTATTGCGTTGGGCATTGTGACGGTAGTCAAAAAAGGCCTCCGTCGAAGCCGATGATTTCGCTGAAGCACCCACCGGCAATCATTTGCTACAATCGTGCTGTCGGGTGATTTGAAAAGCGATTGAAACTTTCACTAGGGCGACTTATGTCAATGCAACCACCGTCCGGCGGCGGTTCAGCGCCGATGAATCCTTACGTTGCGTCAACGATTTCAACCGCACCCAATAACGCGGGCGACATCATTCTGCCCAATGGAACTCAACGAGGATTGATTGGGCAAGTGACGGTGGTTGGGATTCTGATGATTGTCCAAGGTGCACTCGAAGTCTTTATGGGAATCGTCGTCGCCGGATACGCCGCGTTCTTCCCGACTTTCATGGATGCGATGCAAGAACAGGCGGTAAAAACGGGCGAGACAATGCAGCCGATGCCTCCGGAATTCGCAAACTGGATGATGGCCGGCGGCGCGCTGCTTGGTGGATTGGTGCTGATCATCGGCATCGTCACCATCATCGCTGGATACAAGATCACGCAATTTCGCGGACGCATCTTGGCAATTGTGTCGCTCTGCCTTGGCCTAACAAGTGTATTTACGTGTTACTGCTTTCCTACAGCACTCGCGTTAACGATCTACGGGTTAATCGTGCTACTGAACACACCAGTAAAACTAGCGTTTGAATACGCAGCTGCCGGCTATTCAAATAAAGCGATCCAACGAGCCTTTGCCATGTTGCCGTAGCGAGCGTAAAGATAGAGTTGCAACACCACTCATAATTCGTAGTTCGAAATCTTGACTCGTCGATAAATGATTAGCCCATGACCAGCGAACAGCCGCTCGATGCGGCCAATCTTTTTTCACAATCGTCGACGATGGGAATTCCGGAGGAGCTGAATCAAGCGACATCGTTGCCTACAAGCTTGGTCGCCACAGGTGTATTAAGCGCGATCGGTGGCGGCCTTGGCCTCCTATCCAACCTTGGATTGCTCGCAAACTCATTGTTGGGGTCAAAGATCGCAAATGCTTTTGTTCAACCGGGGGCGATTGGAGACGCACAGAGAACGATGAACGAAGGCATGCAAGAAATTGCTGCTCGTTACTTCATTCCGAATGTATTGATGGGTTCGATTTCTTTTGTCGTGTCGCTTCTGCTCATGGTCGGCGGCATCGCTTTACTGCGGCGAAAAGCATGGTCGCGTCCATTACTGATGCGAACCATTTGGGTCCTACTTATAGTCGAAGCGGCACAGCTTGTACTCTATGTTTTCACGCAATTGGACATGATTCCAGTGATGGAAACTTACATGAAAGACATTATGGCTAGCCAAGGAAATGGTGGCGGTGCACCGAACGGATTCGTCGGAAGCCTCGCAAAAATAGCATCATTTTTTGGCATCGCGATCTGGGCCGCCTGGGCCATCGGCAAGATGGTGCTTTGCTTCGTGGGTGCAAAGTACCTCAATCGGCCAACGACTATCCAATTCTTCCAATCGTATCAAAGCCCAGCGACTTCGAACCCTTCGCGATAATGCCGTCGGAGCAATTGACTTGCCATCGCATGATTAGCGATCTGCATCGTTTCCGAATTCCAATCGATTCCTTGTCCAGGAAAGCGATTGGCCAAGACGCCAAGCAGTACAGCTTCGGTCAACGGTCCTGCATAACCGAAATGCGCGCTAGTCGGTTCTCCACCCAAACAAGCATCGACAAACAAGTGGTAATGATTCCCGTTCGGTGCTGGTTCAATGACGGTATTGGCAAAGTCAGCTTTGGGTAGCAATATCGGCTGCGCGACGTGTGGCAAAAGCACGTACCCCTTTTCGCCGACAAACATCGACCCTTGATCCGGTAGTTGCGCCGCTTCGATTGGCCATGCCTGAGTATTTGGCATTCGGCCGCCGTCGCTCCAAGTCAATAGAAACGCACTTGTCGTGAATGGCGTGGCGTCGAAAATAAAGCGGGTATGATTCTGCATACAGTAAGACTTCGGCGGGGCGCCAGAGCTATCCGAGACAATGCTCTTGGGCGAGCCAAGTTTGAGCGCTGAGAATACCGGATCAAGGATGTGAATGGCCATGTCGCCCATCGTGCCGCAGCCAAAGTCATACCAACGCCGCCAGTTCGCTGGGTGGTACTGATTGTCCGCGTACTCGCGGTGTGGGGCGGTACCAAGCCAGAGGTTCCAGTCCAGGTCATCAGGTACCTTCGCGGCGACGGGATCAGGCCCATCGTAGCCCTAGGTCTTTCCGCTCCATGAGTGAACTTCGCGAACCTTGCCGATCACCTCGCTTTGGATCAGCTTGACAGCGGTTCGATAGTCCGTATGCGAGTGTATTTGCGTACCCATTTGCGTGACAACGCCCTTCGCTTCTGCCGTCAATCTCATTTGCCGCGCTTCATACACATCATGTGTCAGCGGCTTTTGGCAATAAACATGCTTGCCGTGATTCATCGCAGTCATCGCAGCAGGGGCGTGGGTATGGTCGGGAGTGGATACTTGAACGGCATCGACCTCGTCGTGCATCTGGTCCAGCATTACCCGGAAGTCGGCAAACAACTTCGCATTCGGGTGCTTTTTCGCGGCTTCTTGAAGCCTTCCGCGATCGACGTCACATAATGCCACGACATCCACCTTTCCGTGCGAACTCAGATCGCCAAGGTCACTCGCGCCCATCCCTCCCACGCCCACACTCGCTAGCCGGAGTCTCTTCTCCACCAAGGCACCATGGACGGAGCCCGACCAGCTTGGCAAACCGATCCCTGCCACCGCGGAAGCAGCTAAAAATCGGCGACGTGAAAACGAATTTGCCGATGACTGATTTGCTGAAGTCGACATTGAAATACTCTTGGAGGTAGGAGGGACCGGCTAACGGCCCGGTGGGATAACGAGGAGAAAGTTAGATCGAAAGATGGATAGGTGAATGACCTGCATTCTTTACGGATGCTTAGGGGCCAGTACTGGGTCCTGTGCGGGTACAGTGGAAGTGGGGGCGGCGTCAGCCTCGAGGTCACCCAACGCATACTGGATGCCAGCCAGCATGTGTTTCAAGATGGCGGGTTTCTGGAACGTGTCTTCCCGGTGTCCGAAGTTTGTGTAGAAAACACGTCCGTCTCCTGCCTTCCGGATCCATGATACGGGGACTTCACGCGGACCATCGTTGATCTGCTTTTTCACTTCGTCTTTAGACATGTCTAAGCTGACAAGCAAGCGAAGCACTTCAGGACCTTGATAGGTGGCCGGATCGTATTGGTAAATTTCGTCTGTGTGCCAAAAGCCTTTCCCTTCAAACGCGCGATTCAATACATGTGATGGATCGTTCAGTTTGAACGCCCAGGTGCCACCGGCATTCCAAGGATGGCCAGCGAACTGTCCGCCAACCAATGAGCGACAATCGGGGTGTCGTCCAAAATTATCACTTGCCGCATGGATTCCAATCAATCCTTTCCCGCTCGCAACAAAGTCGAGGAATGCGTTTAATTGCGATGGCTCGGGGAAAACCATCCCCGTCGTATTATTCAAAAGAATCGCATCGTACTTCGAAAGATTGTCTTTGTTGAAAACAGAATAGGAGTCGGCAAGGTCCGCAGTGAATGCGCCTGTCTTTTTTCCCATCTCCTGAATCGCTAGGTTCCCATAAGGAATCGATGCGTGAATAAACCCTTCGCAACGATAAAAAACCAGGATGCGGCGTTCCGATTTGGGATTCGCGGGGGCTGCGTCGGGAACCGCTGACAAAATCGCTTTTTGTTGCTCTTCAGTGAGTGGCTTGAAGCTTTCTGCCTTCTTCTGCAACCAGGGGTCTGGCGTCTCCTGCGCCATCGACGTGAATGGAACTAGCAATGTAAGCGCAATAACGTAGGCGAGAGTTTTCATCGTTTGGATCCGAAAGGGCTGGGCGACATGTCTACGAGCACGGGGCACACGTCACGGGCAACGGTGGGAGCCGCGAGGCCCTGAGTATACGTGCTCTCAATCGAACTTTCCACAAACCGGGCATGGAGCAGCACGTAACGTCCATTGGTTCAGCACTGGAGATGCATGGTCAAGACCATGCCAGCGTCCCAATCGGCGGAATCACTTCACCTGCAGCAATTCGACAACGAAATGCAATGTTGCGTGGGGGGGGATCGATCCTGGCGACCCACCAGCTCCATAGCCGAGGCTTGACGGCACCCAAAGTTCTATCATGCCGCCGGCCCCAACCAGTTGAAGTCCCTCGGTCCAACCGGCAACCACACCGTCAAGCGGAAACGACGTGGGCTCCCCACGCTCATAGGAACTGTCAAAAACCTTACCGTTATTTAGCCAGCCGCGATAATTCACCGTTACGGTGTTGGTGCTCAATGGCTTCTTTCCATCGGATTTTCGCAGCACGCGATACCGTAACCCCGACTCGGTTTTCGAGAACTCCTTCGGAGCATCGGCATCGATCGCCCCCGTGCCTGATTGCAGCTCTGCTTTATCGGTGAAGGTAATTGGCTTCGTTGGCTCGGCAGCAACCGGTTGCGCCGTTGCGATTTCGTCCATCATCTTGGGCGACGTGCGGCAACCTAAGAGCGCAGAAGAAACACCGAACAGCGCCACAAGCCCAAGCATGTGGTTGAATACCGGTCCCCAGTTCATTTCGCGCATCCTACTGTAGAAGCCATCGCTGATTGAAGCGACGCTTGCTTCAGCCCGATATTTTGTTAACTAGCGAATTCCTTAAATCAGGTAAACCCCACTCCATCACATCGATCTCAAAGCTCGCCCATCGCCGAACATCTCTTGATGGGGCAAGCGACTGAGTGACGCTCGGGTGCCAGGAAGTGGTGGGGGTTGACGCCCAGTGCTTGGTCGAATCTCCATTTTACGGTTGACGGGGATGCGTCCGACAAACTTCCAGTCCGTTGTTGACGATGTTCGCCGACGGACTAGAAGTCCGGCGCACCCTCAAATGATATGTTGACGACGAACTAGTCTCTGTTAGTCGTGGAGCATATGAACCGCGAGTAGGCGATTGACTTGGCATCAAGCCAATGCCGTACGCCCCCGAACATTCCTGGTTGACCTCACTTTATGTTCAAAATGAGGCCAGACTTCAAAGTAAAATATTAAATCATGGCGTGAAAATCTGGCAGGAACTACCGAACACGCTCTGGGGAATTCGGGAGTTTGCGATTGTCACACGCGACGGCCGAAGAATCGTCTTTGGACTGCAGCTAACACGATAGGAATGGGAGGGACGCTCCGTACCGAACAAGGTGTTGTTCTCCAAATGAGGACCCGCCATCGACTATAATCTGCGGATATCACTCCTTGCAATCAATCGCACTCCTTATAGGGCACGGTGCATGACAGTCCTACGTGGATTCGCAATCACTATCGCAAGCGGAATTGGCTTCGGATGCCTGGGTGCCATTGTAGGTCGCACACTTGGGTTATTGGCTCCTGATTATTACCAAGTAGTCTTGCACATCCCACCCGACTTGCCGCTTGATCCTACTCAAGTTGGACTTGGGCTCGGACTTACGCAGGGTACAGCGACTGGGGTATTGATTGGTCTGGTAATCGTGGTCGCAGTTGCATGGTACCGCTCACGTCTCGCCGCTCGTTGAACCATGCCATCCTGGAATCGACCAAACTAGTTCAACGACACCAATCCGGTTCGTTTATTGACGCAATTGTCGCGTCTCCTATTTTTCGGTAGTTGCCAACTCTAACGGTGATCTTGCGGTTTCATTCCCTACGTCGACGAGATCTGCACTGTAAATGCGGATATCGCTGCAAGAGAGAGTGCAGCCCTATGGCACGATCCTGGATATCTGCGTTAGCCGACCCTAGACGCTGCAATCCAACTCCTTACAGGATGGCGACGTCTGAGCAGTCGGTTGTCGATTTGAACTAGCCCAAATGAAAAGCAAGTGCTTTCGACAACATCGATTCACTCGCTTGCGCCTCGGATTAATGTCGGACTAATACTGGCAGCTAGCAGGCTTGTCTCGCCAGGCGTCTCGCAAGCGTATAACGCGAGTTTAAAGCTGCATCCGCGATCTCGGCGCCACATGAAAGGACCAGATGCGAAGAGCGTTACTTTCGTTTCGAATCCTTCTCCGCTGAAAACTGACGTTCCGACTTCTTCTGGTATCCCGTTAGGTTGATGGTGAATTCTTGCTGCTCATCGATTGCGACAGACGTTTCGATCCCTAACCAAATTGCGTCGACAACACCTTTTGCGTGAAATCGCTCCTGTACTCGCTGAACGCGATTCGTTTTCGAGTCAAATTGAATGACCCCGCCTGCTTCATAAGCTTGGAATTTCGCGTTAACGATTTCGAAAGGCAAAGCACCTTTCCCGTTTGGCTTGATGTATTCCAGTTCATGTTGGTAGCGAAAAACGCTGATTCCACGTTGCAATCCTGCACGGATGAACGTCGTCTTTCCATACCAACTTCCAAGGCTGCCCCAATCATGCTCGGCTTTGCGCACGAATGGCTCTTTGGGACGACTTGGGTTCAGTGGACTGAAAAGAGTCAATTCAGCAAGCTCCTTCCAACCATCATCGTCGATGACTGTTGTAACCAGTGCGCCCATCGAATCGGGTTTTTCAATCGGAACGACTTCGGTGGTTCCCTCGCTACCAATCATCGACATGACCTCATGGTGTTTATCGAGACTGTAAGTAAATTTTTTTCCCTGTAGCATTGCCAACGATTGAGCAAAAACGGCTTGCGATATTGAATCCGCTTCGACCAAAGTCGCGTTCTCAATTGTTTGCACCGCCTTGAAATCGCCTTTTGCATCTTGCTCGTACACGACAAATGATGACCTCACCTGATAATGTATTTGCTGAGCAACATTCACACCCTGAACGACAAACTGAGGGGCACGTCGGACGTCCAACTCTTGATAGAAAGACGCCGCAACGGGAGATTCCGGTTCCTCGGCTCGACTAAGAAAGGCGACCAACACCCCCAACACCCCCAACACCCAAGGGACAATAGCAACGAATCGGATCACCACGGCAAGCCTCCGGACGAATTGACTGGAGCCTGATTCTAGCAAGTCTTTTTCAACGTTTTGAAGAAAATCCTAAAGTGCGATTGTGTTCCTTCATCTAATCGATCAACGTCAAGGGATTGACCCGGGTCTCCATCGGTAATGAAACCGGTCCGCCAAGGCGATGAGATTCGAAGACGGATGCGATCATCTCGGTGATTTTCTGACCATCGTGAGCAGAACATTTCGTTGGTCGATCAAGTTCGATGCAATCGAAAAGATCGTTGATGGCTGCGATATGGCCTCCTTCGTAATTATCGTCGGTGCGTGGTTCTGATTCTCCAATACCGGCCGATGTGATCGGTATCCATTGACTTCCTGTTCGTCCTGGGGACCAGCCGCCATCTCGTAACAAATAAGCCTTCACCAGGTAACCACTTTCCATCGCGATGACACCTTTGGTCCCAAATACCTGAATACCGAAGCGTGACGGAGAGCCCGACGCCGATTTCTTTGACGCGAAATAACCTGTCGCTCCGCTTGCAAAGGTATAAGTTGCTTGCACATGATCACCTGCCAAAGGACCGATTCCCTCCGCGCCACTCATGATATCCGCTTTGGTCACTTTGTGCCCTTGATTCATCACCAGGGCAGTACAACTTGCAGGGTCGCCTCCGGCTAAACTTCGCATCAGCCCGAAAACGTGAGAGCCAAGCACCCAAAGGTCTTCACCACCGCCACGGTGGTCTTCCTTGCCTCGACCACGTAGTTCAAGTACTTCGCCAATCTCATCGTTTTCGATGAGCGAACGAACGACGTCGAGAATGGGTGAATACTGGCTAATGTGTGCAATCCCGAGCTTCAGACGACGGTCGCTCAATATCTTGACCGCGTTGTCGCATTCGAACAATGTAGCGCAGAAAGGCTTCTCCATGTAAATGTGGCAGCCTGCATTTGCGGCGGCAACAATCATGTCGTGATGTTGATCAACCCAGCGAGGGCATATCGCGACCACATCCAACTTTTCGTTGACGAGCATTTCTCGGTAATCAGCATAGGTTGATCCGGGGTTGGTGCGTCTACTCGCGGCGAGCCGACCATTCGAGTCGTCATCTGCAAGAGCGACGATCTCCACCTGTGGCAATTTCGTAAACGCCACATCGATGGAGTGCCCGTAATCACCCCGCCCTGTACTGCCGATAATTCCAACTCGTACCTTTGGACCATCCGCACTGCGCGCCGTCGAGACGGACAATTTTTGAAACACTCCGGCCGCCACGGCCCCAACGCCCGTGTGGAGAAATGTTCGTCGCGTTAAATCCGCCATCAGGTCGCTCCGGCATCTTTTAGAAATCGAATGATCACAAGTACATTCCTAAGCAAAACTCATAGGAAGCCGAGAAGTCTAAGGTGATTCGATCTCAAGTCGGATGTTTTTTGGGAAATGATTTCTAAAAGTTTGAAGGTTAACCACCAACTGCAGATGCAGTTGACGCCACTTGCTTTCGAGCCCAAGCCTGCACGAAACGGGCCTGAAAAACGAGTGTGCACGGATCGTTTGCTATGGCGGCAAGTTCATGTCGCAGTTGCTCAATGTGATGTTCCGTCGTCAAACCCGCGACAACTATCTGTGGAGCCGCCTCTAGGAATGTGTATTCCCAAACTCGCTTTTCCTCGCTACGCGATAAAGCTGGCTGGACAACCGGTATCGATCACCGATGTTTGTTTTGGGCACGGTTTTCCTATCTCATAAGTGTAGCTAAATGGTACAGCCGCCAGGCGCCTCAAGCCCAGACAGGCCACCTTTAAATATTACCAATTTCTTTTGCCAAATTCCGCAAGGCGGTTGTACAACGAGGTGCACCATGCGATCCGCAGCGGGACCAACACGAAATGGCTCGGCAAGTGAATGAATCGCCGCCATTTACGAAATGTCAGGTTAAATCTTTCAAAACGTGAAATCTCCTGTTCTTGTTCGCTCCAATAAATTGGATGCTTTCCGTGAAGAAAGAAGAACGGGCGAGCATCCAATTTGTATCCGACCGGTTGGCGGACTCCCGGCGGATGGATGCACCCGCGGTTTTATCCGCTATTGGGCCGAAGTTGCCCGAAGGAAAATGAACATGTTTCGCAAACTATTGATGAATGTTGCAGTGTTAGCCATCGTCAGCCTTTCAGCCAATATGGCATCGGCCCAACACAACCCATCTGCCAAAGCAGACGGCGACATGCGACCTTACTGGAGTCAGCCGCATCGGTCAGCTTCCGGGTCGAACCAAAGCTATCGCCGGTTCTCCTACGCTCCTACGGTGACCGCTGTCTCTCCCACAGTTGCCGGCGTACCGATGGCATCAGTGAATACGATTCACTCGAGCAGCCCGATGGTGAGTGGACCAGTCATCCAAACTGTCCCCGCACCTGCGATTGTCGCCAGCGTGCCAAACGTTCAGAGCTATCGCCGATATTCTTATCAACCGTCGGCCCGGTCTCGCTCGTCCCACAAGCCAGCTTACCTCTATTCCAAAGCCGACCCGCGTCGGTATCGCAACTAATACTCGTTGCGAACCGGATTGTCAGAACTCGATTTAGCCACCCGTCACGCCGGGTGGCTTCTTGCGTTGAGAATAACTGATCTCGCGAGGAGCAGTCATGAACTTGCTCGAGGTATCAGTTGCTAGGAACGACACTAACTTGTCTATTACTCGCATAAGAACCTATCCGAAAACCAAAGAGACCCGCGGCTAGCGTTAAAGCGGCTAATGGTTTTCGGATAGGGTCTAAGTACGGTGTCGCCTCTTAAATGGATGCGGTAGGCCCAAAGCGTCTACCCCAATGCGTCTACCCCAAACCTCGTGCTCCGATTTCCATGGCGTAATCAGAAAATCGCTCTTTGATACGCGCCATCGTACCCAAATCAGTAAACCGTGATGAATCGTATGGGTGACAGCTCGCCACTGCAGTCCGATAAGATTCCTGAGGTCCAAAAAGCGTCATTGCTGCCTGTTCCCGCCTATACGATGCAAATCGATCAGACGCTGTTGGCAGCGGGCGGGGTACAAGTTGAGTGGGGTTTGAACGCTGTTGAAGTTGAAAATCGCCGCCAAAAGTTCGGCAGCAATCATTTGACCGTGGCTGCGCCGATTCCGATTTGGAAAAAGCTGGCTGCTCAGTTCAAAGACATCGTCATTTTAATTCTGATTTTTGCAGCCATCCTCTCCGGTGCAATTGGCGAGTACGTGGATGCGTTCGCGATTCTGGCAATTGTGTTACTCAACGGAGTGATTGGCTTTGTGCAAGAGCAACATGCCGAGCAGGCGTTGTCGGCGCTGCTTAAGCTGTCAGCACCATTGGCCAAAGTCCTACGCGATGGAACGCCTCAATCGATCCCGGCCATCAACCTCGTGCCGGGTGACATCATTCAGATTGAGGCGGGAGACAATATCCCGGCCGATGCGAGGTTGATTCGGGCATTTAGCTTGAGTGTTCAAGAAGCAGCGTTAACCGGCGAGTCCCAGCCAGTTCAGAAGATGGCGACCGAGGTTTACTCATCGGGCACACCGTTAGGCAATCGGTACAACATGATTTACATGGGTACCGTCGTCGGTGCTGGCAAAGCCTGGGCGATGGTTACCGCCATTGGGATGCAAACTGAACTGGGTAGCATTGCCGGCATGCTCGCCCGAAGTGATCCCGAGCCGACGCCATTACAACGGCGATTGGCGGACCTCGGCCGTATTTTGATCGTCATTTGTTTGGTGATTGTTGCACTGATTTTCGGCTTACAAGTTTGGCGAGGCGGAGACGCCATCGAAGCGTTTCTCATTTCGATAAGCCTTGCGGTTGCGGCCGTGCCTGAAGGGTTGCCGGCGGTCGTAACGATTGCACTCGCGCTGGGCGTGCAGCGGATGGCCAAACGCAATGCCTTGGTTCGCAAGTTGCCAAGTGTCGAGACGCTAGGCTCGGTGTCTGTGATTTGCTCCGACAAGACGGGTACGCTGACTCGCAATGAAATGACCGTGCAGGAAGTCGCCACCTCGTCCCAACGCTTTCGCATCACCGGCGTCGGGTACGGGCCGCGCGGCGAGTTCATGCGAAATGATGTGGCCGTCCAACTAACAGAGCAGGACGATCTCTATCTGGCGCTAAAAATTGGAGCATGGTGTAGTACTGCGGAGGTTGTACCTAATCCAAACGGAGATCAGGCCTGGCAGGTTATCGGTGATCCGACGGAAGGTGCGCTTGTCGTTGCTGCCATGAAAGCAGGAATTGACGTCTCTTTGAGACGCGATGCAATTCTTTACGAGATTCCGTTCGACTCGACTCGCAAATTGATGTCTGTTACGGTTCGTGATGGTGACGCTAGGTCGCTGTATTCCAAAGGGGCGCCGGAAGTCCTGCTTGCAAAATGCAACCAAGTTCATCGAGACGGAAAAATCGAACCTTTGACGGACGAGTGCCGCCAACGAATACTGTCTTCCAATGCGGAGCTGGCTTCGGAGGCTTTACGAGTCTTGGCACTAGCATATCGACTGGGTGTTAGCGAAAAAAACGTATCGGATTTGGAATCACAGCTTGTGTTCGTCGCCTTAGTGGGAATGATTGACCCGCCACGCGAAGAAGCAAAGGTAGCCGTGGTCAAATGCCGAAGTGCTGGGATTCGACCGGTCATGATTACCGGGGATCATCCAGCGACAGCCTTTGCTGTTGCGAAAAAGCTTGGCTTGACGACCGGTGATGAGCGTGCTGTGTCAGGCGCCGAGTTGGAGCAGATGTCCGATTTGCAACTAGCCGAACAAGTCGAACACATTGCGGTTTACGCTCGTGCAACCGCCGAGCACAAAATGCGGATCGTCAAAGCGTTAAAATCGCGAGGTCATGTCGTAGCGATGACGGGCGACGGCGTCAACGATGCCCCCGCAGTCAAGGCAGCCGACATCGGGATTGCAATGGGTATCACTGGTACCGACGTCACCAAGGAAGCGTCGGATATGGTGCTGATGGACGACAACTTCGCGTCGATTGTCAGCGCTGTCGAAGAAGGCCGGGGTATCTTTGACAATATCCAAAAGGTACTGCAGTTTTTATTGTCGTGCAACTTTGGGGAAATCCTGCTGATGTTGGTCGCAAGCCTATTCGGATGGCCAGCACCTTTATTGCCCATCCAGTTGTTATGGATCAATCTTGTCACCGACGGCCTGCCGGCGCTTGCACTGTCCCTAGAGCCACCAGAACCTGGCGTCATGAACCGTCCGCCTCGCCGTTCTGACGAATCCATCCTTTCCTGGCGTTTGGGTCTTGTGATTCTCATTCAAGGATTTCTGGTTGGCCTCGTTGGCATCGTCGCTTTCGGAATAAGCATGCAGCACGCCCCCGAGAATGTCGATCGAGCGCGGTCCATGACGTTCTGCGTAATCGTTTATGCCGAACTGTTCCGATCTCTCGCCGCACGCAGTTCGACCGATCCCGCGACGCCGCTCATCGCATGGTTCACCACGCGACGGCTCGCGGGGCTGCGCGGCTCGGTCACCGACCTCTACGAAAAGAATAGAAAAGAGCTCGATGCGCTGCTTTCGCACCCCGGCGCGCTCGGCTGGCGCGCGCTGGCGGAG
>JANOBM010000045.1:0-6103 GCA_031411655.1 Planctomycetaceae bacterium
TTTGCGAAAATTTGGTCGACAGACTGTTCCGCAACGTACGGCGTTTGCGAATCATCATCGTCATCAACAGCGTCTGCGTCGTAGATCAGCGGCTTGATGACCGGCTGTTGACTCTTCGGTCGATAATCGATCTCCAATTCGTAGTCGCCTATCGTGAACACATCATTTCCGTTTCCATCCACTCGTACATAAAGATCTCCGTGATCGCGGAGTGACCCAATTTCGAGCTGGAGGTCGTTTTCGAAGATGGAGTCCGCTTTCGCGTCAGCAATCACGTTGCCTCTGGAATCGGTGACAACTAATGTCGTCTTCACCAGACTTATCCCGTTCGCTCGTAAACGAATAGTCACATTCTCTTGATTGGCGACCGGAGTAAACCTGTAAAAGTCGATGTCTCTCGTCGTGTTGAGACTACCTTTGCGGACGACAGGAATCCTGCCTCCATTGGATGGGCGTTGGTCGATGACAGTCGCGGTGGAGCGAGAATTGTTCGTTGTAGTTTCAAAAATGTCTATTCGTGGTCCACCATAAAGTGAACGAATCGCCGTTCGATCAGAAGTCGTGAGAGTTCCTATGGGGCGTACGTAGTTCTGGTGCATGACCGTCCCTGGTCGATTGACGTCAGCCAATCCGAGCGAGTTACCAGCTTCATGCAAGAGTACGGAGAACAGTTCAATGGCAGGTCCCTTGGCGTTGGCTGGTGGGATCTGAACCGGTACACCGGGCTGCCACTTGTCCAAAAAGAAATTCACTTGCGTGTTGATTAAAACATCTCCAGCCCATGTACCCGCATTGGTCTGGAATGGAGTGGCATTCGCAAGCACGCCCGTTTGCGGAATAGCTCCGATACGAAGATCGCCAAAACGTGGGTCATCCTGAGTTAATCCAACGGTACCGAAGTGGTCCCCCCGGTCGGCCGCTAGCCCGATGTTAATGTTGGATTCGACAGCCCATGTCTGGAACGCCCGGAGAACAGCTTCTTGCCACTCTTGTCGATCTGCCACCTGATCAAGAACCGAACGTAAGGTGTTTTGATAGGCGCCTACGTGAGTGTTGTCGGTCGGGAAGCTAACTGTCAACGAGCGAGCATCCGGCCAAGGAACGCCGAAGTTTGCGAGAACCTCTCGCTGTTCGAGTGATTCTAAACGCAACCTTCGAGTGCGAGCTCGCTTCTTATTGGAAATATTCATGTAAAATTCTCGACGCTAGGGCAAGGATCATCTTTGGAGATTCAGTAGGCTACGGCCGGAACGCACAAGCGAAACGGCATTTTGAAATCGAACATCATCCTTGAGCGGAGCTAAATCTTGGTCAGTTTCGAAAAACTCGGCGCCATAGCCTTTTTGCAGGGCAGCTGACAGATACGCAAAAGCATTGTTTTTGAAGCGGACGGAGTCCGGGTCATCATCAGAGTGCGTCAAGAGCAGGGCAAAAACGCAGGCGGCTTGGTAGAGCGATGACGGCAATAGCTTACCTTTTGCGTCAATCACGGATTCTATGTCATGGAGCGCGGCGTCACTGTCTCCATTCCGGGCATGCAACACAGCTCGACCCATTATCGCTAGTTCAAACTCCGGTTTGATCTCAAGCAAGCGATCCAACGACGCGATCGCTTTTTCGGGCTCATCAAGGTGTTCCGAGTAGACGTGCGCGAGGTTCTGAAGAACTTCAATCGAATTTGGAGCAAGCCGTTGGGCGTGAAGCAGGTCTCGGAGGGCGCCGTGCTTGTCCGTCGGAAGTCGTGCTAACGAGATGCTGATCCAACCCAGGGCGGTTGTGGGTCGGCATTGAAGCGCCGCCTCTAATGCTTTGCCCGATTCTTCTTGCTTGTTCAGTTTTCGAAGAACTCGTGACTGCATAATCAACGCTTGTGCGTCTCGTGGATCGTGATCAGTTAGCGTCTTGAGGTCCGTACCAGCGGCCTTGAGGTCGCCCAGTGCCTCAAAAGTAATCGCCCGGTTCTTTAACGATACGAAAGCATCAGGTTGCCGCTCTAAAGCTGCTGAGAAGTCTGTTACAGCTTTTCGCTTGTCGACCTCACTGAGCATCTTCATCCTACAGATGCCTCGATAGTGAAACGCGGCTGCGGCTTTTGGTAAGCTCTCGATCACTAACGAGAAGCTGAGTTCTGCTCCACGTAGGTCCGGCATCAACATCTGAGTTCGACCAAGCGTAATCCAGTACGTATACTCATCCACTAGACGTAGTAGGCCTGCAGGAAGAAGTTTCAAAGCGGCTTCGCCATTCTCCTGTTCGATGTAGGTGGTTGCGATTCCAACTTGGTCTAACGGTGATAGGCTCATCGCCTGGGCTGGTGTCAGCTCAAACCTGGGCGGGCTTATTTGAGAGTCGTTTGGCCGATTCACCGATTGGCTCAAAAGGCCGATCGCTAATGGAGCTTGAGAAGCGAATGGCTCCTGAGCGAGTACTTTCATGGCACGTGATGCGGCTTCAACACTCTGTGAATGCACGCCACTCGGTATAGTTCCAATCAGGTTATCGTTTTCAATGCGATTCCAAGATACCTTCAACATGAGGTTGGTCATCAAGGCCAACGCGGTTTGCTGATCCCGTTCCGTGAGAAGACTCCACGACTTGTTTTCTCCCCACCTTTCGTTGTCCAGTACTTGGTAAGTGGAAAGACAGAATATCGCATCTCGAATGGCTTCCGTTTGGTCCGTACGACCCACCGACAACAACTCCGCTGATGCACGCCGGGCACGAGCCTCGAATTGTTGAAACGTCCGATGCGCCACAAGCTTTTCCTTGCTCTCAACAACGCGCCAAACAACCAAGGACATGACCAAGATGATTGCCGCCGCGGCCGCTGTGACCGAGGCCGCTGAAGTAACGCGCGGATGACGGCCAATCCACTTGCGAGCACGATGGCGAAGCGAGCGTTCCCTCGCGTGTTTCAGCGGTAAACTCCACCGTTCGCATTCCAGATCTTCATGCAGTTGGTCGGCTGTCGAATAACGTTGCGCTGCGGTAGGCGCGAGACACTTCTCGACAATGGCGCGAATCGCAGGTGAGACTTTGTCAGCAACTTCCCAAGTGACGCGTGCCTCACGCTGGGTAATCGCAACCTCCAAATCAGCAGGTGCAGCCGACTGGGGTGGCGGATAGGCAAACCGACCCGTTAAGAACTGGTACATGACAATACCAAGACTGTAAATGTCAGACTCAGCCGCAATGGGTGAGCTCAATCCCATCAATGACCGCATGCTTTCAGGAGACATGTAGGGCAAAGTGCCTCCGCGCGCCGAAGCATCTGAATCATCAAATTTTTGAGCCAGATTAAAGTCAAGTAACGCCGGCTCTCCGTCATTTCGAATCAGCAAATTGGCCGGCTTGATGTCACCATGAAGAATGCCTCTCGCGTGAGCGTGACACAGGGCATCGACAACTCGCGAGAAGAACCACAATGCCAATGCATCGCGATGCAACGGGGATATCGACGGTGATACCACTACGTCGCGGTCTCGGTCGACGTCTTCGATATCACGTGGTTGACGGTTCGCAACATCGGCGGTTTCCGTTCGCGTCCACGTAACATCGCGGGAGCACTGAATCGTAGAAACTAAGGATAGCCCGCTTCGCAAATTCGAGTCTGGGATCGCACTAAAGTAATCGGCTAACGTGACCAAACCAGCATAGGGCATGCACAACAAAGACCATGGACCGCACCGATGGAAAGAGTAAATCGGAACGATATTGGTGTGTTGAAGCTCCGCTAGGTGTTCGGCTTCGTCAAAGGTTCGCTTCACCGCCTTCACGACGACATAGCGATTAGCGAGTGATTCCTGTTGAGCCAAGAACACACGGCTAAAGGCTCCTTGCCCAATCCGCTTCACCGGAGTGAATCCAAGGGAACGGATAACGGAATCAACGGACTCTAGAGTTTGTTGGTTGCCAAATCCGGGCGAACTCGCTCCCAACTCCAAGATCTGTGTTGATGCGTCACTGCATTCGCTTTGTACAAGCTCTTGAAACCAGGACTCCTGCTCCACAGCGAAGCTCCCCGCCCAACGATCTCGAGGACAGGGATGTGAATGAGCTTTCCGAGAGCGATAATCCTCGTACGCAATTTCGCGAACAATCTCACCTCAAGCACCTTCTTGGGCTAAAAGCGACAAGTAGGGTAGAAGCTCAACCGGCAAGTCAGTCGCATATCGACGTTGAATGTCGATCCGCACCAATTCCGCAGCGGCGGTTGCGTTCCCGTTAAGGCCCGCCTCGGATAGGAAGGAAGGGATCTGATCCCGAGACAAATCGTTCCAACTCAGCTCAAAACGATCGACAACCTCTTCGAGGCGAGAATTGGTAACGCTTGCCACAACTAAAACTCGATCGACCTTTGAAAACCAAATAAAGCCATTTTACAATAGTAATAGGTCGACGCGCTAGTTCAAACCGACACGATTACTTCAATGAGATCCAAGATTTTCGCCCGTCGCCGAAGTGACGCGACTTTTTTGCACATGCCGTCGCTTTTTCTTATCAATTCGCGACATCAGGGCAAGCCAGCGAATCGACGAGAAAAACTCTTTGCTTAAACGGGTTGATCAATCGCACTCAACGCTGCCTTCAACGTCGCTGGTCGAATCAACTTTGCACGTGCCAGCTTCACTTTCGAAGACGTTCCCCTTGATCAAGCTGACATTTCGGACGATCACGCTTCCCGCTCCAGCCTCCTCCAAATTTCCTTCAACCAAACTTGAGTCGACGATGATGTCTCCGCCATCGGACTCAAACACGTTACCCTTGACAAGTGAGAAGCTTGAGACCGTAGCCGAGCCGTTGCCCATCTCCGTCAAGTTGCCTTCGACTTCGCCAGTATTCAGTACACGAATCGAACCACCAGCGGTTTCTTCGATATTCCCCTTCGCCAATCCACCGTTCACAACCACGCTTCCAAAACCAAACTCGTAAATGTTGCCTTCGACCGTACCACGGACAGTGAGTGTGCCATTGGTAATGTAGATATTGGCTGAGATCGTTTGATTGGGTCCGATGACGGTGTTTTGGGTGTAGTAAACATCATCGGCCTTGGCTGATGCTGTCAGCCCGAGCGATAGAGTGACAACTGCGAACGCTTTTAGAGCTTTCTTCATGATTGAATCCACGTGTTTGGGTTTTGAGCCGGACGAAACGCTGCGGCTTATATTCTGCTAACAAACGCGTCCGTGCAGAGTTAAGGTCTTCCGAACGCTTTAAGCCGCCAAACATCGACGAAAAAAATGGCTAATCCGATGAAACCCTGCGCGGCACCCATGACGGAGGTTCGGCGAGGCATTGCTCCTGAGTGCAACGGGCAGAAAAGGAGACGCGGGCAGAAAAGGAGACGGCGGTAATATCGACGTATGATCATGTTGCTGGTGTCTGCTTCTTACGGGGGCGTCCGACCGGATGCATCGTGAACCAAATCCCGTGCTTCTCCGCCACTGCGTCTCCGCCACTCCTTCTGTCCACTGCTCATCGCCACAGGGTTGCCTCCGGTTAATGCAAGTGCGGATCGCTTGCAACTCTGTTTCACTGAGTGGTTCATTGACTCGCTCAATCCAGTTCGGAAGCCGAGGGGTCGGCCATGGCGAAAGGATTTTAGGAAGTGGTTTCGTTGACTAGTTCCATCGAGAAAGCGATCCATACCGCCAATGCTCTGCGCGATTGACCAAGTTGGCTCGCAGTGGATTTCGTTCGACGTGGCGACATAGGACGTAGAAATGAGAATCACCCTGAACGGGAAAGCTCTTGAAGCAAGCTTGATAGATATGTCCCTCACCACGTGTGTGGTAGTGTCTATGATGACGGAGCGACTGGTTGCCGTAACCCAAGGGAGCTATTGGCCCATCTGCCCGTCTTTGCGTGGCCACAGGACAAAGTATCTATGATTCGGCGTCAGAGTAAATGAGAACAACTCGACAGGGTACTTCTCTAGTCCCTCCGAAATTACTGGTATGAAAGCTTGACAGTCTTCGTGCTTCATGAAAATCGGTTGGCGATCATTCCTGCGATTGATCGCGTGATAGACGATGCCAGCCTCATCAACTCGCTTCTATCGTGGCATGATTAGCTCCAAAGCAAGTTTTCTATCAAGAATGAA
>JANOBM010000046.1:0-141761 GCA_031411655.1 Planctomycetaceae bacterium
GACATTGCAGTTCTCCGTTTTCTGGTTGATGTTTCAGCTATCGTGGAAGCATTAGCGCATCCATTTTTCTCGTTGTGCGAGGTGTTCAGCGGCTACGTTTGACTTCTCGTATAAATGACAAAAGGAACGACCCGGATAGCTTCCCCAACCCGAAACTGGCCCCAGCCTTTGTAAATGCCACGCTTCTGAAATGTGGCTTGAAACGAAACAATGTGCGATGAGGTCGTTGGTTCGTGATCTAATGGATGCGAGTGGACGTAATCGTTTCCATCGTCGCTGACAATCTGAAGATGGCCGCGTGCGCTCATGTACGGCATCAGGTTTTGAATCCGTTGGCCTTGAGCATCCATTAATGTAAATTGGATAATCGATTCTCGACCATTAGCTCTGGTATCTAGTGTGATGTCGGAAATCCAATCTTCGCCACGCAAGCGTCCAGGCGCATTAACTTGAAGTTCTGGTGCGAGCGGCGATTCACCTGGGACATCAACTATCGTTGAAGCTGTATTGTGCAACTTCCCTTTTGGCTGGAAGTCAGCATAGAGTCGATAGGTTCCACCAACTGGAAATGCGTACTGCACTACCAAGTTTCCATCGGAACGGATCTGAGGATGTAAGTGAGCGAAGGTGTCCAGTCCATTTCGCACGATAACCAAATGGACTCGTTCATCGTGAATTGTTTCGAAATCCTTGATTACAGTTCCATCGCTGTCTTTAAGCATGAGTCGCAGCTCGGATAGTTGCCCTGCTGAATTAATGGTTTCGCCAGCGACAAAAAGCGAAGATGGAACATGTGCGTTTTTGTCTTTGTGATTTGCACCATGGTGGTGAAGTGCGTCGGTTTGCATGTTAATCTTATCTTTCTCAAAAAAATGTTGGGGGTTGTGGTCGAGGCCGACCTGGTTGTGCGAGCCGATGAATATCATGAACGCTGCCATGCCAGCCATCAGTGAGTCTTCGACCAGCGTCACAGTAGACATGGGCAGATTGAAAACCGTTCCAAGGCAGGCGCAGCGGATCTTACGTTTGGCCACCAAGCTCTTCAAAACACCAAGGGCACTGATGGACATGACGATGAGTGTGACGACGTTAGTTAGGAAGGGCTGAAATCCGGTTAAATAAGCCATTCCTAACAACAGTTCAATAAATGGGTAGGCGTATCCATATGACCTGAATCTTTGAGCGACAACGTCATACATTTGGTATGAGTCTGCAAAACCACGAAGATCGAGCATTTTGAAAAAGGAGAAGACTAGAAAGAAACCTCCCATGAAGTTGCTCATAGCGCGGCCCCATGCAATTCCGTCCGATTTGAGTTCCAGAAGAGTGACTACACCGATCAGAAAAGCCAAAATCAGAATTAAGGGGTAATAGGTAGTCGCTGTCGGTTGCTCTGTTAGTATTACCTCGGGGCGTTGGGAGGAAACCGGCTCCAGTTCGTTCAGCACTTTAAAGCCTGCCTTGGCCACCGCATCCCGGATTTTATCGCTCGACAAGTCATTGCCATGTACGGTCAATGTTTTTTCAGAGGCGGCAATATCGACATCCCATGAAGTGATCGAGGGCTCGTTATCTAATAGGGGTTTGACTGCGGCGACACAGGTGTTGCAGTTTAAATTCGTCCGAAATTTGAGAGTGGTAGTCATGTGTTTTTCCATCGATTGTGGTGGTTTCTGAATTTGGTGATGACGTTCAAGTTGGCTGACGCAAGCGATCAAGCGGCGTTACAGTGTTGGTTCAATGACGTACAACAATCACCGTTGCAGCCTTTGCATTTGCATTGCATTGCCAAAATCAATCGCACGTATTCCTTTCCAGGCTGAATTTGCGTTCGAATTGCCATCATTAGCCAATGCTCGGTTTCTGTCCGCATCCGCTCTGCCATTCGGCTCAACTGGGCTTGGATAGCCGCCACTTTGGATTCACTCATATTTTCTTCTCCCTGACTTAGCCCGGTTCGGCCGAGCGTACGAGATTTGGGACAAAGGATTTCCCATTTCTGCACATGCAGACGCCTATGGCCGGGTAGCGTTACAGCATCCAGTGAAATATTTTGCAGTCCCGCCGCATGGCATATTTTCCGGGGCGTTTTATGAAGCCCCGCAGTCGAGCCAGTGGCGAAGCATCAGGAGAAATGAGGTCCTGCGGTGCCCTGACTTCAGGAGGTAGAAAAGAGATCCCCGAGCAAGGAACCTCGAAAACTCACAAGAGAACCGGTTGCCACTCAGATAACGGTTGGCGTCGGCAGAAGGGTTGTTGGAATCGATATCGCAGATATTCGGAGCAACTCGGAGCAATTTTGTGGCACACTGCCTGGCGAGTAGCTTCAAATTGCCGGATCGCGAAGTTACCGGGGCTTGAAAACTTTATTCTGGTAAAAACCTATTGCAAAGCGCAAGTCTTCCAGTTTCCAAACGCAATCTCGAAGATGCAAAGGAGTTTCAAGTGTTTTGTGTTTTGGAACATGTACAATCGATGCACCCGTGCGTCGCACATGTCCGACACGCTCGCTCGACCTCCAAACGCAATGCTGCCCTTGCTCGGTGAAGCCGAACTCGTGCGTTGCCCGCCGTGATGCCTAATGCGTCAGCGGCCGAGGAAACGTCGCTGCCCTGAAGATCGACACGCGAAATCAATTCCGCATATTCGGGTTTGAGTATTGGAATGAGTTCGCGTATGCACTCGCAAATAACTTTTTCTGCGGCTGCATCGACTTCCAGCACTGAATCCGATAGTTGCTGTGCAAACCCCTCGATTTTCCTTTGGTTCGCCGCGTTACGGCGATAATGGTCGATAATGGCGTTTCGCAGTAAACGATAAAACCAAGCTACGGAACTTTCACGTTCACGAATTTCACCACCTTTGTTGAGAGACCGCACAAAAGCAGATTGTAAAATCTCTTCAGCGTCTTCGCGGCTCGCAACTCGTTGTTCAAGAAACCGGAGGAACCGGCGGTGATTGGCTAACAGAATCGAGGGTAGGTTCCCCGTCTCATCGTTATACGGATCTGATTCTGATGACATGGGCTATTTCCGGACAGGCCGTACTTGCGACCTGTTTCGTAGGTCATTGGATCGCCTCGTAAGCCACATCCTCTAAAAAAAGTAGGGTCACTTCAGTTTAACCAAAGATAATCGGATGGGGTGTGAGACAACCCGAAAATGTGAATCTTCGACGGTCTTTCCGGCAATTTTGCATTGCTTATTGACGCCGACCTCAGTGACTGAGTTGAACGGCGAAAAAGTGCTGTGCCGATTTAAGATCAATACGCTTTACTGAATCTCGCATGGATTCTCTGATGATGTGATTGACTTACGCGATAGATCGACACTCACGAAAAGCCCTGTGTGCTTGGCGGGGGGAATGGTCGAGGGAGAATTGCCTTGAGCTCCATGAGCGAGACAGCAGGCCATCCGAATACTCACGCGACCCATTGCGTGCTCGTAAACTTCGCAGCTTGTCGCTTCTTACTGAGTCGGAATAGCCGAAAAAAAGAATCCCGAGTGAGTCGGAAAGGGAATTACCCGGAGCCGTTAACCCGGCGGTTTTCATAACCCAGAGACTCTGAGAGTATTTGTCTCTGGTTGGCCCCCAGAGAGGGGCTGCTTTGGCGAGAGTCGCGAACGGGAATCGAGTCTCTGGAGAGTGGTTGAGACCCAGGAGATTGCAGGGAAATACGAAAAAAGCCGGTGTTTTGCGTTGCTGCAAGACACCGGCTTAATCGAATAACCTACTGCGGTCAGTTTCCTAACCAAACAGAGAAGTTGCGGGGGCCGGATTCGAACCGACGACCTCGAGGTTATGAGCCTCGCGAGCTACCGGGCTGCTCCACCCCGCGCTATATTTTTTAGGCGTCGACTCACTTAGAACCTATCCGAAAACCGGAGGGACCCGCGGCCAGCGCCAAAGCGGCTAATGGTTTTCGGATAGGTTCTTAATATCGTCGACTGTCTCTGCACGATTTCGATTGCTGGACACTATCTTTCGAAAGGTGTCGCTAGAGTTTGTCGCTACAATCCCATTCAGTCAAGTGGATGAAGCCGCGTTTTGGATCGGTACCGTCATAAGCTTTTCACATTTGCAGCGATTACGACTTAAACTATTCTAAAATTGTGCCAGAATTTCGCTTTCCGCACTGCGGTTTTTTGTGAGAATTCACCTGACTTATCGGTCCCATCACAATCTCGCGATTCGATTGCCGATTCTCGAACATAAATAAGTCGACGCAGACAATACCCCTCGCTAAGCGGCACGTCCTTGTCTTCTCCGATTCCCACTCCGGATTCTCGCGATGCGATCGACGGGGCGTCGCCTCCAGCGATACCGCCGCCAGTCGTATTACCACTTCGTGTCGTTGCTCCACCGCCGGCCAACGTCCACCCAGTCTCTTCCACTCCCGCGCGCCCTCTTCCGCCTCCGCCACCACCTCGCTCGACGCTTCCTCCGCTTCGGCCCGAGCCGTTACAGGAATCACGCTTGGTCGGATCAAAGCCTGATGCTGGGATGGGTTCGGCGGCCGCTGGTGTTCGCTGGAAGGGCGAAATCAAATTGGTGGATGAGGACACGAATGAAATCGACGGTGGGTCGTTTCTATCACGACTAGACCTCGCAAGGTCGACTCCTTCCTGGCTGGTCAGTCTGGTTATCCATCTCTTTATCCTGATCGTCTTAGCGGTGGTGACCACACCGGTGGGACGAGAACTAGGTCGAGTCCTCCTTACGATCGGCCAAGCCGATGGGGTCGAAGATGGTGAGTTAACCGAGTTTGAAATCGACCAGAACGTCGAGATCATGAGCGACGTCGATCTATCGGAGTCCGAGTCGCTAGTCGATGTGGCAGTTCCCACCCTCGCTGATGTTGGTATGGACTTCTCCGCAAACTCGTTGTCTCCGGTTCCGGTCGAAGTCGGGCTGGGTGATCCGGTGATTCCTGCCTCGCCGATGGTGGGCGGCCGAAGCGGATCGATGAAGAAGACGCTCTTGATGCTCTATGGTGGTACGCCCATCACGGAGTCAGCCGTTTCAATGGGGTTAAAGTGGCTCGCTCGAAACCAAAACAAAGATGGCTCATGGTCGCTGCGCGGCCCCTATGACGATGGTGGCAACAGTGAAAACAAACCTGCGGCAACGGCGATGGCGTTGCTTGCTTTTTTGGGTGCTGGCAACACGCATACAAGCGGTGAGTACTTTGAGGTTGTCGAAAAGGGCGCACGCTGGCTAGTCAAACAACAAGATCGAGACGGTTACTTCGCGCGTGACGCGCGTGACCATCAACGGGCGTACGCCCAGGCGCAATGCTCAATCGCTATCTGTGAGTTGTACGCGATGACCAAAGATTCATGGTTGCGTGGCCCAGCGCAAGCGGCGATCCACTGCGCCGAAGAATGGCAGGCAGATGATGGCGGCTGGCGTTACTTTCCCAAAGATCGAGGCGATACGTCTGTTACCGGTTGGTATGTGATGGCGTTACAAAGTGGGTTGTCCGGTGGCTTGGAGGTCAATCGGGCGGTGCTCTACAAAGTTTCTGAGTTCTTGGATTCGGTGGAGGCCTATGAGGGTGCGGGATATTCCTATCAAGCTCGTGGTGCACCGAGCCAAGCGATGACAGCGGAAGGCTTGCTATGTCGACAATACTTGGGTTGGCCTCACAATGAACCTGCGTTGCTGAGGGGCGTGGACGCGTTGTCAACGGATTACCTCTTCAAAATAGGCGACGTTGACTTTTACTATTGGTATTATGCGACCCAAGTACTTCATCATTTCGGTGGTGAGCCGTGGAATCGGTGGAATCGCGAAATGCGAGTGAAATTACCGGAGATTCAAGTCCGCACCGGTCGCGAGGCTGGAAGCTGGGCGCCGCAGAGCGATGACTGGGGGTCGTCAGGAGGTCGGTTGTACACTACGTGTATGGCGATCTATTGTTTGGAGGTTTACTATCGTCACATGCCACTATACAAAGCCAATGTGGATGAAGAGGCTGTAGCAGGTGTCAGCGCTCCAGACGACGATAAGAACTTCGACGATTGACGGAATCCCATGATCTTTGCTCGTTTACCTGGGCTCGCCATCCTTGACGTCACAGGAAATGATGCCCCGCGCATTGCCAACAACCTGTGCACGGCAGATATCGCAAAAATCGACTTGTATCGCGGTCACGAGTCGTTCGTGACGGAAGTACGGGGTAAAACGCTTGGCCATGTATGCGTTTTTCGCACTGAGACAGGCTTGCGCCTGATTGGCTCGGGCTGCATGGATGCCTCCGGACAACACCAGGCTCAGGTGATCGCCGCACACTTCGATCGATACACACTGCGCGAGCAATCTGTACCGGTCGATCGAACCGATGACGCCAACGCCATCATTTTGGATCGCGATAGCTCGCAATGTCTCGATTCAGTTCTTGGCGACCTTTGTGATACCGACGATCCTGGCAAACTTTCATCGATGTCACTGACTATTCAATCCGGCGGTTCGACGCTGCGCCCACTGAATGCCTACCGAGTTCCCTGGTGGGGTCCAAACGGCATCGTGCTGATTGGCGATGAAGAGAGCGCGAACACAGCGGTGGCAACACTGCACGCGCGGGGAGCCATCGAGGTCAACGAAGAATCGTTTCACCGACACCGAATCGAAACCCGATTCCCTTGGTTTGGGATCGACTTGGATGCAAGTAACTTGCCACAGGAAGCGGACCGAGATCGATTCGCAATTTCGTTTACGAAAGGTTGCTACTTGGGTCAGGAAACGGTCGCGAGACTTGATGCACTGGGACAGGTTCAGAAAAAGCTTGTGGCGTGGAAATTGACAAGTCGCTCACTCCCGAAAGTAGGAACTGAGCTTCTCGACGGCGACAAAGTCGTTGGTCGATTAACCTCTGTCACAACGACCGCAGTCACCAATCAGTTCATTGCCCTTGGATTCGCCCGCCGATCCCATTTTGCACCCGGCACGAAGGCGCAAGGCTTGGGTGCAGATGGTGAAACGATCGAGGCGATTGTTAGTGGTGGCAACGAATGAATGATGCCGGATCGATCGTAGCCGATTTCTTTGTTTATGGCACACTCAAGCGGGGCGAATGTCGTGAAGCGGTTTGGCCCACACGTCCGACGCGCATTCGAGAGGGTTTTATATTAGGAAAGCTATATGACCTTGGGCCTTACCCCGCGATTCGCGTGGATGAATCGGATGACGAGGGAGCTGGATGGGATAACGGTCACCCGACGGACCTTGATTGGATCAAGGGAGAGGTGTGGTCGATGAACCACAACGATGTCATCACCACCTTGGCGACACTCGATGAGATCGAAGGAACAAACCAGCGAGGCTATCGAAACCTTTATGATCAGGTGCTGGTACGAGTTTACGACCGTATCGGCTCAAAAAGCTCGCGGCTAGCACTGTGCTACCAATACAGCAGCGCAGGTCGACTGGATCAGCATCCTCGTGTCCTTCCGCGAGCCGGAGAAGCTTTTGTATCGTGGACAGGTTTTTCGGACGCTCCATAACCAGCCGCCATCTTTGCAACCACGTCCGCGACGGCGCTACGGAATTCAATGGGGCCTATTACCTCCGCGTCGGCGCCGAGCGACAACACTTTCGGCATCAACTCCCGTGGATGGGATGCGGGTACTGTTAAGATCGCTCGCCCATCGTTTTCCATGACGATGGTTTGGTCCGGGTGCCACGGCTCTTCAGTCACCCAGGCCGATGCCCGTTGGGACAGTCTGATTTCAACAGATACCGGCGAGTCGCCGGAAAAGATACCGATTGAGCGGCTCAAGTGTTCTTCGAGATTAATCGTGGGGTCTCGCTTAAACCATTGATCGAGTGCAGTCACGCGTTGAAATCGATCAAGCTTCCAATGCCGCATTCTCTCGTCTGGATCGGTGATTTCACATGCCGCCGCGATCAAATAAATGTTGCCTTGATAGACGGCCAGTCCGTACGGCTCAATGAGCCGATGCTTGGCCGCACGCCCCACAGCGGCATAGTCGACTTCGAGCACGCGATGTTCGACGATTCCGCGATTGATAGTACGAAGCATTCCTTCATGCTTCGCATAACTTTTATTAACAGCCCCCAATACGTGAAGGGTCTTTCGATATCGCTGATAGTGCTCCCAAACACCTTCGGGAACCTCCTCTTGCATCTTGTTCCAAAACGATTCGATACCCTGCCAGTACTGGGTACCGATGAGCGGGAAAAGCAATTCACGACCGATCGATAATGCGATCAGCTCCGTCGCCGAGACGCTGATTTTGTGGAGACTGCGATCAACGCGCCCAAGCTTATAGACTTTCCCTCGCTCCATGATCTCGGTTTGAATATCGAGGCCAGCGGCTTGGAGCGCGTCAAGATCACGGCGCACGGTTCTCGCATGCAATTCACTGAGCCCAAGATCTTGAACAAGATCGTCTCGCAACTCTTCAAGCGTTCGGCCGAAACGAGCCGCTTCGAGAAGCTGCATCACCTTGTGTTGGCGAATGAGCTGTTCATTTCGTGCCATTGTCAATCACTCCATTTTTCTTGGGCATGCAAGATTGCCTGATCGATGAGTACTTCGTGGGAATCCGTTCTTCGGGACTTCATTCAAAGATCACTGGATGCCCCATCCAATAAAGGTGATCTTCGTAGAAACACTTTTGCAAGGACACCATCGAATTGGCTGCGCGTCATGACCGGATCAAATCCATCACGACGGGCCTGAGACAATCGTGCCGCCTGGACATGTGGCCCGAAGGCGATGCAAGGCACTTCAGGAAAATGCGATTTGGCGAGTTGGCGGATTTCTGCTGAGGCACCGGATTTCGTTGCCAAGTCAACGATCACCCAAAGTGGTTTCGACGATGCGGGTTCGGGCCATCGCGACAACAACGAGAACTCCAATCCCGCATTTTCGGCGGCGCCTCGCACGCGTCCTGCGAAGATCAGGTCGCCTGAAAAGAACCACACGGCGGGTGGTAACGCCTTCGCGTCTTCACTTTCAGGTGGCATGTCGGTAGTGTTGGGTTCACCGCGTTCGTTGATCATGGTGCGTTCGGTGGTTGGTTTGTGGAATCGCTTGCAGGCGATGGTTGGTCAAGATCGATCATGGAAGCCATCGGGACCACAAAAATCTTCCCGTCACCGATTTGACCTTCGTGTCCCGTTCGAGCGGCACCGCGGATGGTCTCAATCACGGTTTCAAGTTGGTCTTCCTGTACTCCGATTTCGATAGTGATTTTACGCAGTAAATCCACGCGGTACTCGTTGCCACGAAACTTCGCTGTTTGTCCACGCTGTCGCGCGTATCCTTGCGCGTCGCAGACCGTCAATGATGTCACCCCGACCTGTGCAAGCGCCTGGCGTACGGTTGATAGTTTGGTGGGCTGAATCGTTGCAAAGATCATTCGCATGGAACCGTCTCCATTTGTCTCGATTGGATCGATCGTTCAAGTATCTCCAGCGCGCTCTGAGTCCTTAACGCTTGCGTATGGAAGGCCGTGAGGTCGATTCCGTCAACGAGTGTTTGAATCATGGTGCGTTCTTGGTTACCTTCGAACTGATGGGATTTTACGGATCCAGCTCGATCATGAATCCACAGACGTGGCGGGCGGTCCGCCCATGGCCGCGTAAAATCGTCGCAAATGATCGAAGCCTGGTCACCCGCCCATTCCGTCCATTTGCGGGTCGCAATGTCATAACCGCAGTGAATCGTCGCGGTCACGTCGTCATCGAACCACAGTATTGCGTTCACTCGGAATGATGCTCCATCACGATGGATCGCATCACCAAACAAACGACGAACAGGTCCAGCAGCTGCGATCGCGTTGCCGACACTGTACCACCCCAGGTCAAGCAAGCAGCCGCCCCCCAATGTCGCGTCCCGGCGATGATCATTGTCTTGAAAAGGCTCAAAAAATGAAACCGCTGCGCTAATGTGTCTCAGTTTTCCAATGGTTCCTTCGGCGACGATTTGTCGGATCGCTGCCGTTCGCGGATGATGTAGCCACGCGGTTGCATCAAGCCATCGCACGCCCGCTTGCGATGCCGCATCGTGAATCGCCTTCGCCTCTTTCAATGACGTCGCCAACGGCTTTTCGCACAGCAGGTGCTTGCCTGCACGCACGACTTCGAGGGACCAAAACGCGTGGAGCGAAGGCGGCAACGCAACGTAGATGGCATCTACTTGTTCACTGGCAACTAGAGCATCATAACCCTCTAAAACTGTGGCAATTCCATATTGACCGCCACACCACTTGGCCCGCGCTAAATCACGACTCGCGATCGCCGTAACGCTTACGCCCGGAGTCGATTGCAAATCCGCTACCAGTCGGCGCGTGATTCGGCCAGTGCCCATGATTCCAAAACGCATCGAAGGTGACTTCCTGTTACAAACTACTCAGGTGGGCGAGGTCGAAGGAGTGAGATTTGGGTACAAACGCTAAGGAATGGACGAATCGGTCCCAACATTTTCTAGCGAAATGCTGTCGCGACGGTCCAACCGCCAGTGACCAGCATCGCCAGCCCCGAAATCCAAAGGGCAATGTCCCATGCAATCCGTGGACGCAGTCCTGGACTACAACGTTTGTACCTTAAATACAGCGCGGCTCCTGCGAGCATCGGCAACATAATCCCTTGCATGACGCCACTGAACAGAACCAGTTTTGTCGGCTTGGGGAAGGCCAAGTAAATCATCAAGCAGAGCAAAGGGAAGAAACCACTCAGCCGTTTGACCCATTTTTCTCGAGTCTCCTCATCATTTTTGATCCAGCCGATCACTCGCATGGCATCGGCAAAAGTTCTCGCATGCCCCGCGTTTGCGATGAAAAAGGTTGAGTACAGGACCGCGAAGGCACCGAACAGAAACACCGAAGCCGCCCAATCCGAGAAAACGGGAACAAACATCACGGCGAGTGTTCGCACCAAGTCTTGATCAGGCGGATTCAAGTGGAGTCGGTGAAGGATGGCGGCACCGAGTAAATAAAAGGCGATCGTTGCGAAGGTGTAAATGATCATCGCCCCCCAAGCATCAAACAGCATCACACGGATCCAACCCTTTGCGCGCTCTGTCCATGCAACCGTACCATCGTCGGGTCCGGTGAACCGTGCGTAGCCCTTTTCGAGACACCAGTACGGATAGGCGACAAGCTCGGCAGCGCCGACGCCGATGATCCCAAACGTCGCCAAGGCAGTCGCGATCGGACGAGCATCGCCGCTCGACACACTTGGCAAAGAGAAAGAAAGGCCACTTAAGAACTCGCTGGCCGAAACGCTGAATGCAGGTTGCTGTTGTACCAATAGAAGGTTGACGACGGTCAGCAAGGTAAACGATGCGACTAAGATCGTCGACAAGGATTGAACCAAACCATAGCGACCTAAAGCGAGCATGATGCTGGTCACCACCGTCACAATCGCGGCCCAAACGGCAGCGTCGTTTGGCTTACGAACGTTTCCCGAGCCATCGCCATATTTCGAGTCATACTGAGCCTTCAACGTCGCGGCCGATTCCACTTCGATCACCGAGGCTTCGGTTTCCACTTTACTGACTTCGTCGAACTCACGGATCGTTTCCAGAATGGCAGCATCCGCCGCGCGGTTGTAATCGGTTCCGACTTGGCTCAATGGTATGCTGATTGCCATGGCTTGCCCCACACCGCCGACGATTCCTCCTAGCTGGCTGATGCTTGCCAGCCACATCAGCATCCAATACCAAACGAGCCAGTTGCCCCGACCACCGATACGCGGACCGGGGACCTCGTTCATCGCAGCAAGAGTCGTCTTACCACTTTGCAGCGAATAACGCCCGAGCTCGATTTGAGTAAAGACCTTCACGACACAGCCAAGAAGGATCAGCCATAGCAAGGTGAAACCTGCTTCGGCACCAGTCTTGGTCGTCGCTATCAACTCCCCACTGCCAACGATCGAGCCGGCGATGATCAGGCCCGGACCAGCGTGGCGAAGAATGCCGAGCAAATGCGTCGGGGGTGCGGCCAATGGGCTGCCTGTAACCAGGGAATCGTTATTTTTGGACAAGGTAGGGACGGGGGAGGTGAAAAGCTCGGGGGGCTGAAATCGAAGCCCTAGCATAACGACGTTTCGTGGTGAAATCGACTCACCGCAAAGCATTCGCTGCGCGAACCAAACCGCCTCACCGCGATTACCGACGCTGCATCGACGGTATATCAGCCAAGCCTGCCAGCGGCACAACGTTTGCGGCACCTGTCCTCTCTACGTTGGGAATGAGTTCCCGCTGTCTCCACTGGGAACTCGTTCCCGCCGTCTCCGTTGGAAACAAGTTCCCGCTTTCTACGTTGGGAATGAGTTCCCAGAGCATTAGCAACAACCGCGTTTGAGGGAGAGTGTCATGTCCAGAAGTCTTGGTATTTGGATCGATCATCGTCATGCCGTTTTGGTTCATGTCCTTCCCAGCGGCGAGGAAATTGAGGAAATCGAATCGGGAGTTGAGAAGCACGTACGGGAAGCAGGCGGCTCGGGATCGAAAAGTTCATACGGTGCGCAGAATAGTGCGGCCGGTGACAATCAGGATCGAAAGTTTTTGCAGCATCTCAATCGTTTCTACGACGAAGTCATTGAGAAGTGCATCTCTCCCGACAAGGTCTTGGTATTCGGACCAGGCGAAGCCAAGATCGAGTTGGAGAAGCGTGTAAGGGAAAAGAAACTGCGTGACAAATTCGTAGCGTTTGAAACGGCAGACAAAATGACCAACCCTCAAATCGCTCAAAAAACGCGAAACTACTTCGCAGCGAAATAGGCGATCGCCTGTCAAGGGCCTAAACTGCTGGTCTGGCGATTTTTTGATTGCTCCCGCGCGATCAGTCTTGAGTTGATGAATCCATCGCTGGACCATAGCCGCACACACTGCGGGAATAACGCGTGCCATACTGACCCACTCGCAGTGCGGATGTCTCCGCTAGTTGGTGATCGCCCGCCGTACCGGAGGGTGTCAGAAGGCTTTCGAAGAGTTTTCGGAGCGGTTTGGGTGGAATGTTTTTTCCCTTTGAACCGTGTGAACTTGACGGACGACGCGCAAATGGCAACTACATTTCTGGTAAGTCGCCATCGGTGGCGTTTCCGTTGTTGAAGTTAGAACCGATGAACCAACACCCCAGCAAGGACAAGCGAACAGACAATGCTTTACGGCGATTACACGTCGCGACACGGAGACGTCGCGAAGCGTTCCAGTCTCCTCCGCATGCGGTCTCACACGCTCGTCGCGGCATAGCGATACGGTTTTCGCAAGTTCGCTGTGCCGGGGCTGGCGCGATCGCCTCGTTACTGGCCGTTCTCGGTCCGGGAATGCTTGCGGGGCTTTCGGATGATGACCCGGCTGGCATCACGACCTACTCGCTTCTGGGCGCGGAGCATGGCTATCGTTTGCTTTGGATCATCCCTGCTTCGACGCTGCTGCTTATCTATTTCCACTTGCTTGCCGTTCGCATTGGCGCTGCGAGCGGCAAGGGTTTTGTGGCCATCATCCGCCAACGTTACGGCGCCGGCGTAGGCTACATCGCGGTCATTGGACTGTTGATGGCCAACTTCGGAACGATCTGCGCGGAGTACGCAGGAATCTCTGCAGCAGCGTCGCTAGTAGGAATTCCGTCTTGGATCAGCGTGCCGCTTGCGGGCGTTCTGATCTGCCTGATCGTTGTACTAGGGTCGTTTCATCGAGTCGAAGTCATCTTGCTTATCATTTCGTCTACACTGGCGCTCTATATCGTTGACGGCATATTAGCGGGGCCTGACTGGATGCTTGTCGCACGGCATTCGTTGATCCCAAGTATGCCCATTAATCACGCAGGATGGATCGCCATTACCGCAACATTGGGAACGACACTCGCGCCATGGGGCTTGGCGTTTCTTCAGTCTTATGCAGTCGACAAAAAGATATCCATCTCCGACCTTCGCTGGGAACGAGTCGATGTTGTCATTGGTTCAATTTTGACCGGCGTCATCGGCATGTCGATTGCCGTCGCTTGCGCCGTGACGCTTCACCCCAAGGGTATCTCCATTGAAAGTGCACGCGATGCCGCCATCGCATTGAAACCTTTAGCAGGCTCCTTCGCGACAGTACTATTTGGCGCAGGGCTACTGGGTGCATCGCTATTAGCGGCGGCTATCGTTCCGCTAGCGACATCCTATTCGATCGCCGAAGGAATCGGTGCACCAGCCTCACTTGACCTTGATTCACATCACTTTCAATTCTTCTACGCAGCATTCGTCGGATTGACCGTTGCGGCGGTAAGCGTCGTTTCCCTTCCCGGGTTGCCCTTGATTCCGCTTATCTACACTAGCCAAGTCGTCAATGCGGTGCTGCTACCGTTTCATGTTGTGGCATTGCAACTGCTCGCTAACGATCCCACCGTTGTAGGAAGCATCAGGGTTGGAAAAATCATGTCCTTTATCGGTTGGATCGGAATCGTATTAATCGTCGCCTGTGTTCTTGCTTTGGGCATCAGTTGGGTCCGTGATCCAGGGACTTGACCGTCGTTACCGAACCGTCACAGCTGGGCAACAGCGTTGACGTAAAGCGGGCACTATCCACAAGGCCTCGTGCTCGGTTAAAACGCCACTGCGGAATTTGCAGATTGTGTCGCGACAGATTGACAGAATGGGTGGGGAAGAAATGATCATAGGCGTTCCAGCGGAAGTGAAGGCGGATGAATATCGGGTGGCGATGCTGCCTGTGGGTGTTGAGGAATTGGTGGCACGTGGCCATCGGGTCATCGTCGAGTCCGGGGCGGGTCTCGGTTCAGGCTTGGCCGATCACGATTATCTGCGCGCCGGCGCGGAACTTGTCGGTAGTGGTGCCGATGTTTTTGCCCGCGCAGAACTCATCGTCAAGGTCAAGGAACCTCTGCCCCAAGAATGGCCGTTGCTTCGATCCGGAACTGCTCTATTCACTTTTTTTCACTTTGCGGCTGATCGCAATTTGACCGAAGCGATGCTCCATTCCGGTGCAACTTGTTTTGCCTATGAAACACTTCGTGACAGCTCTGGCCGATTGCCATTGCTGACGCCTATGAGCGAGGTGGCGGGGCGAATGAGCATTCAGGAAGGAGCCAAGTATTTGGAACGGCCTCAAATGGGCCGAGGTATATTGCTTGCCGGTGTACCAGGCGTTGCGCCGGCACATATCACAATCCTTGGCGGCGGAGTCGTCGGTGCGAATGCTGCCAAGATTGCAGCCGGTTTTGGTGCTAGCGTTGCGATCCTCGATGTCAATCTCGACCGTCTCAGGTACCTCGATGACATGATGCCCGCGAACGTTAATGTGCTGTTCAGCGATCGTCACATGATTCGCGAGCAACTTGCGTTAGCCGATTTGGTGATTGGTGCTGTGTTGATCCCCGGAGCCAAAGCACCGCATTTGGTTCGCGCCGACGACTTGAGACGAATGCGTCCTGGCAGTGTCCTGATCGACGTTGCCATCGACCAAGGAGGCTGCATTGAAACCAGTCGACCGACAACGCATCGCGAGCCAACGTTTCTCGTTGAAGATATCGTTCATTACTGCGTTACCAACATGCCTGGCGCAGTCGGGCGCACCAGTACATTTGCACTCTGCAACGCTACGCTTCCATGGGTGATCCAATTGGCATCCCTGGGGTTTGATACAGCCAGAAGTGAAAACGTTTCTCTTGCTGCGGCAGCAAATGTCGCTGATGGGAAAGTCGTCAACCGCGCGGTCGCGGAAACTTTTGGGCTCGAGTTTGCAGGGAAATAAAACATGCAAAAGTACAGCGATGTTGAAGCGATTCGGTGGGATGATGACCGCGGGATCCTTCAGTTGCTCGACCAAACGCAGCTTCCTGGTCACATCGCGATACTTGATTGCGTGACGGTGGAGGACGCATGGGAAGCGATTGTGCGACTGAGTGTGCGGGGCGCACCAGCCATTGGCATTGCAGCCGCTTATGCGGTATGCCTGTCACTGCCCAGGTACCGAAACGAGCCGGCGGCAACGAGCCTGTCAAACGTCTATTCCGCGATTGATTATCTGGCAACCAGTCGGCCGACAGCGGTGAACTTATTTTGGGCATTGGACCGAATGCGTCGAATCGCAGACGCGTTTGCCGACCTGATTGAAAACGAGCCGCAGGATAAAAATGCTTCCTTCGAATCGCACCTGCGAAGCCGCTTTATCCAGGAAGCTCGGGCCATTCACGCTGAAGACTGTAAACTCTGTGAATCCATCGGGCGGCACGGCGCCAAGAGACTTGCTGGGAAAAGCCGTTTTCTAACCCATTGCAACGCTGGCGCTCTGGCCACCGGTGGCATGGGCACGGCACTGGCACCGATCTACCACCTGCACCGAAGTGGCGTCAAAGTGAGCGTGTTTGCCGACGAGACTCGGCCGCTATTGCAAGGGGCGAGATTAACCGCATGGGAATTGTCGCGTGCGGGGGTACCGGTGACGATCATTACCGACTCGACAGCCGGAACGATTCTACGCGATGGAAAAGTCGATGCGGTGATTGTCGGTGCCGATCGAATCACACGCCGTGGCGACGTGGCTAATAAAATCGGAACCTACCCGCTTGCGATCCTTGCCCGGCACCACGGAATCCCTTTCTTCGTCGCCGCACCATGGTCGACTTTTGACCTTGAGATGTTGGACGGGGGCGAAATACCAATCGAGCAACGAGCTGCTAGCGAAATCACCAACGCGTCCGGGTGGAGCCAAATTGATTCTGCCGTGCAAGTCTACAACCCCGCATTCGATGTTACGCCAGCTTCGCTGGTGACCGCCATCATCACGGATGCAGGTGTGATTGAAGAGCCAAACGAGTCAAATATTGAAGCCTTACTCATCTCCAAATAGGGACAATTGCCGAGGCAGAGCAGGGAGTGTAGGAAGGCTCGGCTGCCCTAAGCGTGTGTAGTGACGATAGGCCTCGGCGGTTCGGCGTGCGAAAGCGGGTGCAAACCGGTCGTCAGGAGAGTGCATGAACACGTAAGGCCGAAATCCCTGAGTTACCCAGCGGTCAATCACTGGCAACCATTCCGCGGTAAAAGAGTCGGCCAACTCGATGCGGTTTCTGCCGACGATTCGTAGCAGTGGTTTGCGACCGACGGTGTCGAAGCGAACCGGTACGTTTGGCTTTCTTTTCTGCGATATCGCCTCAATCTCGTCCTCTGCAGGTGACTGAAAGAGCGCTCGACTGTCAAAGATAACGCGATTCATTCCCAGCCCATCAATCGCTTCATTCAATGCTTGTTCATGCTTCCCAAGGTCGAACCAATCGAGATGGCGTGGCTCGACGGCCCACTCCAAACCCTTCGGCAGGCGTTCTAGAAATGCAACGAGTTCGTCAAATCGTTCGTGCCCAAGCCATGGGGGCAATTGCAGAAACGATGGTCCCGCGCGATGGGAGGCATGGAGTAGCGAAACGACCGCGATGAACTGATCCAGTAGAGATGAATTTTCCAATCTCGCTCCGTGCGAAATGTCCCGCGGGAATTTTAGAGCAAAGTGAAAGCCATCCGCGGTTTCATTTGCCCAACGCTTGGCGACTTCCATGGACGGCAACGCATAGAACGTACTATTGCCTTCAACCGTGTTAAACATTTGGCTATACCAGGCTAGCCACTGCCGGCGAGGACATCGTGCTGGATAGACCACATCGCCCCAAGCGTCACATGCCCAGACAGGACATCCGATGGCAAAAGGAAAGGCGGGTGTACTCGGTGAACTTGTCATGCAGTTTGCCTCGTATCGGGCGATTCAACTATCAACGATTCGAACGAGTTCGATTGCGGCATGGGCCTCTTCGCTGAAAACATGACTTGCACCAGCCTTTTTGATGGTGGCCGTGTGATGTGCATAGCGACAGCGAACTACAATTTGGATGTCAGGGTTGGCTTTGCGAATCGCCACCGTTGCTCGTATTGCAACCTCATCGACGGGAACACAAACGATCGCGATTTCGGCGCGCTGGACGTTTGCGGCGCGAAGCACCTCAGGCGACTCGGCGTCGCCGGCCACGGTAGTAATGCCAAATTGCGCGAATGCTTGGAGATTGAGCGGATTCAGATCGATCGCGCAGATTTCGTGACCGAGGGTTTCCAATCGCGATGCAACCGCTCGTCCCACTGGACCCATTCCCACGATGATTGCCAATCGCCGCTCATCTTGAACTCGCTTGACCGAGGAACTTTCAGCGGCAGGTTCATTAAAGTCGTCTTGATCGCGTTTTCGAAAACCGAAGCGAATAAGCATGGGAGAGAGCAACAGCGTCCCACCCGCGACAGCGAGAACCTGCTGTCGTTGCGTCACGGTAACGACTCCCGACGACGCGGCTAGTAGGAGTAGCACAAAGGCAAACTCTCCAACGTGCGACAGCCCAAGGGCCGGTCCGAAGCAACGACGCCACGGTAGGCCGGTCACTCTCAATGCAATGGAAGTGGTAACGGTCTTGATCGCGATGAGGACAACGATACCCCCGATCGTAAAGACAGGGTTTTTGACGATTTCGGCGAGATTGACGAGCAATCCAAGGCTGACAAAGAAGATTGCCGAAAACGCTTCACGAAAGGGCAGGATCAACGAATCGATCTGTTCGGACCATCGGTTTCCGCCAAAAACGAGCCCAGCGGCCAGCGCTCCGATAGCTGGCGGCAATCCCATGCGATGAGCGGCTAACGTGACGCCGCCAAGGATGGTGAGGGTCAACAGAACCACTAAGTCTGGACTGCGATGGGTGGTGATGCGAGGAATCACATGTTCGGTCAGGATGAATCGTAGGCCCACGGTCGCCGTTAGAAACATGGCGGATGCGAGAGCGAGCTTGACCCATTGAAGCCAACCGTTTGCGTCACCTGTGCCACTGATCAAAGGAACGCAAAGCAGTAACGGAACCAACGCCGCGTCCTGAAATAGGAGCAAAGCAATCGACCTACGTCCGGCCTCGGAATTGGTTTGTCCAAGTTCGTTCAAAGCCTTGAACACCAGTACGGTTGAGCTGAACGCGAAAGCGCAACCGACCAAGACCGCTGGCTGCCAACCCCAACCCAAGCCGATTAAAATCGCCGCGACCGGTAAACTCGTCGCCACCATTTGGAATGGACCACCGGTTATCAGAAAGCGTCCCATTCGCTGTAACTCTTCCATCGACAATTCCAGCCCGATGGAAAACAACAAAAAGAAGACCCCTAATTCCGCGAGGTGTTCGATTTCCTTTTGTTCGCTGTCGACCCAACCGAGCACGGTTGGGCCAATGACTACCCCAACGGCGAGATATCCCATTAACGGCGTCAAGGACCACCTTCTGCATACTGTACCGGCAAGCAGCCCAGTGGTAAGGATGATCAGGAGTTCGTCGATGAATCCCATTGGTACGTTGCAGGTCCTAAATAGCGTGAAAATAAAGAGGTTTGGAAAGCGTTTGTTGGGACGGTCATTGATACGTGCCTTGATGATCAACGCCTACCCCAATCAGTAAGTTCAGGGCATAAAACGCTTTTTTGCACTGGACAGAATGCTCGCTTCGGTTAGCCTTCCGGGTAGAAATCAACACCTTCGAGCGATGGATCCAGCGGGACCACTGCCAGGTCCCAGCGGAATAGAGAGGCATTCACGCATTGAATGCCGGTCCGATTGGTCCTGGAGCCGACGCTCCTAACACTGAGACCAAAGATGCCATTTGCACAACTCGGGCTTCCCGAGCCGATCGCGCGCGCCGCTCAAGAATCGGGTTACACCGAAGCGACCTCCATTCAAGCGGAAGCGATTCCAATACTCCTTAGCGGCAGAGACCTTGTTGGATGTTCCCAAACGGGCACTGGCAAGACGGCAGCGTTTGCCATGCCACTGCTTGCCAAGATCGATCTCGATAAAAAAGTCCCCCAAGTACTCGTGCTTGCTCCTACGCGTGAGTTAGCAAGTCAAGTTGCCGAAGCGTTCGAACAATACGGTTCACAGCTCAAGAAGCTTCGCGTACTGGCCATCTATGGTGGCGCTTCCTACCAGCCCCAACTCGCTGCCTTGCATCGTGGCGTGCACGTGGTGGTTGGAACTCCGGGACGGCTCATTGACCATGTCAAGCAGTCCGCTCTGGACCTCAGTTCTATTCATTCGCTGGTGCTTGATGAAGCCGACGAAATGTTGCGCATGGGGTTCATCGACGACGTGAAGTGGATTCTTTCGCAGGTACCTGCGAAGCGTCAAGTCGCACTGTTCTCGGCAACCATGCCGGGTCCGATCCGCGAAATCGCAGAGAAGCATCTCAACGATCCTCATTCCATCACGGTTGAAAAGTCACAGAAAGTCGCGCAAACGATTCGCCAACAGCACGTCATCGTTTCACCAAAGCACAAAGTGGAGATGCTTTCGCGAATTCTCGAACTAGAGCAGACCGATGGTGTAATCGTTTTTGTGAAAACGAAAGTTGGCACCGTCGAATTAGCAGAACGTCTTGTTGCTCGCGGGTTTAACGCTGCGGCGCTCAACGGCGACATCGCACAGACTCAGCGAACTCGCACGGTTGAAAAGCTCAAGTCGGGTGAGATCAATGTATTGGTTGCAACCGATGTTGCGGCGCGAGGGCTCGACGTTGACCGCATCAGCCACGTGATCAACTACGATATGCCACATGATCAAGAAGCTTATGTGCACCGCATTGGTCGCACCGGTCGCGCTGGGCGCGAAGGCGCAGCGATTCTGTTAGCGACCCCGTCACAACGCCATGTTGTACGGTCACTTCAAAAAGCTACCGGCCAACAGATCACCCAGATCGATGCACCATCGATTGAAGCGATCAATGCCAAACGCGCTGAAGGCTTCAAGCAGCGAATTACATTGGCGATGGAGAGTCGTCAGCTTTCCACGTTTACCAACATGATTCAACAGTACTGCGACGAATCCGGAAAACCGCCCGTTGAAGTAGCCGCCGCGGTTGCCGCGATGCATCATGGCAAGCGGCCGTTCTTTGCAAGGCCGATCGAAGATGAATCTGCTGGCGTCCGCCGTGAAGCCTTTTCGCCTCGTGATTCGAATGATTCGCGAAGCTCGTTCGAATCTCGCGATCGTGGCGATCGACCCAAGCGTGATTTCGTTTCGCGAGAATTCTCGCCCCGTGAACATGCCGCCCGCGATCACGGATCGCGAGATCATGGCTCGCGAGATCACGTCTCGCGTGACCGCGACAGTCGTGAAATTGAAAAACGCGAGCCAGCGCGCCGTTCGGCTGGGAACTCCCAGCGTTATCGAGTTGAAGTCGGCAGGGAGCACGGCGTCCTGCCCGGAAATTTGGTTGGCGCGATTGCTAATGAGTCCGGACTCAGCGGCGCTGAGATCGGCCGTATCGACATCTATGACCAGTACTCGATTGTCGCTTTGCCCGAAGGAATGCCAGCCTCGGTGTTCGAGTCGCTTCGCAATACTTGGGTCGCAGGACGTCAGTTGCGGTTATCGCTCGCCGAACGGGGAGGTGAACGAAACTTCCGGCCAAATTCTGGCGAACGTTCCGCTCCCACACGAAACGCGGCCCCCAAACGCCCCAGTCCCTTCAAAAAGGGCAAGTTTGCGAAGAAGAAGGCAACTTCCTAAGCGGGCTTCGATGGACCTTAACCGGGTCGGATCTACCCCATCGCCTACCCTTAGGCGATAGTGTGATTGGCATGCGTTCGAAAGGGGATTATCGTCGCTGCTAGGCGGTTTCTCCTCATGTCACTCACAAGCGAAACTGGAACCGATGACGATTCGTGTCGCACTCCACCATAAGACCGACTACCGTTACGATCGATTGATCAATTTAGGACCGCAGCAAGTGCGCCTGCGTCCCGCATTCCATGCTCGAACGCCCATTGAGGCGTACAGCATGCGAGTCAGCCCCGAAGAGCACTTCGTCAATAAGCAGCAAGATCCGCACGGCAATCCTGTCGCACGATATGTTTTCCCGTCGCAGACGGATCATCTGTCGATCACGGTCGACCTGATTGCGAACATGACAGTGATCAACCCGTTTGACTTCTTCGTTGAAGAAGCGGCGGAGAGCTTTCCATTTCCCTATGCGAGGGACTTGGAACGGCAATTGTTGCCTTGCCTCGATCTCGAATCGATCAATCGCGACCATGTCGCGACGCCGCTCTTGGATGAGTGGGTTGCTTCGCTCCCGAAATCGGCAAGTCGCACCATCGACTTCCTTGTGGACGTCAACGTGCGTCTGCACCGCCGAATCAAGTACCTCGTCCGGCTGGAGCCGGGCGTGCAAACTCCCGAGGAGACTCTTACCCTTGGCAGCGGCTCATGTCGTGACTCCGCGTGGCTACTCGTCGCGACGTTGAGGCGGATCGGTTTGGCAGCCCGATTTGTGTCCGGTTATTTGATTCAGCTCACCGCCGATCTAAAAGCGATTGATGGCCCGTCTGGTCCGGAGAAAGACTTCTGTGATCTTCATGCCTGGGCCGAGGTTTACCTTCCGGGTGCGGGTTGGATCGGATTGGACGCGACCAGCGGTTTGTTTTGCGGCGAAGGGCATATCCCGCTTGCCTGTACGCCAGACCCAAGCGATGCGGCGCCGCTGACCGGTACGCTTGATGAGTGTGAAGTGACTTTCCAGCACGAAATGTCTGTCCACCGGATTCATGAAGACCCTCGTGTTACGAAGCCATACACCGAAGAGCAGTGGCAAAGCATTCTTGAGCTAGGCGACCAAGTCGATGAGCAATTAAAGAGCGACGATGTGCGGCTCACCATGGGCGGTGAACCAACGTTCGTATCGATCGATTCCATGGACGATCCCCAATGGACCACGGAAGCAGTTGGGCCAGACAAACGAATTCTCAGCAATGTATTACTGCTTCGATTGAGAGATTGCTTTGCGCCAGGCGCGCTACTGCATTATGGTCAAGGCAAATGGTACCCCGGTGAATCGCTCCCTCGATGGGCGCTGACATGCCTGTGGCGCAAGGATGGTGTTCCCGTTTGGCAGGATCCCAAATGGATCGCCGATGAAGGACGCGATTACGGTCACACTCACGAGGATGCGGAGCGTTTTGTCGTTCACCTGTCGCGGAACTTAGGTGTCACAGCCAAGGCACGCTTCCCGGTCTACGAGGACGTATTCCATTACCTGTGGAAAGAAAACCGTCTACCGGTCGACGTCGATCCTGCTGATCCCCGACTGGCAGATCCCAACGAACGAGCCGGAATGATGCGAGTGTTTCGCGGTGGGCTCAGTCATCCCGTCGGCTATGTTCTTCCCATTCAACGTCAATGGTGGCAGGCGAAGGCGACGGGGCCCGCGAAGTGGATTACGGGTCGCTGGCCCGTTCGCGCTGAGAAAATCTTCCTACTTCCTGGAGATTCACCGATCGGGCTACGGCTGCCTTTGGAATCGCTGCCCCTTTCCAGTGTGAGCACTGCCGCGTTTTATACCGCGCCGCTGGATCCAACGGCGCCGCGAGGAAATCTCCCGCTTCCACGGCGCATGAGCGATGTCCGTGAAGCGACAACCGCAAACCAAGTCCGGGGACAAAAGTCCGTACCCACCCCTTCCGGATCTGAAAAACCAAATGCCGCCGGCAATACGTTTGGTGCGCAAACGATCAACGAGCAGGTACTTCAGGTTGAACCGGAGCTCGATGACGCGGATGATCTGGATCCCGAAGTAGATGAGCACTTCGTTATTCGCACGGCACTCGCTGTCGAGTGCCGACACGGGCGCCTTTATGTATTCATGCCACCGACCCAGCGACTCGAGGATTATCTCGAATTGGTGGAAGCCGTGGAAGAGACATGCGCAAAACTCGATTTGCCGATCCTACTCGAAGGCTATATGCCCCCTCATGATCACCGCGTCTCTTACTTCAAAGTTACACCGGATCCAGGGGTAATCGAAGTCAACACTCAGCCATCTGCTTCCTGGCGTGAGCTGGTAGGGATCACGGAGACGCTGTACGGCGAAGCCCGTCATTCGCGACTGGGTACCGAGAAGTTTGACCTCGACGGAATGCACACAGGGACAGGTGGTGGTAACCATATCGTTTTGGGCGGAAGTTCGCCAACGGAGAGTCCATTTGTGCGGCGACCGGATCTTCTGGCGAGCATGATCACCTTTTGGAATAACCATCCCTCCCTTTCGTACCTTTTCAGCAGTAAGTTCATCGGCCCAACCAGCCAAGCTCCACGGATGGACGAAGGTCGACGCGATGCCGTCTATGAGATGCAAATCGCACTGGAACAAGTGCCTGCGCGGGATACGTTCACGCCACCGTGGATGGTTGATCGATTGTTTCGCAATCTGTTGGTTGATCTGACGGGCAACACGCATCGCGCCGAGATTTGTATCGACAAGCTCTATTCGCCAGACTCTTCAACAGGCCGCTTGGGGCTGGTCGAATTGCGCGGATTCGAAATGCCTCCGCACGAACGGATGAGCCTCACGCAGCAGCTTCTGATACGCGCGTTAGTGGCATCGTTTTGGCGCGAGCCCTACAGGCAACCACTCGAGAATTGGGGCACCTCGCTTCACGACCGATTCATGCTTCCACATTATGCTTGGCAGGATTTTAGCGATGTCCTCGCCGAATTGCGAATGCGTGGGACAACGATGGAACTTGATTGGTTCCGTACGCACTTCGAATTTAGGTTCCCGCGGATTGGCGAGCTAACCCGTGACGATGTTCATATCACTCTTCGGACCGCCATTGAGCCCTGGTATGTACTAGGCGAGGAACCAGGTGGCGGTGGTACGGTACGATTTGTTGACTCGTCGCTCGAACGAGTGGAACTGCTTGTCGATGGCTTGATTGAAAGTCGCCATGCGATCCTCTGCAACGGACTTCGAGTGCCGATGCACGCCACCGGTACGGCTCAGCAGTTCGTGGCCGGAGTTCGCTACCGTGCCTGGCAGCCCCCAAGCTGCTTGCAGCCTACCATTCCCGTTCACGCACCATTGCGTTTCGACATCGTCGACAAGCGAACCCAGTGCTCCATTGGTGGGTGTACCTATTACGTTTCGCACCCGGGCGGGTTGAGCTACGCGACATTTCCCATCAACGCCAGTGAGGCGGAAGCCCGCAGGGCGAGTCGCTATCGAGTGGAAGGATTTACCGGAGGAAATATCTCGGTGCCCGAATCGATGGTAGCCGTCGGCAATGACCCCTTCCCCGTGACGCTTGATATGCGGCTGAGCAATTTGCCGCATCGCATTCGGCGATCTTGATGCCCTTTGCTTGTCGTCGCCCGCTTGTCGTCGCCCGCTTGTCGTCGCCCGGTTGATGTCCCACGCAGGACACGTTGAACGTAACTGCGACTCCGGTCGCGGTGGGAATTTGCGTTTCTGGTAAGCTGTGGATCAATCGGTCGACGTAGTATGCGTCACAGGCATGGAATTTCCATGTATCGCATCGATCCGGTTGATGTTCTTGGGTCCATCCTGTACAGACGCCATCGGGATGGTCGATAATGGTCCTCGGCGAATGATGGCCAGTAGACGGTTAATCACGGATTTTGAGTGAACGGCTTTGAGTATCTCCACGACAAACCAAGCGATATTTGCTGACTATTCGCCTCTCGATGACTACTACGACGAGTGTGTGGGGTCGGATGGTGCGACCCGCCTCGCATGGAAGCCTCTGGTTCAGTACATCGATTCGCTTGGACGCGAAGCGTTCGAAGCAATGGTGGCCGAGGGTTCGTTGCTGGCACGAGAGAGCGGAACTACTTACAACGCAGTCGAAGAGGAAGGCGAGCGGACTCGCCCCTGGGAACTGACGTTCGTTCCACTTGTCATACAGGGTAGCGCCTGGAGTCAGTTAGAAGATGCTTTGAAGCAACGCGTCCGCATCCTGGAAGCTGTTCTCGATGATTTGCTCGGGGACCAACGACTTATTCGCGAGCGAATCCTGCCGGTCGAAGTCCTTTTCAATAATCCCGAGTTTTTGCGTACCTATCACAACATTCCCAAAGTCGGCGGCGTTCGACTTCACATCGTAGCGACCGATTTGGCTCGCGATAAGGATGGTTCTTGGTGGGTCACTGGCGATCGTACTCGTGCCCCATCAGGGCTTGGTTACTTGGTTGAGAACCGAATCGTCACGAGTCGATCCTACACTCAGTTGATTCGAAAGAGCCACATCCGACGGTTGGCGCCGTTTTTCATGCGACTTCGCCAGACGTTCGAGTCACTTGCTCCGCGTTTGAATGCAAACCCGCGTGTTGCCATCCTCACGCCGGGTCACAAGAGCTATCGATATTTTGAAGATACCTACCTTGCCAGATACCTTGGGTACACCCTTGTACAAGGGCGAGACTTGGCAGTCCGCGGTGGTGCGCTCAACCTAAAGACCCTTGGCGGATTGTTACCGATCGACGTTCTTTGGCGTCATGTTTCCGACGAACAATGCGATCCACTGGAGTTAGATCCATCGGCTAGTGAGGGTGTGACTGGACTGCTTCAAACCATTCGGAGCGGAAACGTTGCCGTCGCCAACTGCCCCGGGAGCAAACTGGCTCAAACTCCTGCACTGCTGCCGTTCCTGCCAGCTGCTAGTCGCTTCCTGCTTGGCGAGGAGCCAAAGTTACCCACCATCGCAACCTATTGGTGTGGCCAATCCAAGGACTTGCAATACGTACTGTCTCATCTCGATGACTTGGCCATACGCCCTGCATTTGCGATTCGCGGAGATCGTCCGACTATTCCTGCCGAATTATCGATCGGTGCGAGAGACGAATTGATTGCCGCCATCCGGGCTCAGCCTCACCTGTACGTCGCACAAGCGATCGCCTCTCGGAGTACCACGCCCGTTTGGCAAGACGGCAAGCTCCAACCTTGGTATTTGGCGCTGCGATCATTTCAGATTCAGACGGCAGGTTCCGTGGAAGTGTTGCCAGGTGGGTTGGTGCGAGTCAGCCCGACTACAGAAGGCATCGACAATGCACATAGTTCGTCTCAGCTCGGACAGGACTGTTGGGTTGTTGCCGACGAACCTGTTGATCGACATGTCACGCTTCTCCCCTCCGCTGATCAACCACTGAAACTGGTTCGAGGTGGTGCCGAGCTTCCTAGTCGCGTCGCTGAAAACCTTTTTTGGCTCGGACGTTATAGTGAACGTGTAGAAGCCATTGCCCGTTTGCTTCGGACGACAATGACGCGATTGTCGGGCGAGCAATCCATGTCGCTCATCCCGGAGATGCCTCGACTCATTGCTGCGCTGGCAGCGATCGGCCAGATCGAACCGGACTACGCGGTCGAAGGCCTGAGTGGTGCACTGCCAAGCCTTGAAGACGCCCTTCCTCGCTCGCTCTACTCGCTTGACCAGCAACGCGGCCTCAGCCCCAGCGTGTCATCGATGGTTGATCAAGCAACTGCAGTCCGCGACCGAATCTCGCTCGATGCGTACCGAATCGTCCGCCGCGTTGAAGACGAGCTGGCCAGATCACCTGATGCCGACGAGCGGTTGGATGCCCGAACCGCAATCAACCGATTGTCGAGACTTATTACGGAATTACTTGCCTTTGCGGGGCTTGGGCAAGAAAGTATTACGCGAACCCTCGGTTGGCGATTTTTGCAACTGGGCCGCCGAATTGAGCGTGCTTGTCAAACGGCGGAATTGCTTCGTGCCACCATGGTTAGTTGTATCACCAAGAAGTCCGATGTTGCGGTAACGACCGATGAACGCCCCATCATGGAAGCAGTTCTTGAAGCCTGCGATAGCGTGATGACTTACCGATCTCGTTATTTGCTTAGACTGGAACCTGCGGCAACACTCGACCTGTTGATTACGGACGATACCAACCCACGGTCCATCCTTTTCCAATTGGAACGCATCGTTGAGGTGATGGATCGATTGCCCATTGAAGCGGATGAAGTCGGAGTGCCGATCGACAGGCGAACTGCAATGTCACTACTGCATGAAGTCCGGATGGTACAACCATCGGATCTGGCCGTCCAACAACGTTCAGGCAAACGTGAAACGCTCGATAGCCTTCTTGAGATGCTTACCGATCGCCTGCCAGAATTGTCTAATGAGATTGCGGCTCGATATCTCATTCACACCACAACGTCCCAAACTTTGACCGGCCAAGCTTCTCAAAATGACTGAGCGTTTTCGTCAAGCCGAATACAAACTACCTATGATTGGATTCGAGTGACTGCGTATCGGACGACTACTTCGCAAAACGCAGTTTCCTACTCTAAGGACAATGGTTGAGAAACAAGGATGAATCCTTCAAGCCAACATTACGCAATCACTCACCGCACCCATTACCGATACTCCGACGCTGTCGCCATTTGCCAAAATCAGGTGATGATGGTGCCGCGTGAACTGCCACGGGTTCATTGCCATCGCACAAAAATGGTGATTATTCCCAAACCTGTTCTCTCCCATTCACACACGGATTACTTTGGAAATTTGGTTCAAACATTCTCGATTGAGTCAGCTCACCGCGAATTGTCCGTCGTCGTCACCAGCGAAGTGGAAGTGTGCCCACCCGACCAAATTTCAGCGGGAAAGAGTTTGCGTTGGGAAGCACTGCGGGATGCGATCGCTTCGGGAGCAGATGAGCACTGGTTCAACGCATCGGAATACCTTTATCCTTCATCAATGATTTCTACCGGCGAGGAATTTGCGATGTATGCGGAAAAATCGTTCACTCCTGGTCGTCCCGTCCTGGAGGCTAACCTTGAACTTACCAAACGAATACATCGCGATTTCAAGTACGACACCACCGCAACCAACGTCAACACACTCGCCGAAGACGCGTTCGAACTGAGAGCTGGCGTCTGCCAGGATTTTGCGCAAATCCAAATCGCTTGTCTTCGCGCGATCGGCTTGCCCGCACGTTACGTTAGCGGTTACCTGCGTACCATTTCTCCACCAGGAAAACCACGTCTTGTTGGAGCAGACAATTCGCATGCTTGGATAAGTGTTTATGCAGGTAGCATCACGGGCTGGGTCGACTTCGATCCCACCAATGCATGTTTGGTCGGAACTGACCACATCCCGGTTTGTATTGGGCGAGACTATCGAGATGTCGCTCCCATGCGGGGCGTGGTCCTTGGTGGTGGGCATACTGTGCTCAGGGTGAATGTTGATGTCGAGCCAATAGCTGAATCGCCTTCAGACGCCACTGAGGCACGGAGCGATTGATTGCTTAATCAAATCATTCGCTCACCTGAACCTTCCGTACAGACGAGCTCGCACCAATCTTATGCACACTGGATCATTGGGATATTCGGGTCGTGGTTCTGCGTTTGGTTAGCCGGACCTTGGCTACTCAATTCGATACTAGTGCGTGTGGAAAATCCAGAATTGAGGGCGATTTCCTTCCGTGAAGGGGACACCATTCGATGGCGAACCGAAGGTTTGGCGACGACGCTTATTGGCCCCCAAGGCCTGCCAGGTTGGCTGCCCAATGGATCGACGAACAAAATAGTGCTCTGGGGCGATTCACAAGTAGAAGGAGTCTGCGTCAACGATCAAGACAAGATCGCTAACCAGATAATACGTGAGTCACTCCATTCGTATGTTAAAAAAATAGATTGTCTGCCAATGGGTCGCTCGGGAACGAATTCCAGTGACTGGCGAGAATGGATGCCTGCCGCAGATGAACTTTTGCATCCAATTTTGCACTGCTGGATCGTTACCGACTTATCGGACCTTCTCGCCATTGCTTCGCCAAGTGTCGATTCAGCCTCGGATGACCGATGGCACGCTCCATCTCCTGCGGTTGTCCTATGGGCGAAACGATTTCATGGCGAAGCGTTTTTCCAGTCGACACGCAACTTGCTTTTCGATCCACAGACCGGTCGAGTCCGAACATTGCGATGGAGCTTGGGCCCAGTCACTCGCCAGGGCGTCCCTGCGTCAAGCTTTACAGCGGCCGATGTTACAACCGCGATATCGATTCGAACCTGCGAGCAATTAGAAATAATTCATCGGCAATTCGATGATCGCTTTGTCATCCTTTACGCGCCGGGAGTGCCTCGAATTGCCGAGCGGTTGAGAGTGGATCATCCCGACGATGCAGCATGGGATGATTTAGCAACACGCATGCATTCGAAGAAAATCCCAGTGATCGACATGCGAGCGTCATTTACTGCACGATGGAATCGAGAGCAAAGACTATCACGAGGTTTTCACAACGGCACGCCAGGAGTTGGCCACCTCAACGCCCTTGGTAATGAATGGATTTCCAAAGCGATTGTCGAGTTTGCTTTTGGATCAGCGGATTCAGACGCTATAAATGCACCACCGTCCGACCGCGCCGTAGTGAGAGATAACCCGGCAAACTCGCGACTTGCGACCGCGCGACCATGAATTTTGCGCAACTTGAATATCCGGTGTTCTTGTTCGCAATTGTGCTATTGGTGTCAGCCGCTCGCTCGGCGTTACAGCGAAAGTGGATCGTCCTTGCGGCCAGCTTTTACTTCTACGCCTATTGGGACTACCGATTTCTCGGACTCCTGCTCGCTTCGACGCTGCTGGACTGGTCAATTGGACTCAGTCTCGGGCGAACCTTGCCGGCTTCGAAACGTCGAGGTTTGCTTGCACTGAGCCTCTTTGGAAACCTCGGCACTCTCGCCTTTTTTAAGTACTACAATTTCTTTATCGAGTCGGCGGAGGCAATGTTTAGCCGCTGGGGGTTTCATTCGGGAACTCTTTCGATCGTCTTGCCGATTGGGATCTCTTTTTACACCTTTCAAACGCTCAGCTACACGATCGATGTCTATCGCCGGCATCTGACTCCCTGCCGCAGTTTGCTTGACTTTTCCCTTTACGTCACGTTCTTTCCTCAATTGGTCGCGGGGCCGATCGTTCGTGCGATCGAATTCCTTCCTCAACTCCAATCTTCGCCTGCAGTCCATCGGTGTCAACTTTACCCAGGCCTGACTCAATTGCTGCGGGGGTTCGTTAAGAAAGTATTGATCGCTGACCAACTTGCGGTAATGGCGGATGCGGTATTCGCGACGCCCGAGCTGTATTCCGGCCCAACGATTGCGATCGGCGTGCTTGCCTATGCGGGCCAAATTTATGGCGATTTTTCGGGCTACAGTGACATCGCTATCGGCTCGGCTCGATTGCTGGGATTTGAGCTTCCCAAAAACTTTGATCATCCTTATTTAGCAACTTCGATCACAGATTTCTGGCGACGCTGGCATATGACACTTTCGACATGGCTTCGCGACTACCTTTACATTCCGTTAGGGGGAAGTCGCCATGGAAGCATCCGAACGTATATCAATCTGATCATCACGATGCTGCTTGGCGGCCTATGGCACGGTGCGGCCTGGAACTTCGTCGCGTGGGGCTTTTGGCATGGACTCTTACTCGCCGCGGAACGTGCGACCGGTATCTCGAGCCGGCCGAAGTTGACCGAGCCTCGCCCGTTTACCTGGCGAGTTGGCCTTCGAATCGCATCTACCTTTGTTCTCGTGTTGATCGGATGGACACTGTTTCGAACTTCGTCGATCGATCAATTCCTCGCGTTATGGAATTCGCTGTTGAACTGGCACAAGGGTATTGCTTGGTACCCTCCACTAGCGATTGCCGCATTGACCTTCCTTGCCATCGAACATGCCTTATGGATGTCACGACTTAGGCCACTCCTTTCATTACCTGTCGAACATCCGCTGAGCCCATGGCTGGTAGGTTTTGCACTGGCAGCTATTGCACTTTTTGCACGAGCGCAATCTCAGCCGTTCGTGTATTTTCAGTTCTAGAAGACGCAGTGAGCGCAGGGAGCCGATCCCATGGGAAGCTGGGACGGCGGTGACTAGCCAGTCGTGAGCATCGAGCCGAGGCGGACGGCGATTCCGGCCTCACGCATGTATTTCTTCGTTTCAGCGATCGAATATTGGCCGAAGTGAAAGATACTGGCCGCAAGGACCGCATCCGCTTTTCCTTGGATGATCGCATCGACAAGGTGCTGCGGATTGCCGGCTCCGCCACTAGCGACGACAGGGATAGTGACCGCATCGCTGACCGCACGAGTGACCGGAATGTCATATCCATCACAGGTACCGTCTGCATCCATGCTGGTAAGAACGATTTCGCCAGCGCCTAATCGCTCTACCTCTTTCGCCCAAGCAACAGCTTCCAGGCCGGTGGTGGTACGGCCTCCGTTGATGTGGACTTCCCAGAACTCCTTGCCATCCCGTTGGACGCGTTTGGGATCGATATTGACGACGATGCATTGACTCCCAAATCGGTCGGCGGCTCGGCGAACGAACTCTGGTTCTTTGCAAGCAGCGGAATTGATTGAAACTTTATCGCAGCCAGCGGCAAGAAGCGTGCGAACATCTTCGATCGTACGAACACCACCACCTACGGTGAGTGGCATGAATACCTGCTCGGCGCATCGTCGGACGACATCCAGCATGATCTCACGTTTTTCATGGCTTGCTGTGATATCGAGAAAGACCAACTCGTCAGCACCTTCTCGCTCATAGCGACGGGCGACTTCGACAGGGTCACCTGCGTCGCGAAGGTTTACGAAATTGGTCCCTTTCACGACACGGCCCTCGCGAACATCGAGGCAAGGGATGATCCGTTTTGCCAGCATGGCTTGGCGGCTCCCTGTCCTAAGTTTCGTATTTCGCGAAAATCATTCGACCCGCATTGGTCTGCAGGATACTGGTAACGACCACATCCAGTTCACGCCCGATCTGATTGCGTGCACCTTCGATGACGACCATGGTGCCATCGTCCAGATAGCCAACACCTTGGTCTTGCCCTTCGCCGGGTTTGATCACCTTGAGTTGGAAGTTTTCGCCGGGGAGCAACCTTGGCTTCAGCGCATTGGAAATCTCGTTTAGGTTGATCACCTGAACGTTATGGATTTTGGCGACTTGATTGAGATTAAAATCACCCGTGACCACTTTGCCTTCCAAGTGTTTGGCGAGCAGTACCAATTTCATGTCAACAGGATGACCTGCAAACTCGGGGAGATCGCGGTCGAAGACCTGCAGATCAACATTTGGGTCGGCGCGAAGTCGATTGAGAATGTCGAGGCCTCGTCGACCCCGCTGACGACGCAACTTATCGCTGCTGTCGGCAATCCCTTGAAGTTCGCTCAGTGCGAACCGTGGCAAGATGAGCTGATTGTCAAAAATGTGTGTAGCAACGAGGTCCTCAATCCGACCGTCGATAATGACGCTGGTATCAAGAATGAGCGGCTTAAATCCTTTTACGTCGCGTACGAATTCCACGTATGGAATGAGGAATCGGAAGTCGTCTTTGGTCTGGATCAAGACACTGATGCACAGGTACGAGATGATGACCGCTACGACCAACATGATCGAACCTGAGCTGCCAGTTCGATCAAGCAGCGGCGCAGCCGCGATTCCGAGGATGTACGTCAGAAGCGTGCCAACAACGAGTCCAAAATAGACCGCCGAAATCGTGTCGATCCGTTTCCGCGGCACGTAGATGTCGCCAACAATGACGGCAATAGCTGCCCCCATCACTGACAGGAAGACGAGCCACGGAACGTGCGCAGCGGTACCGTTGGGAAGCGAGGCGTTGATGATCGCCGACGCACCACCAGCACAGATCAGAAAAACACAGCGAAGGATTATGAGTGCCATAGCGAGTAGTTTAATCGAATGGCGGGCGATCTACCCAGGGGTAGAGGCGTTGTTGGAAGGAACCCGGTAGAAAAGCGATCGATTGGGTAACGATTATCACTATTCGTCTTGATCTACGGAATCTTTGCAGGATACAAGCTTGTCGGGTGCGCCAGTGGCACCAGCTGTGCCTTTGGCTCCGACGAAGTTTTAACTGGTTTTTCATACAATTTAGTGTTTTATCGATGCCCCGAATCAAGATTCGAATACTGGCTACGTTAGTTGCCGTCGGATGGTTCTTGAGCGTCGCCCAAGCCCAGTCCCCCTCCCCCGAAGCGGTTCGGAGGGCATTGGAAACACAGGTCCCGGATGACCCTGCGGCAGTGATTGCCGTGGTCGGTAAGACTTCAATCCTAGCAGGGGATATCTTGCCCCGCGTTGATAGCAGGATCCGAGAGATCACTAGCAAGTCGCCCGAGCCACCGAGCGAAGAAGAATTGAAGTACATGCGAGCGGTGTTGTTTCGCTCCCTTCTCGCACAGTCCATTCAACTCAAGATGCTGCGCGAATCGTTCCTGCTTTCCCAGGTCGGTACGCAGTCTGCAGAGAAACGAGATGACGCAGAAATTAAACTGCAATCGCGGGCTCGGCAAATGTTCGCGGAAACGGAATTACCGCGACTCTACAAGCGATACCAAGTCAACACGGTAGATGAAATCGACGCGAAATTGCGCGAAGAGGGAAGCTCGTTTGAATTTACAAAACGCGATTTCATCGACCAAATGCTCGCCCACCTTTATCGCATGGACAAGATTCCTAAGGATCCACCGGTGACCCTTTCGGAAATTCAGAATTATTACGAAGACAATCTGTCCAAGTATGAAGTCAAGTCTCAGGCTCGCTGGGAACAGCTGAGTGCCACGTTCGAGGCCAGCGGAACCCGCGAGAAGGCTTTGGAATCGATCAACGAAATGGGCCGTGACGCTTATTTTGGTGGAAGCATGCAGGCTGTCGCAAAGTTGAAATCCCAAGAACCATTCGCATCTCGTGGCGGTCTCCACGAATGGACCAATCTCGGATCGTTAGCTTCATCAAAAATCGAAAGTCAAGTATTCAGCCTACCGCTGAATGAAATGAGCGAAGTGATCGACGATGATGATGGCCTGCACATTGTCCGCGTTCTCGGTCGTCGACCTGCAGGCGTGAAGCCATTGAGCGAATTGCAGGATGACATTCGTGCCATTCTCAAACGCAAGAAAATCGAAGAAGCGACCAAATCAGTGACCAAAGAAATGAGCCGACGGGTACCCGTCTGGACTCTTTACACGGATGATATCGAGGGATCGATTCAACTTTCTCTTGCGGATTCAGGTTCCGTGCAGCGCTAGAACGCGGCTGGCTCATCAAGTTCAGCGCTACCGCGACCACCGCTTCATCCACGGAATTCGCCTCAGCGGTATCAGCAAATGCTTTCCGGAATCTCCGACACGAAGACCGACTGGCGATCCATTTTTTATGTTTTTCTAGCGGCAGCTTTAATTCGTGGTCTCGCATTGGCTGCCACCAGCGATTCGCTCTCGGCTGACCCCGATGCGTATCGTCGCCTCGCCCAATGTCTTGCCAAACACGGTACCTTTGGTCTCGAAACGTTCGACGCGGCCACTAAGGTAACGTCGTCTTCTCCGACGGCGTTTCGCCCCCCGCTCTATCCCTGGCTGCTGTCATGGATCTGTGATCCAAACGGTGAACTCCGTAATGCTCCGGTAGCGTGCTTGCATTGGCTCCTTGGTGTTGCAACGGTTGTGGGCACCTTTGTTCTTACCTTGAAGATGTTGCCGCTGGCAGATCGACGACTGGCGTCAGACGACCCATCAGTGCAGGACCAACCACCCCTAGCGGTGACCGATGCGTCCAAGACAGCGCGATTACCCGCAATAGTGGCTGCAGGCTTTGTCGCTGTCGACCCATTGCTACTGCAATCGAGTTCCCTGGTAATGACCGAAACGCTTGCGGCGGCATTGGTAGTGGGCGGACTATTGCTTTGGAGCCAATTGATCGAAGGTTTATCGACTGCCGACAAGATGGGAACATGGCGATCGAAATATAGCCCAGTGCTAGGTCGAGCATTTGCACTCGGATTGGTTTTGGGTGCGGCCTATCTTTGCCGTCCAACTTTCATTCTGTGGCCATGGATGTTAGGGGCTTACCTGTTGGGAAACGGGATTCGCCTTCGTTGTCGTAAGTCGGTTGTCGCAGCGTTCACGATGTCCATGGTCGTTACCCTTTTTATGACGGGATGGACGCTCCGAAATTGGCACCATTTTGGACGTCCCATTTGGGCCACGACCCACGGCGGGTACACATTGCTTCTGGGCAACAACGAGTCCTTCTACGAGTTTCTGAACACTCCGGGACCGTTTGGCCAAGCGTGGGATGCGACAGCGTTCCTTGACCGTTGGGAAATGCGGTTGAGCGCTGACCCACGGGAACTGTCGTTTTGGGGCCAGGGCCAACCGGAAGTTTCCACTAGCGGCGACAACCACCAAGCACCGGTAGGAGAAGTCGTGGACGATCGGCTCGCTTACGAATCGGCGAGGGCAACGATTTCACGGCACCCGAAAAGCTTCATCAAGGCCTGTTTATGGCGAATTGGAAGGCTTTATAGCCCTCTACCCTTGCAATCCTTGGGGCGCTCGCCCACCGCTAGGATGGCAGTGACGGGTTTCTATGGCGTCCAATTCGCGCTAATCGTATTTGGTTTCGCGACACTTCGCCGCATGCTTTTGGCGCCGCGATGGGCGGCGTCGATTGCGTTGTGCGTCGCTTTGACCGCCGTTCATACCTTTTACTGGACAGATATGCGGATGCGTGTTCCGGCCATTCCTGTTTTGTCTATCCTGGCGGGGGCATCCGTTTTGGCGAAGCGTTCCGATTGACTCCCGTCGCGAACGGAGGTCGATATCTGTTAGGCTATACGAGGCTTTGGCGGGCCAAGACGATTGTTTTTTTCAACTTCGTAAGTTACCCAGAGCAATTAGAAGTGTCCGTTCTCAACGACCCGATCTCATTTGAGCACTACAAAACAGATCAATTCTTTGATGAGTTGATTGACTCTGCAGGGCGTCCGCGACCGGACGCAGCCCCACTGGTTGAAGCCATCAATCGGTTGCCCAGTGGAGATTTGATTCGTCGGCAAGCAGCAATCGAACGCTCGCTCCATCGAATGGGAATCACATTCACTGTGTATGGGGATGCGAGCGGCACCGAAAAGATAATGCCCTTCGACATCGTTCCCCGTGTCATTGGGTCGATGCTTTGGCGGCACATTGAGGCCGGACTGAAGCAACGAATCAAGGCTCTGAACCTTTTCTTGGACGATATCTACAATGGCCAAGAGATTCTTGCCGACGGCGTTGTTCCGCGTGCCTTGATCGAGAACGCCGCGACTTTCCTAAAGCCATGCATTGGGCTAAAGCCTCCGCGTGGGGTTTGGTGCCACATCACCGGCACCGACCTGATTCGCGATGCTGATGGCGCCGTGTTCGTACTCGAAGACAACTTGCGATGCCCCTCTGGTGTGTCTTACGTACTTCAAAACCGAGCGGTGATGAAACGGAATTTCCCTCAGATCTTCTCGACGTCCAAGGTTCGGCCGGTGAATGATTACCCGGCACACCTCTACCAGATGCTGAGATGGCTTGCGCGTCCAGAGATCGCGAATCCTACGGTCGTTGTACTCACTCCTGGAATCTACAACTCGGCTTACTACGAACACTCCTTCCTTGCCCATCAAATGGGCGTGGAGTTAGTGGAAGGCCGCGATCTGATGGTTGACGATGGTTTTGTTTATATGCGCACCACGGAGGGGCCTCAGCGGGTCGATGTGATCTATCGACGAGTGGATGACGTCTTTATTGATCCGAAAGTCTTCCGCAAAGATTCGGTTCTTGGCGTTGAAGGCCTGATGGACGTTTATCGAAACGGCAACGTCGCATTAGCCAATGCCCCGGGCACCGGAGTTGCCGACGATAAAGTCGTTTACGCCTACGTGCCAGACATGATCCGATACTATTTGAATGAAACCGCAATTTTGCCCAACGTGAAGACATACATCTGTCAACGCGATGAGGACCGCAAGTATGTACTGGCTCACATCGACCAATTGGTCGTCAAAGCTGCAAATGAATCAGGCGGGTATGGAATGTTGATCGGACCACACTCGACCAAAGAGGAGTGCGCCGAGTTCGCTGATAAAATCAAGAAGGACCCACGAAATTTCATCGCGCAGCCGACGTTGTCTCTATCGCGAATGCCGACCGTGGTCGACGGACTGCTTCAAGGACGCCACGTCGACCTTCGTCCCTACGTGCTTCATGGGGAGAAGATCTGGGTCATGCCTGGAGGACTCACGCGAGTCGCGTTAAAGAAAGGGTCACTGGTTGTAAATTCGTCGCAAGGAGGTGGTAGCAAAGACACGTGGGTGGTCGCCGAACCAGGGCAGACCGCTGTCGATACGCAGGAACAAAATTAGTCCCTGTTCCTAAAATTTGTCTTCATGCCCACTCGACTACAAGCTTAATAATCCGATGTTATCCCGCGTTGCAGAATCGATTTACTGGATGGCTCGATACATTGAACGAGCCGAGAATACCGCCCGCTTTATCGAAGTCACCCTCAACTTGGTGCTTGACCAGCCGATGGGCGTTGATGAACCATGGCGTCCGCTCATTAACGCGACGGGAGACGACGAGATCTTTAACGAATCTTATTCCGTTGCGGATGCCGAATCGGTCATGCGATTCATGGCGTTTGACCGAGATTATCAAAACTCGATCATCAGTGCCCTTCGAATCGCCCGCGAGAACGCACGGTCCGTACGAGAATCTCTTTCGTCCGAGGCCTTTGAACAGATCAACACGCTCTATCACTTCGTGTCCAACGCCGCACGCTCCGACCAGTCTCTCGACTCACCCACCGAGTTCTTTGATTCCATTCGTCGACAATGCCATTTGCTTACCGGCATCCTCGATGCCACCATGTCGCACAACACGGGCTGGCATTTCGCAAACATGGGAAGACTGCTGGAACGAGCCGATAAGACGTCTCGCATCCTCGACGTCAAGTACTTTACCTTGCTTCCCACTGTCGATTCGGTGGGAACGGCGATCGACGATCTGCAATGGTCGAGTCTTTTGTTTTCGATCAGTGGCTTTGAAGCTTACCGACGAGAACACCACATGATCCTTTCAGACAAAGTCGTCGACTTTGTGATGCTTCACGAGCAGTTCCCGCGTTCGGTTCGCTTTTGCGTCGATAACACCGAAACCTCTCTCTTAGCGATTACGAACGGTGAAACCACCGAACGCCACGCCTTGCCAACGCAAAGAGTCGCGGCACTTCGTGAACGACTGGCATCCACCACTGCCAACGAAATCTTGCGTTTCGGGCTCCATGAGTTTGTGGATTCAATTCAAAGCGACATGAACGAAATTGGTAGTGCGATTTCCGAGTCCTACTTTCGTTAACATTAAACCGTTTGCCAGCGATGAGGTCGGCCGATCAAGGTTTCCAAGTCGGCAAAGAACTCGGGGTATGTCTTCGCCGTGCACGCGGGGTTTGTGATCTTCACACCGCCCAATCGCAAGCCGCTCAGCGACAAGCTCATCGCCATTCGGTGGTCGTCGTAGGTCTCAAGCACTGCGCCACTAAGATGCTGCCCTTCCGGGATCGGCTCGATCGTTAGTCCGTCTTCATGTTCGCTCACCTTCGCGCCCAGTTTGCGTAATTCTTTTGCTAGGTCGCCTATTCGATCTGTCTCCTTAAACCGATTGTGCGCAACGCCACGAACGCGAGTAGGGCTGTTTGCAAACATCGCCACCACGCTCAAGGTTTGGACGGTATCGCTAATCGCATTCATATCAACATCGATACCACGCAGTTCACCGGTCCGTCCAACGGTAATTCGACGAGCTTCGCGGATAACATCGCATCCCATCTTTTCTAGACAATCGACAAACGCAACATCTCCCTGCATCGCATCCGGCCCGAGTCCTTCGACGGTTACCTTGCCACCGCTGATCGCCGCAGTGGCCCAAAAATAACTCGCTGCCGATGCATCGGGCTCGATCTCGTAATCGATCGCGGAATAACCAGAGCTGCCATCGATCTCGCAGGTGAGTCGTTCGCCACCGGCACCGCCATTGGTCCAGCGAACGATGGCGCCAAAGTCGCGCATGATGGTCGCGGTCATCTCAACATAGGGCCGCGAAACCAACTCGCCGACCACCTCGATCGATACCGATCTTCTCGCGATGGGCACCGCCATCATCAGGCCGCTGAGGTATTGGCTACTGACGTTACCGGCCACACGCAACCGAGCCCCGTTCCAGCCGCGAGTTTCAATCATCACCGGCGGACATCCTCCGGCTGACTCGCATTTCACCATACCATCGCATACCGATTCGAGTGCATTCACCAGGTCGCCGATTGGACGCTCGTGCATTCGTGGAACACCATGCAAACGATAGCGTCCGCCAAAAGCCGATAAAGCTGCGGTCAGAAATCGGATCGTTGTACCACTATTGCCAATGAAAAGAGATTTAGCAGTCGGATCATCGAAGCGCACCGCCTTGTTCGATGCTGCTAAAAGATTCCCTGCCACTCGAAGCGTACAGCCTTGATCGGCAGCAGACACCTCGATGCCAATTTCTCTCAGCGCCTCCACCATTACATGCGTGTCGTCGCTCTGCAAAGCGCCGCGCAAAATCGAGTCGCCGGTCGCAAATGCAGCACAAATCAACGCGCGATTGGTCAAGCTCTTTGAGCCCGGTGGCCGAATCGTTCCGTTCACCGGACCGCCAGGCAGCACTTCCACGACGCTAGTCAAGTTATCGTGATTCAAGATCGCTCGCCTAGTTCGCCTGTGCGATGCGGATGACGGCATAGTCGGTTCGCAGATAGAGCGAATCCCCGACAACCGCTGGCGTTGCCAAAATCGATTCGCCGATTTTCGGCTCGCCGATCACTTCGGCATTGTCACCATTGTCTCGTACGACGACAACTTGACCACCGGAATCAAACACGAAAATCCCTGAAGCGGTATACAGCGGCGAAGCCCATACCTTACTAATGCCAGGCAACCGCTGCTGCCAAACGACCTCTCCGTCGCCCAAATTACCACTGACCAGAACGGAACCTTTCCCCATATACACCCGTTCGCCATGGACGACCGGACTGCAACTTTGCGGGCGCAGTCGATTGTTGCGCCATGCGACCTCAACACCGGTTGAATCAATTCGAAGTGCAGTGGTTTCAGCGGCAGGAATGATCACCAAAGGCGGCGCAAAAGTCGCCGACGAAGTCGAGTCGCAATTCATGTCAAACCGATGAAGCACTTCACCCGTCGACGCCTTTAAAATGGACAACGCGGCGGAATCCTGCATCGCGAATGCAGGGGTTCCATCGCCCAAAACCATCGGTTGCGGTGAAGCCCAATTACTGTCTCGTGGAATATCAATCGACCAGAGAGTCTTGCCCGTTGTCGCATCAATTCCCGAGGCAAACGAATCGCCTTGATTCGCAAGTTGCACGCAAACGACACCGTCGATGATGGCAGGGGAACTGCTCATACTGATGTCGTTGCCAGTCTTGGGATGATCGATCGCAAGGCCGCGAGCCCAAAGCAATCGCCCTTGAAGATCGAGGCAAATCAAATCGCACGAGCTAAATAGCGCGAAGACACGCTCTCCGTCACTTACCGGCGTTGGCGAAGCGTTCGCGCTCGTCGGATGAGTGAATGGACGACCCGTACTTCGAAGGGAGCGAAGCCAACGTCGCGTTCCGGTTTCGCGATCGAACGCTTCAATATGTATGTCACGCTGATCTTCACCATCACACCCGGTCACAATCACCAGATCATTGACCACGACTGGGCCTCCGATGCCACGCCCCGTCGTTGGAGTCTTCCAAGCAACGTTTTTGCCGCTTGGGACGTCAAAGTCGATGGGTGGCGTCGATTCACTCGCCTCTCCGCGACCGCCGTCGCCCCGAAATGCGAGCCAATTGGATTCTCCAGCCGCCATTCCAGTTAGGCCCAACAAGCAAACCCAAACGCTCACAGCGCTTCGGGCTACAAATACGAAGGACGTTCGATTCGGGATTAGATGCATAGCTGTAACTGCAAAGAAGGGATGCTTGGCGGGCAACGCTGCCCATATCGTGAAGGAAAAATCAGAGCCCAGGCTGTAGGATGGAAGCCGGCTTAATGGCTGTTCCCAATCGGTCCGTCAATCGAAACTGAAACTGCCAATCCTGCGCCCATGGTTCGGTCTGTGCATTCTGGCAGATTTTAACGAGGACCGTATTCTTGCCGGGCATCAAAACACAGTCGCCGAGGTACTGGTCAATTCTCGTCCCCGAATGATAGACCTCGTTCGCTAATGCAAGCTTGCCGTTGACCCAAACTTTATTGGCAGTAATACAACCCAGTCGTGCTACGGCTTCAACTCCTTCCGGGATTTCAAGCTCAACGTAGCCGTAGGCGATGGCATCCTTCGCGTTACCGAATGCAGGGTTGATGTTCACCATCCCCATCGCGTCCTCGCTCGTTACCAACTTCGAAATTGCGGACTTCGATACAGAATTCGCCTTTCCGACTTCCGCATCCATTTGGAGCCAATGGCTGGGCAACTTGCCGTTCGCCAAGTAAGTCGATTCGGGTTCATAGACCGTGTCAAAGCTCGCGGAGCCTGTGTTCTCAAAAGTACCTATTACCCACCATCGACGGACCATGCCGAGTTCCTCAGCCAAGTCAACTTTCTGCCCGAGTTTTTCAAGTGATGACACGGCCGACTGCAACTGCTCCGGGTTTCGTCCTTGAGCAATCACCACGCGAAAAACTTCTATTGCACGCGGAGCATCGTTTTGTTCGACGAGCTTCGCCGCTTTACTTAAAACCAATTCGATCGCCGCATGACGTACCGGAAGGCTTGGGTCATCGACGGCCCCTTCCAATAATGTGCCCTTCAGGGATGCATCACTCGCAATCAACATCTGAAATGCGGCATGGCGGGCATCGGAGTCTTGCTCCCGATCAGCAAAGAACTGTAGCAGTTGCTCTCGTGGAAATGAGTCATTATCCGCCACATCAGCGGCAATGGTACGAAGCCAGTTCTTCGCCAGAGCCGAAGCGCCCTTCATTGCCGACAATACATCGACTGCTGCAGCCGATGGCTGGCCCGATAGTCTCAGCGAAGCGGCAGTCGCCGACTCAAAGCCTGCCGCATCTTTGTCAACTTGCCTGATCAAGGCGAGATCGCTCGCGTTATTTGCACTGGTTCGATCCTGTGCCGCTAAATGGGCGTGCGGACTCGAAATCAATACGGCGGCTAAAACCAATCGACAAAATAGGGCATTTCTTGGCCAGTCGCCCATCGCGTCGGAAGTCAATCGAACCACTTTTACAACCAATTCAATCAGGGGCGTTTTGGGAACAGTCTTCTAGACGCCCATCATAGCCCCTGTGGTGCGGCATGGGGAACCCAAACTCCTGAAAGCCCCTGACCATCGGTAAATCGCCTGTTTTGACGAAACGACGTCGTTTTCAGCCTGTTTGCCACAGCGATAACAAGGACCGCACCCAAGCCGTCGAGCCTATCGCCAACTATCCACCACTCGGCGCTGATCTAATGACTCCCGATCGGGTAACAGCAAAGCACCCACGATCATCATCCCAAGAGTGGCCGTATGAACCAACCAGCACGCATCGAAAACGATCACCGTGCGGCAGGTGATCAACGTGACGGCCAGCAAAATTCCTAAGAACCAACGCTCTGCGACCCGCGCTGTGGAACCGGAAGTCAGCTTGCTCAATGCCAATGCAGCAGAGCCAATCAACGGAAGAGAAAAGACTTCCACTGCGGAAAACAACAAGACCCAACTTGGCATGATCCATTGCCCTTTTGTGTGAAGATAAGCGGCTTGGGTAGCTAGCAAAAACAACCCGTTGCCTTGCGATCGGCTTCCTTGCCATGCACTGACCATTTCTTCATGCCAAATAGCGCACCGGCAATGGAAGCTCAATTCATGAATCTTTATCAAAAGATTCTGAGGATATTTTCGAAGTTGTGACAATCTTCTATTTACGTTGCAGACCAAAAGCAGACAATGAGGGTACACGCTGCCTTCCCGTATCTGGTCCGTGCGGTGGGCAACTTGCCATTGGCGGCTTTTTGGGCACACATGAACGGAGTAAATCATGTCGAAAGCGATACGCGCGGTTGCGGTCATTGAGCTAGGGAATTGTCAGCGAACGGCTGGGACGCACCCGGCCGCCCAGTTCGCCGAGCGGAATCTGAAGGGTCAGTCGTTGATCAGTCGGATTGTGCGGCGACTGAGCGAAGCTGCGATGGTCAAAGAGATCGTCATTAGCGGTGAGCATCTTCCGACTTCTATCCTCACGGCCGGAATCCCCGGAGCGCACGTACTCGACCTACCGCACTCTCATGTCATCGAACGATTGGCCGCCGCCGCAGACCGGACTGACTCGGATTGGGTTCTGTTTTTGCCAGGAAATCGGCCGTTTGTTGATCCCGTGCTCATCGATCGCCTGCTAAGTGAGGCTCGTCGCGCGACGGACTGCGACTACTTCGGATTCTTCTCCAGTCGCGGAGGTTGGGAACGGATGCAGCAACTTGGCTTGGCGGGTGAGCTATGCCACGCCGACGCGCTTCGTCGACTTCGGCGCAATCTTGACAGGATGTCGACCTGTGCCTCGAACATGAGCCTTTCGACATGGTTTCAAGCGGCGCCAGGCGTCTACCAAATGCGTTTCATTCCGGTACCGGCAGAACTTGACCGCAGTGACTTGCGATTTACGGTAGAAAGTGAACGAGATTGGGACAATGCTCGGGTCCTTTGCGACTCGATCGCCGGTGACGAAACCCAGTGGCAACCGCTCGCAACAATTGCGCTGGCCAACGAAGACCTCCGAGCATCGAGCAACGCTCGCGTCGGCTAAGTCGTAGATCGTGCGTTCGAGTCAATTATCCACTGCTGCCGGCAAAGCTTTCGAAATCGTTAATGTCGCCCTAAAGTGCCAGGGCATTTCAGACGATCCATAAAGTACGTGCAAGTTTCGTTGCTACGTCTCGATGGATAGGCCTCATGAATTCTAACTCACAACGATCTCGCTCGCGTTTTTTTGGCGGGTGCATTTTCGCCCTGGTCTGCTTAAGCATGCTATCCGGGTGCACTCTTTGCCAAGATTGCGGTGATCTTGATTACGCGACCTATGGCGGTGCCTGGGAACGAACTCGCCGTGACTCGGGACGCGTGGGAAGTATTTTCGATCCCGCTGGGGCGCGTTCAGCGACTTTGGCGGACCGTGATGCGACGAGTGACGACGAAGCGATTCGCCAGCGAGGCGAACGAACCGGCGATCCCGCCCAAGATCGTAAAGTCGAAAAAGCCAAAGACGATCCTCAAAACGAAGATGCTGAAGATCCCGCGAACGAGTCGGAGCCTTCACCATCGGATCGAAGCCGACGCAACTCCGATCCCGATATGCGTTTTGACCCTGAGACGATCAAAAACCTCGACCTTGAAGACATCAACATCAACGCAGGCGATGTCTTACCGCCGGACGTTTGAATCATCGATCCATGCGTCGGGGCGGAGCCCCATGCACCGAATCTCGACGTTTGCCTGCTGGGGCGTCGGCGTGATAGCAACTATACCCAGACCGGTTAGCGGAAGTCGGAAGGTTGGTTCACCGCTAGTCGCGGTGCCGTCCGTCTTCTCGTCGTTGATCGATTCTTGATCGGGGAACTCATGATGGCGGGCCTTCAAAAAATGTTTGGCAGCCTCCAAGCCCGCAACAAACAGGCCTGTCGCTAAGGCGTCGGCATCGACGGCAGGGGGACACACAACGGTCAGCGCGAGCATGTCGCCAGCGGGCCATCCGGTACGCGGATCGATCACGTGCCCCAGTCGCTTGCCTTGATGGTGAAAGAACTGCTTACCTGAACCGCTAGTGGCAAGTGACTCATTGATCAGCCGTAAGCCGCCAAGCCGGACTGCGGGTTGAAGCGGATGGGAAATGGCGATTTTCCACCCCAGTCCACTGCCAGGTGCATCATCACCCCGCGCGATGATGCTGCTCTTGCCACCATGGATGAGGAAATGTTCGAGGCCTCCCGCACAAAGTCGTTTGGCAAGTACATCCAATGCATAACCTTTGCCAATCGCGCCAAGGTTGACCAACATACCGGGCTCAAGAAGCTCGGCCGTTTGATTGGCCAGATCGACGATAAGTTTGTCATATCCCACCCGTGACCTTGCTTCAGCAATCGCCGATTCGGTGGGTTTTCGTCCTTGGCGGCGAGTGAATCCCCAAGCTTCGACAAGGGGCCCTGCGGTCACATCAAAAGCGCCGTGGGTGGCACGCGCCAGCTCAATGGACCTGCCAAGTAGTTCGGCGACCTGCTTGGACACCCCAATGGGGCCTCTGCCGGCCTGTCGATTGAGTCGTGAGATATCGCTACCTTCGACGTAAACACTCAGCAATGCCTCCAATTGACTGAGCTCTTCCAACGCGCCAATCGCTAAGTCGGTGGCGTCCGACGCCGCCCCAGGCAACATGACGGCGAACTCGGTCGCCATGGCTCGCCGACTGAGTTCCGTGATGAGTTCAGTTTGCATGGGTGATTCCCGATAAAGTCCTGGTTAAACCGTTCCATGATAGAGTTCCGTGAACCACGGAGTCGGCATTCCCGTCCAAAAGCATGGTGACAACCGAGCTTTGAACTCCGGGCTCTTCAAAACGCATGATTTACGGAGATTTGACCCGCCGCCCGACATGTTTGACGGACGCGAAACGCCATTCGTGGAAGCGCCTTGCCAATTTGGGCAAAACTAGCAACAATCGCCAAATCTGGAGAGGTGGCTGAGTGGCCGAAAGCACGTCTTTGCTAAAGACGCGACCGGGTAAAACTGGTCCGCAGGTTCGAATCCTGTCCTCTCCGCTGGTAAGAAACCCAAAACAACGTCTCGTTTTTAGAACGGCGAGTAACGCTCGTTAACCAAGTCGCTTTCGAGCGGTCACACCGATGAAGGGCTAAGCGAAACGCGACCATTGATTCCTTGACTTGCAAGCGTTTCGAGACATTACCTCAGTTTTTCGATCCGAGAGGGTGTAGCTCAGTCGGTAGAGCAACGGACTTTTAATCCGTTGGTCCTGGGTTCGAGTCCCAGCACCCTCACTTTGTTTTTACTGCTAATTTAGACCGTTTCGTCAGGGAATTGTGGTCCACTGTAGGCTTCCTCGCATTCGCGACGCCTCCCTAACTGACTGGGGTAGTCTGCACCCAGCCTTTGCGCCTCATACGGACAATAGAGTTCCCTAGAAGCGATGTTCCACCAACGAAGCGAGCCTTCTGCGAAATAGTAGACCAGCTGAAAGTACAAATAAGAAATCAGAGGTCTTCGCATCGGCCACCTTGCCGGGCTCCCCGTATGCTCTACCTCTTGAACGCCGGAGTTCCATCGGCTCTTCCGAAAGTTTTCGCAAGCGATGGGCGCACTTGTCTTCCCTTGTCTTAGTGAGCATCCCCATTAACTCCAAGTTGCGAAGGGTGTTTAGCGAAGCGGATACGCCGAGCGCGCGAACTTGGCCGGGGAAGCCATTTTCATTCGTCGCCCACGAAGCGAGACAACCACCACCCATTTTGAGCCGCAATTCAGATCCGGCGTTCATCATCGTTGACAAGCCGAAAAGCAAGACTCAGCGAGTGTCGATACAAAAGCGAGCCCATTCAAAAATCATCGGTCGCAGCGACTGTTGATCCGATGCTTCGGCTTCTTGCGTTTAGACTACTGCGGTCGGCTGAACAGGCAACTTCTCTCCAAAAACAATTCGATGCCCGTCAGGGGTCACAATCGCAAATTCTCGCATTCCCCACGGCTTATCAGCGAGATGGTGCCAAATCACCACTCGGTTCTTCACGATCTCATCGTACATGCTCTTGGCGTCCCATACGTGAAGGTACGCAAACCATGAATGATCGGGGGTGTCGGACATCGGCTTTGCTTCGGGACAATCGCCAAGGCGCAGTTTGCATGCACCACGACTCAAGAACGACCAGCCATCGACGCTAAGGTCTTCAGTGAATCCAAGCTTTTCGGTATAGAACTTCTTCGATCGCTCTCTATCGTTGACTGCGAGTACAAAAGTAGCCATCAGTACTTCAGACATACGTTTCATCTCTCATTATAGGAACGGCGTGTGTTCGTCGGACCATCACCGTAAAGGTTTCGCAAAGTCGACTGGAATGCGATCCGCCGCCGGCCGTTGGCTTTGCAACAGTGGAATCACGTGAACTCTAAATACCGAATGGTCTCCAATACGAAACCAATCGAAATGCTCAGCACCGTCAATCGTACCAAACTTTTTGGCTAGACCGCACCCCGATGAAACTCTCGGCGCGACGATCGCGACGTCAAAGGAGCCCCGCGATTTCTGTGTCTGTAGCACCACAGCGGTAGCCAGCGATAAGGGGAGACCTAATAATTAGGCCTCAGGTATCTCAGGAAATATACAGTTGCCCGAGTCGCTCAGGCGTCCCGTTTGCCCCACCGAGGGTCAAGTCGACGCAGGTACCATCATGCAGTGGCAAGTCGCCGCTGACGAGAATGTCTTTGTCCGGATCGACATTACGGCGCAAACGATGGCACAAGCAATCGCGTTCGTTTGTCGTAGGGGCAAATCCCATCGTGTCGAGTTCATGACCATCGATTGTGTCTGATTCGAATCGATCGATTGATTCAAATAATGCCCCAGTCCGAGGCGCAGTAGGGTACGCATGTACGGCCTGCACTGATGGTGAAGATGGCCTCGTCCGTGAGCGTCCTGCCATCGTCGATCGTGACAAGCCCGCGCTCATGTAGCGCGCCTGCCGCAAATCTGACTTTCCAAAATCATGAATCGACCGGTTGTTCAAATATACCGGTTGAACACACCGAAGCACCTGTGATCCGATTGACTTTAGCGAATACGAAGACCGGATCCTTGATCCTTTTCAAAAAAAGCGATTGATGTATCATCGTTCATGACATGCGATTCTGTCCGAGACCCCTGAGACGGGTAGGTCCTCTCATCCGAGGGTGTTTGTGTATGTCGCGTCGTGAATGGGAATGCGGTTCAAGCATTGGTTCAAAAATCTGTGGTAACATTACCATTTCGAGGTCGTCGCATATTCTGGAGTCGATGAGATGCGAGCTATGACCCTTTCGCGAATGGCTTCTCTGCGGTCAGCCGACTGCCCCTTGCAGTTGACCGATCTAGCAATGCCTATACCTGGTCCGGGGCAGTTGCTGTTGAAGGTTCTGACTTGCGGAGTGTGCCATACCGAACTGGACGAAATCGAAGGGCGAGCTCCGCCAACTCAATTACCGATCGTTCTAGGCCATCAGGTGGTCGGGCGGGTTGTTGACACAGGATCAGGTACGACTCGGTTTCAACTGGGTGACCGGGTTGGTGTCGGGTGGATTCATTCTTCGTCGGGCCGAAATGATGAAAACCTGAGTCCCGAGTTTCGCGCCACGGGGCGGGATGTGAACGGCGGCTATGCAGAGTACATGGTGATTGGACAGGACTATGCCTATCCCATTCCTGTCTCATTTACGGATGAACAGGCCGCACCGCTGCTTTGCGCGGGGGCCGTTGGTTACCGCGCATTGCGAATGACCGAACTGCAGGATGGTCAGCGACTTGGCTTAACGGGGTTTGGCGGGTCAGCTCATCTTGTGCTGCAGACCGCGCGATTTCGGTTTCCCAATTCCCCGATCTATGTCTTTTCCCGAGACAATTCAGCACGGCAAATTGCGATGCAGCTTGGTGCCGTCTGGGCCGGCGACACCGCTGAGCGACCTCCTGAATTGCTGCATGCCATCATCGACACAACCCCAGCGTGGAAACCGATTGTCGAAGCAATGGCGTGCCTGGCGCCCGGTGGTCGGTTAATCATCAATGCGATTCGCAAGGAGTCCGGTGATCTCGCAGAGCTTATGCGACTTGACTACCGAGACCATCTATGGATGGAGCGGCAAATCCGAACGGTCGCAAACGTCACACAGTTTGATATTCGAGAATTCTTACCCATCGCCGCTGCTGCAGAAATCTTTCCCATGGTGGAAGTGTATCCGCTGGAGGCGGCTAATCGCGCTTTGATGGATCTGAAGTTGGGCCCGTTTCGTGGTGCAAAAGTGCTAAAAGTTTCTCAATAAACAGACTTCTTCCGATACACCGCCAACGAATATCGCCCCACCAACAGGGCCGTTACTTCCCAAATGCAGCATCACTCCTTTTGATCTAACCTCCACAGAAGCCATCGGCCTACCATTCGACGGATCGGCGACGAAACGGTAATAAAAATTTCTAGTCGCTTCGGGGTCTCGCTTTTGGCGGAATGAAGCTCAGAAGTAAGTTCTCGCCGATCCGCTTCATGCTGGATGCGTTTTCCCTTGAGATTAACGTTTTGCCTCGAGACAAACAGCAAGAGCCAGTCAAAAGGCAAAGATCAACGACGCGACAGGACCCGATGGTCCGCGAGAGCCAGAACTTTCTGTGCTGTGGGCTCTCATCGATGCTTTTGGCGAGCTCAAGGTTGGTTGACCGTCGCCAGCTGATACTTGTTAAACCATCCTGTACGTCGCGTTAGCATTTATCGTGTGGTTCTGAATTGCATTCATATTAGTGGTGCAACCGATTTGAATGAATGCGGGCGACCCTGGACTCCTCAGTGGTCAAATGCTTCACCTGGCGGAAAGAAAGACCGAAGGAGTCGGGCCGACGGATCGAACTCCTTGGTAAACGCGAGTTCAACACTTGCCGATAAACTGCGGCGAACCATGATCTCTTGAACGATACCTAGCGGCATTCCGTCGATGTAGCCTCGCACCGGTCGTTTGCCGCTGAAGTCAAGACTCGCAAGCGTGATAAGGCTATCGTCACTAAGGATCATCGGCTTCCAAAACCGGGGTTGAAACACGTTGGATCCGGCGAGCGTTAACGTGGGAGTGTCGATGGGCACTGGGACGGCCCCCATAGCTCGCGCATAGGCCGATGAGCCCGCCGCTGTGGCGATGAGCATGCCGTCACCGACAACTTTTGAAACGCGGGTTTCTCCATCGACATCGACGCGTAGCCATGCAGCTTGCCCCTCAGCACGTTCAAGCCACACGTCGGAATACGCGAGCCCCCAGAAATGCTCACCGTCAGGCTTTGTGGCATCGACGCGAAGCATCGGCAACGAATAGGAAACAAGCTCCAATCCATTCAGGTCACGAGGTAACCGTTCGTTCATCAAAAAGCCAAGATGCCCTGTGTTGAGTCCCACAAACGGAACGCGAAGACGCCAATGCTCTCGAATCGCTCGCAGCATGGTACCGTCACCACCCAACACGAGCACTAAGTTCGCCGAGGGAGCCTCGTATTGCGCGTATTGCCTAGCGATCGCCACCGAACTCGTGTTCCTTTCGTCGTAAACAATCTTTAGCCGCGGCTGGTCCAATCGACACGATGCTTGCCGCTCGCGCGAGTTTGGCAAAAACAGTCGATGGCGTTGAATATAATTTGCCACATCGGGATCGATGCTATCCTCGACCGACTCGCCATGATAAATACGAGACCTGAGTTCCGTAGACGAAAGGCGAAGCGAGGCCGGAACCAATTGATGTTTGCGAGGCAGGTCCTCAGGAGCGATCGGGCTGCCCGCCGACGAGTCATGCAAAATGACAAATCGAGAGTCACTCCAAAGTCGGATACCCTCGTCCCATTTAGCCTGAATGAGTGAACTGCCTTTTGCCCCACCCTCGACCATTGAATCCAAGATCACGTGCCATACCTCTCCTTGTTTCGCATACCTGTTTTCCAGATCACGAGCCGTCGAAAACGACGTGCTACTTAGGTCGGTATAGTCCACTGTAACATTTGGCATGTCACGAAACGCAAGCGAAGTGATTGCGGCGCGATGGAGAGGCGGAGCGTGTTCATACACTCCTTGTTGCGGCCGGGGTCCGGTGGGATGAATGATCACTTCGTCAAAGCCACTGCGTAAGATTGCTTCAACGGCATCACGATGAAAGCGACTTGGAGGATCGAATGTACTGGCATAAATCGCTACCCGGCGATTCACTGCTGCTACCACCGGCGGTAGATACAAACGGTGTTTTTTTATCAGGTTGTGTACACCGGGGGGCAGCAATTCGGACGCTCGTCTGTCGTCCCGTTCGAGAAGACCACGCACTTCTGTAGAGCTAGTCCCGGTTTTACCGGACAACGATTCGATAAAGTGATGGGGCGAATGCAAATACCAACTGTTTGGCTTCGGTGTTTCACATCCCTTCCTTGCGACAACGATGAACGGGATGAGTCGTTCAAGCCCTGCCGCATTGGTCCACGACTGAAATGTGTCCGCATTGTCTTGCCCGATGATGAGCGAGTAGTCGACGCGAGTGGTGGCGGAATCATCGGCGAGTAGCTTTTTCACAAGATGGTAGGTTTCCCCTCGAAATTCGTGACGAATCTCGTAATCAAAAACATTCAGCCCACGAACGTCACGAGAGGCGATTCGGCACATTTCCAACCGCAGGATTGCTGGCGCCATGGATTTGCCACCCAAGTGTTCAAAACAGGGCATCAGCCATACTTCATCAATCACTCCCGATTTCAAAACCGTGCGGGCCGTGTCGATATGACTATTATGAATGGGATCGAATGCGCCTCCCAAAAGGCCAACGCGCAACTTACGTCCTAGTTTCTTATAAATCTCTGTCCGAGATTCGATCTTCTCGAGTGTGGTAGCCACTAGCTCCGGTAAATTCCAGCCGCATTCATTGCACAACTGAAGCACGCTGCACAGCAAATCACCCGTCTCTTGGCTGAGGTGAGTCATATCACGAAAACGTCCCACCGACGTCGCTTGAGTGAGCAGATCCGCGATACGTTCGTCAAGCGGAGTGACTCCGAAGGCGGACTCAAACACTTTAGCGATGTTTGCTTGCAACAGGGCGATCTCACTCATCGATACTTCGACTTTCAGTAGACATGCTGATTAGGACAAATGGGTTTGACTCTATCGATCACACTAACGGCTGTACCAGCGATGGAGCAGCATGCTCGCGATTTGCGGTCAGCATTCTTTCTTTCCTTGTGATGTTTGTAGGTATTCGGCGACCAATCCGGCGATCGTTTTCACTTCAAGGAATTCGCTTGCTAATTCGCGAGCACGAGGGTGACTGTCCGTGCAAATGACTTTACGAAATACTCGACTGTCTCGAATTTTATCCAGCGAGTCTCCTGGAAAGAGACCGTGGGTCGCGATCGCAATCAAGTCCGTCGCACCTGCATTTCGATATGCCAACGCAGCTTGAATGAGGGAACCACCAGTTCGGATCATATCGTCATAAATGACAACTGGTTTACCCATAACATTAGCACTGATGCCTATGACCTGCGTATGCGATCCATCGATACGCCGTTTATAGACAAACGCAGCCTCGATACCCATTTCGTTTGCGAGCGACTCGACCCATTTCGCACGACCAGCGTCGGTGCTGGCGATCACAAAGTCTTTAAGTCCAAGCGATAGTGCTGCTTGGATGATGATTTTCTTCGCATACAAATGCTTTGGCCGGACGTTACTGCCAAAATAAAAGGGAAGCCCTTCGGAGTGAAGATCAAGTAAGACGATTCGGTTTCCTCCGCTAGCCGATGGGATCGATGACAACAAATGGGCTCGGGATTTCGCCATAACCACTTCGCCATCGCAAACCGCACGCTCCATGGTCGAATATCCGAAATAGGGAATGATTATCGACAAGCTTCTCGCGCCAGCTTCCGACAAAGCCCATCCAAGGTCATAGAGTTCAAGTGTATCTCGGTCAGAGATCGTGCCACCGATCAACGCGACATCGTGGTCCTCTATGTCAGTACTCAGTCGGTGATGTCGTTCTCCATCCGGAAATTCATTCTGCTGAAACGAGCCTCGAACAAACCCGCCATGTTGAGCCACCAAATCGGCGAGGTATGCATAAGTAACGGTTCCAAAGACTAACAGTGGCCGCTTCATTCCATTCTCTTTTAAACATCTTGTAATGAACTTGCGTCGAGGCGAATTGAAACCCCTAACGTATCTTGATCAAATGGATGCAGTCGTTAAACGACGGTCCAGAACTGTCCTCGCTAGTCTCTGTTGCATGATGGGAAGAAATGAACCATAGCCCCTTTCATAACCTGTTACTGCTTACCGATAGCTACAAGGTGTCTCACTTTAAGCAGTATCCACCACGCACGCAAAGCGTCTATTCCTATTTCGAATCTCGCGGTGGTGTTTTCCCTGAGACCGTTTTCTTTGGTCTTCAGTACCTTCTTGATGCTTATTTAAGTGGTCAAATTGTGACGGCAGATAAGATCGACCAAGCCGAAGAGTTACTCTCAGAACATTTCTCCGAGACCAGTTTCTTTAATCGCGAAGGCTGGGAACATATTTTACGAGCGCACTGCGGGAGGCTCCCTATCCGCATCATGGCGGTGGCCGAAGGTTCGGTATTGCCAACCAGCAACGTACTAATGACGATCGAGAACACGGATCCAAAATGCTACTGGTTGACGAACTATTTGGAGACATTGCTGGTTCAAGTCTGGTATCCCTGTACCGTTGCCACCCAGTCTCGGTCCATGAAACAGACTATCCGGCGGCATCTTGTCAAAACGGGCGGCTTGAATTCACTTCCCTACAAACTTCATGACTTTGGTTTCCGCGGTGTCTCTTCGGTCGAGACTGCAGCACTCGGCGGGGCGGCTCACTTGATCAATTTCCTTGGAACTGACAACCTTGCCGGTATCATCCTTGCACAACGTTACTATGGTGCGGAGATGCCGGGCTTTTCCATTCCAGCCGCAGAGCATAGCACGTTGACCTCGTGGGGACGCGAACATGAGCTCGATGCTTACCGCAATATGCTTGACCAGTTCCCCATCGGCCTAGTGGCGGTCGTGAGCGATTCATACGACTTGATGACTGCATGTCGTGACCTTTGGGGTGGAGAACTTCGCGACAAGATTATGAGCCGCTTTGGAACCCTGGTTATTCGGCCCGATTCAGGGGATCCACCAACGATTCTGTGCGAAGTGCTGCAAATCCTTGGGAAGGCTTTTGGATTCACGATCAATGAATTTGGCTACCGTGTCCTTGACCCTCATGTACGAGTGATCCAAGGCGATGGTATCGATCGTGTGATGCTGGAAACTATCCTTGACGCAATCACCAGCGCGGGGTGGTCAGCCGACAATTTAGTCTTTGGTTCCGGTGGAGGCCTTTTGCAGAAGTTGAATCGTGACACTTGCAAGTATGCATTCAAGTGTTCGTCCGCCGTGGTCAACGGATCCGAACGGGATGTATTCAAACAACCGATCACCGATCAAGGCAAGCGATCGAAGGCGGGTCGTTTAAAACTTGTTTCACGCGGTGGCAACCTAGTCACGCTCCGAGAATCCGAAGCGACCAACGAACCGAACATGCTTCGAGAAACCTTTCTCAACGGCGAAGTGACGCGGCGATATAACTGGAACGAAGTTTGCGAACGCGCAGAACTCAAAATCTCCTGATGCATTCGATCGCTCGGCGCTTTCCTATTCATTCCCCAATCACTCATGGAACCAACTCAGTGAACTCGGAACTTATTAGTCAGGGAAAATTCCTCCGGCTTGTTCGGAGAGGACGTTGGGAAATCGCGGAACGGGTACTAGCCAATGGCGTTGTCGTCGTTGTCCCACAACTCAGCGATGGCCGTTGGTTACTGATTGAGCAGTATCGCGAAGCGGTTAGCTCTAGCTGCGTGGAGTTTCCGGCTGGCCTTTCCGGAGACTCTGCCGACGATGCTGATGAATTACTTACCGTCGCTGCCATGCGCGAACTCGAAGAAGAAACTGGTTATGCGGCCAAACAAATCTTTCTGCTCGGTCGGGCAGCGCCAAGCCCCGGCCTGACCTCGGAGACCATGACGTTCTTCGGAGCCTGCGATTTAACCCAAGTCAGCGACGGCGGAGGGGTCGGAAACGAACGGATTATTGTCCATCTCATTCACGACACGCAAATCGATCGATGGCTCGAAAATAAAGCCGGCGAAGCAATCGTTTCAGCAATGGTCTACGCCGGACTCTATTTGGCACGCTCCCGTCCACCGAAAACAACCTCGACAACGAATAGCTAGGTTCCGGGCGAGAAGACGATAATCGCTTACACTGTGCCTTGAACAAAGCCTATTCGGAGAATGAATGTGCCAGCGATCGATCTGAACGAAATACCCGATCAAACACGGCTGATTGAGCAACTAAATCAATCGAATCGCCTGGCGAGTCATTGGCACTGGTTCTTGTTGGTAGCGTCTGCACCCCTTGCGTATGCAATCGATTGGTTTTGGGTAGCAAAGGAACCGTTTTTATCGTTGGTGGCCTTGCTGCTCGTGCCGTCCCAATACTTGCCGGGGCTAGCACGAACGCTTCTCAAGAAAAAGAAACGCATTGAAGAACTATCAGAGACTTTTCAAGCTGGCGTATTCACGAAGCAAAAACTATTGTCCTTAATCCGTGAGACTTCGCAGTCCCTTGGAATCGATATACGACACGTTCCGGTCTATCTTACGCGTGACAAAGATCTAAACGCCTTCGCTGTCAACGTCGGACTATCACGCTTGTTGCCATCGGTTCGCGGTATCTACATCAACCGTCAGACGCTTCACGTATCGTCCGTGCAAGGATTAAAGTCGACGATTGGACATGAACTGGGACATCTATTTCCCTACGAGTTGAAATGGCACGGTGGTTGGTTAGTAAAACTTACTTTTGGTGGGCTTCTTGCTGTTTTTGTCCTGCAGAAAACTGGAGCCCCGAGTGCTTGGGGATTGATGATCGCGACCGCGGCCGCATGGGCGTTTCTGTTTCTCGATGGGTTACCGCAATCAAAAATGTCGCAGCCGATCGAGTACTTATGCGACGGATTTGGCGCCAAGGCTAGTGGCGTCACCGCCGCGATTTATGACCTCTTGAACTTCGGAAATGAGTCTCAAGCGCAGTATGAGTTGTCAATCGCAGCACTGAAACTGGCGAGCCAAGGAAAAGCGATCAATGATTTCGACGCCATGAAAATATACGAAGACGTGCTAGGTTATGGTCCGACGGACGTAGACGGCACCATGCTACGAATCCGTCAAGCAATCGAAAAAGAAAAGAAACCGTCCAATGAACTGTCGATTAAAGGGCTTCTCGATTTTATGTGGAGAGACAACGTCGCGGATAGCAATTTAGCCCAAGCAAGGGATGCAGCGATCGCGCAGCATGAAGTACTAACACTGTTACCACAAATCGACTGGAAAGAAATCATCCACTGGGATCCGGAAGGGGAACCCAGCGAGAGCAAAATCGAATCGTTGATCGAGGCACTCATCGCCAATCCAACTCATCTCCTATTTCTGCTCCCCACCGAGCCACTGGGCAACAGAGATCTATCGCATCCGAGTTTCCGAACTCGAATCCTCTATTTGTGGAAAAACCGCAAAGCGATCGAGGGTTCCTCGAGGTTTGCATGAGCAAACTTGTTCTTGTGTCAGACTCAAGAGATCTCTAGACTCGCCTCGCCCCGAGCGACTCTGGCGCGAATTGGGGGCGAATCGAAGGAGATGAGTGCTATGGAACGGATAACGACTCCAGCTTTTGGAATGAGCCCGATCAACCGCCGCGAATCCATGTGGCGGCTGGCGATTGCTGGGTTTGCGTCATGCACTTGCTTCGGCGGTTGCCGATCAGCGCCAGTTACCGGCCGAAAACAGCTTTTAATGATGCCGGAGTCGCAAGAATTGACGCTCGGCCTGCAAAGTTATGGCGAAGTGACTAGCAAATCGAAGGAGTCTTCGAATAGCCGGTTCATCGAACTGGTCAGTCGTGTGGGCCACCGCATTGCCGCAGTGTCAGATCGATCGGACTTTCAGTGGGAATTTCGTGTTCTCGAAAGCGATGAACAAAACGCCTTTTGTCTTCCCGGAGGCAAGGTCGCCGTTTATGAAGGAATTCTGCCTGTCTGTGAAAACGAGGCCGGCTTAGCGGTTGTGATGAGCCATGAAGTGGCGCACGCATTGGCTCGGCATGGCGGCGAACGAATGAGCCAAAATGCGGCGGTACAAGGAATGAAGACTGCCGTAGGCTACGCAATGCAAAAGCAAGACGAAGTTCGTCGCGATGCCGCCTTAAAAGCGTACGGCATTGCAACGGAATATGGTGTTCTTTTACCTTACAGTCGTAAACATGAACTTGAAGCCGATCATATCGGTGTAATGCTGATGGCCAAAGCTGGCTATGACCCGGTCGAAGCGCCGAAGTTTTGGCGACGGTTTGGCGGCACAGCGGCGGCCGGCGAGAAGCCTCCCGAATTCATGTCCACTCATCCGTCGGACGATCGTCGCGCCGAAACGCTTTCGAAACTTCTGCCGCAGGCACAATCGTTGTACGCACAAACGGAAACGCCGTTTGGGACCGGTGAAGTGATTTAAGGACTGCTGCAAGATGTTCTTATGGACTCAGATCACCCGGTTGTGCAAGTCCGATTGAAACAAGGTTTGCATAGCGTCAGCTGAGCAAGTGTTAGCCCGTTTACCCGATTAGAAAGAGGGCGATAACGCACTTGGGCTGAATCAAAAAGTGTGAGAATGGACAGAGACCGTGTGCTCCCGTTCGATTCGAAACACATGTAGCGAAGCTCGCTAAAACGCAGCACAAGTGTTCAATAAGAAACGGTTCTGGCGAATGTTGTTAAAGCAAGCATCAGCAAACTTAACGGGTCCCCAGTCTTAGTGATCCAACGATTTAATCCACTCCAGGGCGCTAGGGATTCCTTCGTCGATCATGGAATCGTAGTGATCACCCGTCGTGGCGGTTTTGAACTCGACCGATTTCCCCATCGTTCGAATTCGTTCGACGAAGGCTTTCGAATCGACGATCGAGACGTTTGAATCATCTTCGGCGTGGAATAAAAACAGTGGACAGGATAGCTGTGCCTCGTGCGTGGAAGGCGAGGTCCGAATCAAGAACTCTGGCAAATCCGGTAAGGTTTGAGACAAGAGTCGAATAAGCATTACCGGAACGCCCTTTGTCTTATCGACGAGCGGCGCGTACGCAATTGCCCCGGCAAGCCGCGTCTCATGTTCGGCAAAAAGCAAAGCCAACGTTCCCGCCGAACTATGCCCTGCAATGAAGATCTTTTGGGGATCGACCATCGGTAGCTGGGTTCGTGCATATTCGAACGCATTTCTGGCGTTGATGAGCCCGCCTTGGGCCGAACGAAAACGCTCGTAGCTGGCAACATCAACGCCATCGGAATCCATCGCCCCATCGATGTCAAAAGCGACTACAACATATCCCGCATGGACGTAAGGAAGGTGCTCGGGTTGGTCGCCATCGCCCAGTAGCATTCCTTCAAATGGTCGGCTTCCCGCACCGCCGATGATAATGCACGGCACTTTGTCACCCTCGATCAAACTGTCTGGTCGGTAAACCATAAGTCGCATAGCCTTCGTCGACTGGGGTCCAACGAGAGATGGATCGCTCAAAGTGATGACCGATCGGCGAAACACTGGTCCAACGACTTGTTCCTCTACTGAAAGCAGGTCCCACTCAGGCAAAGTTAATTGCTCCCAGGAAAAACGACTGTAGGCAGTATTTGACACGCTTGGGTAACCCAAGACCCACGCGATGCTACCAATGCAGATTGCAAACAAAGTGAAAAGGACGCAGCCGACTCCGCCTAAAATCCATAGCCATTTTCTGGAATTCGTCTTCCTGATTGGATGGAGGGAATCGCTCATGGCATTTACAAAGAGAGGATGATTTGTCAGATGAAACAAGCGAACTTGGGAACCTGGAAAATTGGCGAGTCACCAGGCGATGCAATTCAACGTTAAGTACTAGCCCCATCTTTTAAGTGAGCCAGCACCAAGGCGATATCGGCTGGCGTGATGCCGCTGATCCGTTGTGCTTGATCCAGAGTGACGGGCCGTATTTTTGTTAATTTTTGTTTTGCTTCGGCGCGAAGCGGCTTGATGGACAGGTAATCGAAATGGGTAGGTATTTTCTTGTCTGCCCATCGCTTGCGACGCTCGATATCGTCGTGCTGGCGATCGACGTAGCCAGCATACTTAATGTCATACTCCACCTGCTGCGCCGCCTCTTTTCCAATTGCATTCAATTCTGGTTCATGTGAAACCATTTCTTGCCAAGTGACTTCTGGACGGCGGAGGTATACATCGCCCCGGACGTGTTCAACTCGCATCGCTTGCAAGCGTTGGGTCGCCTGCTCGATATCCAACAATTTTCTAGCCAAGCGAGCGTGACGCGACGAATCCACAAGCCCAAGTTCGACGGCGCGCGGTGTCAATCGACGATCCGCATTGTCTTGTCGGAGCAACAAACGATACTCGGCGCGGCTTGTGAACATTCGGTAAGGTTCGTCAGTACCGCAAGTCACCAAATCGTCAAGCAGCACTCCGATGTAGGCCTCGTCTCTTCCAGGCACAAAAGGGGATGCTCCTCTTTGTAACAAAGCGGCATTTGCGCCCGCGATCAAACCTTGACCGGCGGCTTCCTCATAGCCGGTCGTTCCATTGATTTGCCCTGCAAAAAAGAGCCCCTGAACGGCTTTACTTTCCAGGTGAGGCCAAAGCTGCGTGGGAGGGCAGTAGTCGTACTCGACCGCATAACCGTAACGCATGATCGTGGCCTTTTCACAGCCTGCGATGTGTCGAAACATCGCGTCCTGAACGTCGCGAGGTAGACTGGTGGAGACGCCATTCACATAAATCTCTTCCGTCGTCCTTCCTTCCGGCTCAAGAAATAACTGATGCGAGGACTTATCCGCAAAGCGAACGACCTTGTCTTCGATCGATGGGCAGTATCGAGGGCCGCGGCTGTTGATCTGTCCGCTATACATCGGGGCGCGATGCAGATTGGCGCGAATCAAGTCATGGACGGCTTCGTTGGTATGCGTGATGTAGCACGGGACTTGCTCGGTGGTGATTCGATCGTTCATAAAGGAGAACGGTTGTGGCACGTCGTCTCCCGGTTGCACTTCAGTGGATGCAAAATCGATTGTTTTTGCCGATAGCCTCGCTGGCGTACCGGTCTTGAAACGATCGATTTGAAAACCCAATCGCCCAAGGGCTCCACTGATTCCTGCGGTCGTGCCTTCGCCTGCGCGACCTCCCGCTACCTTGGCGGTTCCAGTATGCATGATTGCTTGCAAGAACGTACCGGTGGTCAGCACGACAGCGCCGGCTCGATACGATGCATCACCTCGCACTCGTACGCCGACGATGCGAGTTTCACCCGATGGGGTAACCTCCGTTAGCAAGTCTTCGACGGTTTCCTGCCGCAGATCGAGACCGGGAGTCTTCTCGATCGCGTGCTTGATGTACATCTGGTAACCACGTTTGTCTGCCTGAGCGCGAGGGCTATGCATCGCCGCGCCCTTACGAACGTTGAGCATGCGAAATTGAATACCAGTGGCATCAATGGCTTGCCCCATCAACCCACCGAGCGCATCGACCTCGCGGACGATTTGGCCCTTGGCCACACCTCCAATCGCCGGATTGCAACTCATTTGGCCAACGGTATCAAGATTCGTCGTCAGCAAAACGGTGCGAGCACCTAAGCGAGCTGCCGCTGCAGCAGCCTCGGTACCGGCATGGCCAGCACCGATCACAATCACGTCGTATTCGTAAACCGATTCACTCATAACTATTCACAGACCGAAAATGGCTAATTCAACGCTTGGATGCGATTGTGGTCTTATTTGACGTCGATCCGCGTTTCAATACAGCGAGTTTGACGAGAAAAACGAAAATACTAAAGCCCGGGGGGATTTGGAGCCGATTCTTCAGTTACGCGTCAGAAGTGCGGTGAACTTGCGATAATCGTTGAACAGTCGTCCTTGCGCAGCCAGCCGTTGCCTTTCTGATCGTCCAATCCAACTACCGCACGATCGATCGAAATGCGATTTCAATACCGACTGACAAGGTTCGCAGCCGTTACGGCTTTTGCGTGGCTGCCACTACCGGGACAGTTTCTACACGCATCCGATGCGATTGAGTTTGCGTCACCAAGCTCTCCCGCGCCCATCCAACTCCGCTTGCGACGGTTCGAAATCCCATTTAGCGTCGATTCCGTTGGCCAGCGGCCTACAAAAGTTCAGCTTTTCGTTTCAAACGATCAAGGCGCGCAGTGGAAACTCTTCGATACCCAGCCTCCTACGGGAAAGACATTCCTTTTTGAAGCGACGTCCGATGGTGAGTATTGGTTCGCGACGCGAACGGTCGACGCTAGCGGACTGTCTTACCCCCAAGGAGATATCTCTGCGCAACTACGAGTCAGACTCGATGCATCGGACCCCGTTGTCGAACTTCACGCGGAGCTGGCTTCCGAGGCGGCTGTACTAGTAAATGTGCGATGTACCGATCAATGGCCCAATCCCGATAGTTTACGCGTCGAGTACATGACGGACGTCGAACCCAATTGGGCAGCCGTTCCCAATTTCAACGCAAAGATAAACGCGACCGATTCGGATCAGCTGGCAGGACAGGTCCGATTCGAGCCTCCGGGCGATTGGCACCAATTGTCGATCCGAGGTATCGCCAAGGACCTCGCTGGAAACCAAACGATTGCGACTCATCAGTTGCAGCGGCCACGCCTAGCAGCAACGCCGGGTCATCTTGCTTCGACTCCGATGCAGCGAACGACCCCCGCGGTATCGACCATTGCGTTACCGGTCGCAACCGCGCCCTTGGGTACGACAAACGTGATAGCGGGTAGCCAGCCTCAAGTTATCGCCTCACCACTTGCTAATCTCGCAGCAAGTAACACCCCGGCTCCTAACACCCCTGTCTTTTTTAATCCAGCCCCACCTAGTCCTGTCCCTTCAACCGGTATCGGTGCGCTAAAAATAAATGAGTATGCTGCCAATCCGTTTGCGGTGAAGGCGATGCAGATTCTGAATCCGCCTCCGGGGATGCTGTCTCCTTCGGCCGCGCCGCCAACTTACACTTCCGCACCAGTCGAACAAATCGCAACGCCCGTCGGAGGTTCTGCTGACTTAAGCGTTGGGACTTCCGAACCAACGTTTTCAGGCCCATCCAATCCTGCGGTTGCCCCTCGACGACCATCGACTCCAGCCGAGGCGATGCGTCCGCTGTCACCCGAACAAATCACAAAGCCGGTCGCCGATGCGGAAGCCACTTTAAACTCGCAATCGGCCGCGAGACCATCGTTGGCGCCGTCACGAGGACCAACAGAAGCGATCCCGCTCCCTTCGGCCGCGCAGACATCGTTGTTGCCGCGCCTAGATGAATCGGTGACGAGCGCACCGATTCGGCACAGTCGCAGCCGCAAGTTCAGTCTTGATTACGAAGTGGAATCGGCAGGAAGAGCTGGGGTGGAAGAAGTCGAGCTTTGGGGATCCACCGACCGTGGTGAGACATGGAAGCGTTGGGGTGCGGATCCAGACCGCCAAACGCCTTTCGACATCGAAACCAACAACGATGGCGTTTATGGATTCTGTATCGTCGTTGTGGCAAAGAACGGACTGGCCACGCCACGTCCAATTCCTCAGTCAACACCGGATATCTTCGTCGTCGTGGACACACTTCAACCAGTCGTGCGGATTTCGGGCGCGACCTATGGAGAAGGGGACCAAACGGGCTCGCTTGTGATTCGCTTCAGCTGTAATGACGAGAACTTATCAAACCGACCGATTTCGCTTTCGTTTAGCGACACGCCACAAGGGCCATGGACGACGATCGCTGCGGGACTTGCAAACGTCGGCGGTTACGTTTGGCCGGCAGATCCGCAGTTGCCAAGACAAATCTATTTGCGCATCGACGCCACTGACTCAGCAGGCAACAACGGCTCATCAGTGCTAGAAGCTCCCATCGATGTACAGGGGTTAGCCCCCAAGGCACGTATCCGCGGGTTCAATCCGATCACCGGGATGACCCCAGCCGCAGACCCAACTCCACAAACTGCAGCGGGACCGTCGGTAAGATTTAAGTAAACAGATCAGTGGTGACAAAAACACTGAGATGGTGATCTGCGGAAGCGTTAGCAGGTAGTTTACAAGTCGCATGTCAGGCGGGTCGCAACCGATGCCGATCTCATCTTTCAACTAGGCTGAAGGCAGGATGCCGCTGGACGGTGTAGCAGGGAAAAGGGCGAAACCCGGCAGTTACATCCGCCACATCGAGCGACGCGAACTCATGGTGGAGCGTCCGCAAAGCGGTGGCCAGCGCGACCCTACCGAGAATCTTGGCCACGAATCTTGTCCATGAATTGACAGTACGTGTAAATCGCAAGACCAACTCGTACCGGCAATCTCAATCCGCACCACGTCAGCAAGCCGTTCAGTGTATCGTTTAGCCGAGAGGTAAGTCGATTACTTCCGCGATTGCTACGTCCCAGGATCTTGCTTGTAAAACCTTTTTAGCACCCTAAAGACCTCTGGCCATTGAATGGAAAGCAAATGGGGCGATTCGAAAAACAATTCGGTTGTCACGGCGAAGAATTCGGCCATGTTAGTCGTGGCATATTGGTCGATGGATGTCGCTTGCCCTCGCTTGCACTGCTTCAGCAATCGATCGTAAGCCGCGTCCATCACGCTTATCCATTCGTCCGCCTGCTCCGCTGATTCGATCGGTGGGACGCCATCGGCCTCACTACCATTGCGGTAATCGAGTTGGTGAGCGAATTCATGGAGAATGAGATTATGCGGGCCGCAGTCTTGATGAATCGTTGGCACGATATCCGACCACGCCAAAATCACGGGCCCGTGATACCACGATTCACCGCGCCGAGAGGAGTGCCCTTCGAGAACGAGACCGGAGCCGATCGGTTGTCGGTGCGGAGCTTCATACGGAGATGGATAGACCAGGACCGTTTCGACATCGTCAAAATAATCGTCTTCGAATCCCAGCGTCAGTCGCATGGCGTGGGCGGCAATCGTGACACGATGCTCATCTTCAATGCACAATCCCCCACATCCCTCCCACACTCGGGAGTTAACGAAATACATGATCCCTCGGTCTAATTTTTCTCGAAACGCTGCATCGAGATGCTGTCGAAAGGGAGCAGTTCGCACAAGTATCGCTTCCCACATCCCCGGAAACGGATGGGTCAGCATGTGACGACGACGATAATTTTGAAAGAGCTGAGCCACGTTAGACCACCTCGAAAATAAACGGGTTCATGGGAGACTCAACCGCTCACTCACTTCCACTTAATCTACCAGAGTTAGGAGAGATTGCGAATCGTACCACACCACGCCGCGATGATTGCGATCCAGCCCGGGTGCGCAAGCCTATGCTTCAATCCAACCGCGAATGCGAGCCAATTGCGATGTTCACTGGAACGCCAATCGGCATCTTGTCATTGCTCAAATGACGAAGAGCCTATCCGAAAACCATTGGCCGCTTTGACGCTAGCCGCGGGTCTCTTCGGTTTTTGGAAAGGTTCCTAGTATTGGAGATAGCTAGCAACACTGTCACACCTACAAGAGACGCAACTGGAGTCCGCAGGTCGCGTCCCGCAACTGCTGTCTCGAAACAGCGGTAGTCACCCACAGACGGGCGCACGGACCCAACTTAAAAACAGATGCCCCATGGGGTGCGAAACCGCCACACTCGGCTCAGGCAACCGTCACGTCAGTCGCTTTCACGCTTCCTGGAGAATCCCCGATAAACAGACCTTGCGATGACACTTAAACCACCACCATGCACGAGCAACCCCCAACAACCTTTAGAACCCATCCGAAAACTATTAGCCGCTTTACCGCTAGCTGCGGTTCCCTTCGCTTCTCGGATAGAGTTTTAGTCGCGTGACAGGGACCAAGCACTGATCGATTGAAGGCTTCGCACGTACAGCACGTCGCCCACTAAGGCGGGATGTGCCAAGCATCGCGATACCCCGTCACTCAAATTTGCTCGTCCCAGGATGCGGGCTGACGCATCGTCGGCCTCCCCAGCGGGTCGCGAAGTAATGTCTACGAGGAGACACTCGCCGTTTTCCGATACGACCAACAGACGTTGATCGGTGAACATTAAGCTGCAGTGCTTACTAAATACAGGATCGTCAATCAACCAGCGAACCGTCATTTGGTTTCTTGAGTCGATCGCAAAGAGGCCTTCGTGAACTCCGATGACCAAGTCGCCTAAAACGACCGGCGAGTGCATATCGGGCGCTAAATCAAATTGCTGCCCTACGATTGTTCCCGATGCATTGCCGTCATCCGCAATCAAGTACTTACAAAGTCCTCGATTCTCGCCGGCGGTTAAGATTCCGTCTGGAACGATCAGGGGCATTGGGACGTGAAACTCTCGCGTTCCTTCCGGTTCGATCCGCCAAAGAGGCTTGCCCGTACCAGATTCCCAACTCGCAAGGCCCCGTTGGTCAAATGCGATGATCTGTTCTACGCCATGCCAACTGGCGATCTGTGGTGAAGCATATCCCGCCCGCATGCCTGCGCCCGACCAGAGATGCTTACCATCACCTTTGCGCAGTGAAGCGATTGATTGGCTATCGCTGCCAATCTGAACAATCAATTGCTCTCCGACAAGCAAAGGCGATCCGCCATAGCCCCATTCTGGACGTTGACCATTAAAATCGTCGACAAGGTGCTTCTTCCATCTGACTTCCCCTGTATCAAGGTCGATACAGTTCAGATGACCGCTGGCGCCTAGGCAAAATACCCATGGGTCGTCGATCATAGGAGTCGCTCGCGGTGAATTGCCGTAATCGAGCGAAGCCGCGGCAGGATATTGCAAACTCCAAAGCACCGTTCCCGCGTATGGATCCAAGCACACAAAAAGGTCGTCTTGGTCCGCTCGATCACGACCTGATACGACGACAAAGTCATCCGATGCCGCGACTCCTCCTACGCCGTTGCTGGGAAGCGGATATTGCCAAAGCAACTTTGGCTCGACCCATGCAGTCGGTAGCGCCGCCACTCTCCCATCGCGATTCTCGCCACGAAATCCCGGCCAGCTTCGTCCGCCATCAGACGCGAGCGAAGCGGTCACCATCGCCCCGAACATGACAGCGATTCCAACAACCGTTTCAGGAACACGAAGACGATGCAAAGTAGCAATGATACCCACCTTCCATTTTGCTCCTATCGCTTGGCGTCGTACGGAACAAAACCATTTTCTGATTCGAGCGCCTTTAATAGTTCGGGATCGCTGACACTCAAGATCGCCGCCTCGATCGCCTGCTGTTGTTCGGTCGGAAGTTCATGGTTGACAAACGCAGAAATGAATCGCAGGTCGTCGGTCTTTCCAACCACGCGAAGGTCGCCTTTTTTGATCGTCCCACATCCTTCTAATAAGGGCTGTGCGTAGCTTGAGATCACAGCAGCGGCTTTCGCGTCGGCAGGCAAAGCCATCAATGCTTTTGCGGCCTCGCTGCATGATCCGAACACCTGTGACTTTGCGATCGAGACTTCTAATTCTTCCAGCAGCCTCTTCGGTGCTAACCACTTCTCATCACAGTTTTCAGTACCGAAGAAAATCTGATGTCCTTCCAAGTCGAGTACCGATGCTGACTCACTGTTAGATCGCACTACAAATAAGCCATGTTGTTTGGTACTGCCTTGGAGATCCGTAAGTGAGGCGATGCCCCGCAGGCGAAGTCCGGCCTCCTTTCCTTGTGCAATCACAACGGAGTCTTTACCGATGACAAGGTCACATGACTGACGCGATTCCTTGGCGAGGGCCTCTTCAAGAGACTCCGACCAAACCACTCGTACTGGCGCACTCAGCCGTTCTTGCAAATAATCGCCTAATCGCTGGTACTGGCGGTTCGCATAGCCTTTAACACAATCACAGGCCAGCGGTGCCGATAATGGATCCATCACCATCATGATGAACTCATGAGCTTCCTTTGGCTCGCTGGCGCTGCAAATCATACTGCGTTCGATATCGCTACAGGCAGCGAGCAGGAGGAATCCGATCGCTAAACGATTCGTGAGTTTTCCGAGCCATTCGAGTCGCCCCATCACGATGCAGACCTTCGGTTGAGGTATTTCAAAAAAAGGGTGTGTTAGTTCGTATCGATCGAAGGAACGCTTTCGCCCACTTCGGTCTGAACTGGAACATTGGTTGGAACAGTTGGCTCGACCGGTTGCGAGTGATCGCAATTCGGCTTCGTGCATGTCGCCGCGTCACAACCTCCGGGGACACACGAAACACTTGCTCCATTCGCATCCGTCATGCGTCGATAGAAGACCGTTGCCATCGGAGCATCGTTGACTTCACCATAGTACCACTTGAATTCGGCGCGATCATCGTCCACGAAACGTACCGCAGCGACATAATTGCGAACCTGCGCTTCTTCAATCGCCATGTGCACAACGTCACCTTCTTGTTTGATCGCTATCCATCGTGCCGCTTCGTCGGGGACTAAGACCGGCGCTACTTGCGCGACTGCTGGTTCCGGGGAGGAGCCTGCCAACAATCCAATGATCGCTCCCAGAATACCGCTATCGGATTGGACGGACGACTGCGCCGCCACGACCGATTGCAGAACTTGGGGCTCGGCGCGAGACATGCGGCCGTCGGGCAAGAGTTGCAGGTATCGGTTTTGTTGTGCGATATAGCTTCCAAAATCGAGAGTTGACTGAAGCTCAACCGTCGTGGCATCGTCGCTTTCGTCGCCCCCCTCTTCGTTAATCCCCTCTTCGTTAATCCCCTGCGCAGCAACTGAATCGGCCAAGTCGACTGCAGGATCTTCCGCTTGCCAGGTACCGATCAGTTTCTTTCCCAATCCTTCCATGGCCAAACGTTCGTCGCGCTCGTCGTCTGTTTCCGCAGGAGCTTCCTCCCGCGGAACCAGCACGGCGATATTGTTTCCCGCCGTGTTCATCATGAAATACCAATCACGATCAACCGCTTTAGCGATGGCGACGTGCTTACAACCGCCGGCGATCCTAGCCGTACCTATCAATCCTAAGAATTCGCCGTCATTGGTGTACCGCTTGATGTGGCCGATACTTGATTCAGCGACCAGGATCTCTTTATCACTGATCGCTCGAACGTTCATCGGATTGCAGCAACTCCCCCAACCGTCGATCGATCCCGAGCCTGTCCCTGTACCTGCGGATTGATATCGTCGGCCAAACGATCTCAGTGCCTTGCCATCCCGGTCGTAGAATTGAACTTCAAAAGCACTATTGGCCGCGATGATCAAGTGTTCGCCGTCAGTTTGGATATCTAACTGACCACAGCAACCGCCTACACCGTCCTTGATAATGGTGGCTTCTGTCAGATCATGCGTCATGCGGTAGATCGCATAGCCATGGCCTTCAAGACTTGGCAAGCTTACAAACACGTCTTCGTTGGTGACGGCTATGCCGGTCGAACGTTTGACTTGGGAGGTGTCGATTTCGCTGCCGAACATCTGTTTATAGGTGGTTCGCTGTTGGTCCAAGGACGACTTTAGTGATTCGTGTTGTTCCTCCAACGTTCGCAACCGTAATCGATTTCGTCGGGCTAACCTTCCTTCGCCGGCATCCGACTCCTGAACCGCAGTCGCATCGTCTGCTTGTGAGCCTTCAACTGCTTCACTCGACTCCGGCGACGTGGAGGCGAGCTGTTCTTTCAGTGTTGCGATTTGCGACTCTAATCGTTTGAGTTGGCTTTGACTTCCTTCCAGCATTTGCTCAATCATTTTTGCCTGACTTTTGGCAAGTCGTTCTTTCATGATCGCTTCGGAAAAAAGATTGGGAGCCTTGATGATGAAGTCGAATTCACCATCCTTCGTCAATCGGGCGACCTTTCCTGAGCCTGCGACAAACGGTGTTCCATCGGCTGAAAAATTGATCGCCTGCGGTGCAAAATGAAGCGAAATCGAGCGGACCTGCTCGCCCTCGGCGGAATAGATCAAGATACAGCCCTTTGCATTTGCCGACTCGCCACCGGACGAGCTGCAACAGAGCCAAAGTTGGCCGTCGGGGGACATTGCGAATGTGTTGAGGTGAACGGACGCGGATTCTAATTCCGGTCGAATCACCCTTACTTGCTTATGGGTTGGGGTGGTTTGCTGAAGGGTTGGCGTGGTTTGGTTGACGGTGGCGACACCATTGGCGCTGGGTGCGATCTCTCCGGCAACCGAGTTAACGTTCTGGCTCGCGGTGCCCAACCAAGTCGTACCGACGAATGCCAAACCAACCCAAACTCGCGTACGAAACATCGCAATTTCTCCCTTTTCGGCGATAAGACACAAGATTCACGGGCCACCCCAAAGACAAGATTGGTAGAAGGGCTGCCGGACCCTCTCTGGTTGTATCAGGATCGCAGACTCCCTGCAAAGCAATTTCCCGTTGTTGCTTTCGACGAAAAATACCGTTTGGCCACCGACTCTGGCTACCGTTGCCGAGCCGCGGAGGTTCTGCGATACTTTCGCCCTGCCAGTGCCGAACAGGGAGTCGAATGGAGCCGTCCGAAGCATGCGACGAGCCATGTGACAGGTGGCAAACGACGTGACGAACGACGTGCAGTGGTAAGAATCGGGGTGTGGCGCAGCCTGGATAGCGCGTTTGACTGGGGGTCAAAAGGTCGCAGGTTCGAATCCTGTCACCCCGATTGAAAAAAGCCCGCGTTTTGCGTGCTTTTTTCGTTAGTGGCGTCGATCGGCAAGCCACTGAAAACAGCCAGTGATGGTGAAATGATGGCAACACAATTGACCATACGTGTCCCGCAATCCGATTAGACTTCGCAAAACGTCTCTTATTTTGCGAGTCATCATGCGTAAGCCGTATTACTGGCCGGCCCGTCGTGGTTGGTACGTCGAAACCTCGACCAGTCGCATCAACCTAGGGCCCGATGAACAAAAATCGCATGACAAATGGGCGGCGATGCTAGCGGCCGCTTCACGGCGAGATAGCCGTGATCCGACGCTTACCGAGCTGGCCAGCTTGTTCGTTGCGGACTCTGAAGGCCGAGTCTCGCGTGGTGAACTGTCGATCGATACCCACAGCAATTACGTTTGGTACATCGATAGCTTTGGTAAGCGATACCCGGCCCTAGCAGTCTCTCAGATCGAGCCACACCATGTTACCGATTGGATGGCAGCGAATCTTACCTGGGGCAGCTCCGCGCGAAGGCACGCGATCGGGACGATTAAACGAGTGCTCAACTGGGGCAGGCGTGAGCGGAGGATCCTATCAAACCCTATCGAAGATGTGGAACGGCCGTCACAGCCGCGGCGAAACTCATTGGTTGGCGATGATGATCACAAGTCGCTTGTACTTGCATCTGGTGGCCAGCCATTCTCTGGCCGGATAGATCGCCAGTTTCGGCTTGTGCTAATCGCGATCCGACACTGTGGAGGCAGGCCTCAAGATGTGGCGCGCGCGCGTGTGGAATATGTCGATGCCGAGGTCACCAAGTGGACGCTACCAGATCACAAAACCAAGCGGCACACAGAGCGGCCACGAGTCATTTACCTATCGCCATGCCTTCAAACGATCACACGAGTCCTAATGGTTGGCAGAGAATCGGGGCCGCTATTCCGTGGCCGGCGAGGTGCGGAGACGACGAATGCGATTTCCTGTCGGATCAAGCGGCTGAAGAAGGACCTTACAATTGATCCGAAGATTGTATTTTATTCGTACCGTCACACGTACATCACTGATGCAATGCGGCGAGGTATCGACGTGGCAACCGTTGCAGAGCTCACGGGAACCAGCATCGAAATGATCCAAAGGCACTACGGCCACCTGGGACAGCGGACCGACTATTTGCGTGAAGCAGCCGCACAAGCAGTGGCGAGGCCTGAGGTTGAGCCTACACCGCGGAAATCGAAATGAGTACTTCAGGTGATCACAATTAACGCCGCGTCGCTTGCGCAGGTCTCTTTTATCGAGGGTCGATTCGATGCGATGTTGCTCAAATTACGACTTGGGCAATTTCGCAACCTCGTAAACTGCACCCTGGACGGCGACCACCACGGCAAAAACAGCCGCCATCGTGGGGAAGATGTCCGACCAAACCACGGACCGGCCTTGAAGCCAATGCACAAAAAGCACAATTCCCTGTGTCGCAACCGCAAAAAGCAGTCCCGTTAACGTCCATTTGATACGAACCGACTCGAGCGGTGTTTTTGCAATTTTCATATATAAATCTACTTACAATGCGACCGATCGTATTTCCTGGTAAAGGTGAGCCGCCGATTTGCCAACCTATCGCTTTACGCATCATCCCACAGTGAGGACGCGAGTGGTGTAGAGCGTAGAGCCGTGGATCTAGCATCGCTATGGGCCCAAAATGAACTTATCTGACGATCCAAACGTCCACACCCGCCCCCGGTCATTTTTAGCAGCCTCTTTAATCCCAGTGGCGATGGTTGCATTGGTCTCGTGCAACTGTGCGGCCTATCTGCACTCCCGGTCGGTGGAATTTCATGTGCGTCGAAATTGGACTGGTGTTCGACCATGGCTTTGGCCTGAAGATGTACTGGGAATGTTTTTGATGGCGTGGGGAGTTGTGCTTGTCATGAGTTGTGTAGCCATTTACCGACTTCGCAATTACAAACTCAAGTCCCAAAGTCGATTTGCCGTAGCGACCGCGTTTGTGGCAATTGTTATCGATACTTTTCTTCTTTTGGGAGAGGCGCTCAATTTCTAGGGTGCTTCCCAACGCGGCAGGCGTGTTGCCTTGCCGTCTATACTGATGGCAATGGCTGGACAACATGCACTTTTGATGCATCTCGAAGAGATGCTTTGCGTTCATCCGTTGCGATCTTCTTCACATAGGGACAATCGGATGAATGCTTAGATACAACAATTTCCCGGTCACAACTGTTGCATTTCCTTATCCAGTTGCCAGGAATTCCATTGGTTCCTTCGATGAATCGGACTCGCGTAAACTGATTAATGGCAATGCAACTCATGCCTCTTCCCTTCCAAACACATTACCATTCTTCAGTTCTGTTAGTATTTCAATCAAGCGATCTACATCCTTCTCGCTCGACAGCTGGACCATATCAAAGGCGTCGGAGTCTTCGTCGTATCGCCACAAAAGGATGGCGCCACAGTCTTCATCGACGTACACGTCGTCTGCGTCTTTGGTGCCGAAGTGTGATTTGTTCTTGTGAATCACGGTTCATGTCCCTTGTTTGCGTAGTGGCTTTGAGATGATCCAAAACATAAGTTTCCTTGCTGCGGTCTCGACCACTGACATGGTCTCAATCGCGAATGCCATCGAGGGAACGCTTGCCTTCTCGGACGACGGTTCCGTACCGTCTTGTTCGGCTGAATCGCACTCCCTATCGTTCGTCATGCTTACTCCATTGTTATTGGAACACCTTTCCTGAGGTGTCATGCTTGTTTGCTTCACTCTCAATCTCTATCATTCGTGCCGTCGAACGTATTATCCTGCGGTAGACAAATTGGCCCGCCTGCGTTCATCCCGCTGGCGGGTTTTTTCGTTTCGCTTTGGCGTCTCCTTGACGCCACAGGGGAACAATGGCTTGCTGCGAGTGTTCGGCTGGCCTCACTTTGACGCAGCATTCAAGCCGAACACCGCAAAAGCCAAGCGTTATGCGACTGAGAGACCGCTCCCGAATGACAACACGATTTATCCGAGGTCTGCTGACGTCGCTACTCATTGCAATACCATCGAGTCCTGCATCTGATCGAGCGGCCACGCGCGGGGTTGCTGTGGGTGCTATCCGTTGGGATGCGTGGCACGGTGACGCGAGCGAAATCGGTCGCGCGATGCAGAAGAGTCTTTCGCCTAAACATTGGCACTGGCGACTCCCGTTCTTTGCCGAGGTGGCCACGGATGGGGTCGTGACAATCGTCGGAGATAGCGATGCGGTCATGACACGCGAGATTGCTTATGCACAGGCGGCGGGGCTCGATTACTGGGCATTCGTAGCCTACGGAGCAGAAGACCCGATGAGCCTCGGGCTGAAGCGTTATCTGGCAAATCCAGCCCGCGACAAGGTGCGATTTTGTATGATTGGCGATGCGAGTCATTGGCGGACAAACAACTTTGAGTCGGAAGCGGTACGATTTGCAGACCTCATGGCGCGACCGAACTATCAAACGGTCCTTGACGGGCGTCCACTCTTCTACATCTTGAACCTGGCTTTGGAATCCAACGAGACGGTGTGGGCGAAGGCCGGTGGTTTTCGCAAGGCGGTCGAGTCGCTTCGCGCCGCCGCCCGCGCTCGGGGTCTGCCGGAACCTTATTTTGTGGCGATGGTTCCGTGGCCCGATAAAGCCAAGGCATTTGCGGATGCCAGCGGCTGCGACGCCATCAGTGCTTACGCGGTACAGGCTGGTGGAAAGGATGCTCCTTTCGCGGACCTGACGACCTATGTTGAAGATTTCTGGAAACGCAGCATGGACACAGGGGCCAAAGTCGTTCCGCTGGCGATGACCGGCTGGGATCGTCGGCCACGGATCGAGAGTCCCGTCTTTTGGGAGCACAACGAAGGATGGAGTGCTGACATTGAGAGGTTCTACCAAGGTCCGAAACCTGCGGAGATCGGCAATCACGTCAGGAAAGCGGTGGAGTGGACCCGCAGCCACCCAACCAACGCGGAAGCGCAGGCCGTCATTATCTACGCTTGGAACGAACACGACGAAGGAGGATGGCTTTGCCCCACGCGGGGCGAAGGAGACGCCCGCATCCAAGCAGTGGGAAGCGCCTGGGCACAACCATGAAGTCGCTTAATCGAGTAAGGGCGGCCATTGCTGGCCGCCCTCGCCACACCACTTGTACATGCGGGTCCGCATACGGCGGTTCAATGAAGATCGGATGTCTAATCAAAGGCGACGGATCTGAGTGGTAGATTTTCGATGTTGGAATGATCGCTTATTACTTCAATCCGATGCGCCAAGAAGAGACTGAAGGTTGGTTTCTCGATCGACGCTGACGCTGCACCATCCTGTCGGACTATTGAACGTATGGTCTCCACGCTTTGGGGTGCGAGTCCCCTGTGCGAGACTGGGAGTCTCAATGAAATCAGTACACCAAATGAAAACTCCCGAACAAGAAGTTACCGTCGGCTGTTTCTCACATGGCAAATCAACCGCGGCAACGGGCTGATCTTGGACGTTCAGCCCCTCTTAAGTTCCTGCTTGAATGCCTTCAATCGGTCTTTGTGCGAGTGAGTCTCTACGACGGCCCTCGGTCGTGAGCTACGGGTAGTTGGGGCAGTGGTGGGTTGTGATGGAACCGAAGCTTGGCCAGCTGGCTCGCAGATGCACGATTCGAGATACTCAGTGAGCCACTCACGTTTGAATCGATAGCGGCCTTTGTTGGGCCCGATTCGCATGTGGCGGATCTTGCCACCATGAATTAACAGTCGCAACGAACACGGGCTGATGTCGAGGAGTGAAGCGGCTTCGTCGACCGAAAGAAAATCGCCAGTGGGCATGGTGCTCTCTTTTTAATCGAGAGCCTGGGTCAGAAGCTCACTGGCGTTGTGTCGTTGGTTAGTCGACAGCCAGTGGCGAGTGCTTGATCAAGACTGATATTATCGGTGAGCATTTCGATGTCAAGTATGCAATCGGAAATCGTCCGCGTAGATTCGCAGTTGGAGGCCGCCGTACACTCGGTCTCGCCATTGTGTCATCGCTCGCGCGAGCAGTTTGCGATCTCGCACCGTTGGCTCGATTGCACGGTACAACAACTCGTGAGGACGAGCAGCACCTAGCTCGTACAGCGCCAATCGAAGTTGGCTGGGAGCCATGAACTCGAGCGAGCTGCCGAGATAGAATTGACGGAACCTCCGATGATCGGGTTCATAGCCTCGAACAAGCCAACGCGATCGTCGTATGTATGGTCGACGTAAAAACTCTTCGGGCGTAAGTGGTTCGCTTACGAGATCACGAACGGCCCGAATGACAATCTGCCGCGGTTTGACAATCGCAATCCCGATGTGCCGCACGTGCGTGCTAACTGGGTAATGAATAGTGACGACTTCGCCGGTTTCAAACACTTCTTGTGCCCCTCAATAAGTGGTAGTGAGGGGTATAGCGATTGCTAACACTGTGGCACGTCTGGCCGAAAACGACCGGTGCAATATTTTGGAGACCCGACACGATGCCGAAAGTCGCGACTGACACCTGTATGTGAAGTGAGTGCCGAAAAGCTCTGCACACGGCAGGCCCGCCGGCTTGCGTCGTGCATCAACAATAAATGCGGCAAAACGCTGCCACCAATCACATCTCGCTTCTTAGTCAGCCTTCTGGATCAGAGCCTTGTAACCCAAAGGCCTGCCTTTGTCGTAGGAATGCTCTGAATATGAGATGTCGTAAGATTTGCCGTCATGAGTGAAGGTCTGTCTCGCGACGTGTGGCGTGCCATTCTCGTCATAACCCAGTTCGGTTTTCATGTTCATTTGCAGCGTCCCGACATACGTCAAGACGACACCGCCCTGATCTTTCAGAGTAAAGCCGATTGCTCCCGAATCCTGAGAGTCTGCGAGCGTGGGAATTGCACTCCCGTCGGCTTCGGCCGTGTATTCAGCGGATTTACCATACACCGCCTTTTCCATCTGATGAACATTGATTGTCCGCGACTGCTCTCCGTCAATTAACTTTGCTTCATACGATTCGATCCGGCCGAACTGATCATATAAGACCGCCGACAAATCGATGGTCATTCCGGTTTTAGGCTCGAGTAACACAACTGGATTTTGATCCGATACGGCCAACATGACATTTCCACCAGGACCCGGCGCACATCCAGTGGCCAGCGATGGCAAAAACAACACAATGATCCAAAGCTGCAAGTTTTTCATTTGGCACCAACAATAAGAGCGAGACGAGCTGTGTTACGCTTTTCGCAACGAGAAGACGAAAAGCGGACGTTAGAGAACACGCCCGACCTCGCCGCTCATGCCCATCGTATCGACAATTCTCTTACTCACCAAGCAAAATGCAGTCGCAGGCCCACTCGGCGATACATTGATGACCTTCGCTGCACCATGGCTTTCATGCGAATGCTACGGGTGCCACCAATCCCATTGTTCCACATATGGCTAACGCTGTGACCGGTAGGTCCACCTGCCATTATTGATGACGTTACAGACGACCCAGTTAGGTAGGGTAAAGCGAGGAGATGCTGGGCGGATCGGGAGCGTCTGGGTTTTCGCTCGTACTCCCATAAGCCCTCGCGCCATGGACGCGTTCGCGCCGTGCAACAGCGTGAGACGCCAGACACTCGCCCATCAAAGATGGATACGGCACTAACCCTGAAGTTCCAGTTCAAGAGATGGTCGCGGCGAGTATCCGTGATTACTTTCCTGGACTAACATTCTCTGATCCAGCAAATCGATCCAATGTGCCGCCTCCGTCGAAAGAGGAGAGCGAAATTGAGCTGGGTTTTCCCTGACCTCCCGAACAATTCCACTGGACTGCAATGCATATTGGCTGGGCTTGTTTGCGTTCGACTCGGCCCAAGCTTCGGCTTCCCGCGTTAGCTGATTCATCAACTGCTCTATGACCGTGCAATAAAACGCGAGATCCGTGCGACTGATTCGCTCTGGAATCGTGATGGGTGGGCCAAAGATCGCTCGAGCACGTGAAAAAGGCCTCGGGACGGCGCAACGATCCCAGCTCTTGAGTCGCCACGGTCGATCAAATCCATACGCACAGCAAACGACGGGCAAGCCGGTTTTCGATGCAATGTAGATCGCACCCTGAGCCATCTTGCGACGCGGCCCACGCGGTCCATCGGGGGCAATATTTAAATGGTGATCACTTTCGCGAATCAGCCTCTTGAGTGCTGACACGGAGCCGTGACTGGTTGAGCCCCTAACCATTTTCCAACCAAGTGTCGAGGCCGCCTGATTGAGCAATTCACCGTCGCGATGTTCGCTGGCAATTCCCAACATGCCACTTTGGGCGCGTAAGGGCAATCCCACGAGAACACATTCATGCCAGGTCGTGTACAGATAGCGATGATGGCAATGCGGATGCATTGGATCTGTGGTCGGATCGCAGCTTATCGCTTTAAAATCCACAGTAGCGAGAAACACTTGTGCGATCCGCGCCGACAGATAGCCGGCGATTTTGAGCATCCAAGGTTTTTTAAGTTTCATGGAATGCATCCCCAATTGCTCAAGTCGCGAATAAAGTTAACTGTCTTGCTAAGCCGCAGTGGGGCGTGGAATGGGCACGGGTACGAACGCGGGCACTCTCTGCGAACTAATCCCAGGAAACGAAATGATCGAGTCAGATTCGTCCACATCTGCATCAGTTCGTCGACATACTGAGGATAGCGAACCTGTTTCAGGAAACGGCAGTGTATTGTTGGGATCGCTAGTACGGCGACGACGAATCGGAACCGGAACTTGTTCAATCCACATCGGCGGTTCACCTCGTGGTCCCAATGTCGTATAGACGTTCCCGTTCTGGATATTAACGAGTTCGTTCTCGCTAAGATGAACGCGAGGCGTACGATAAGTCATGAGCAGAATCTGAAATAGAGACAAACGACGGCATCGGCGACCGTGACGTGCAGCCATCGCTTTGTGAATCAACGGCGCGTGCCGTGGATTGATCGTCGGACCAAGATGATGCTCCGTATGGTAACTTGCGTTCAGGTGCAGCCAATCGACAATCCTAGGAAGCTTCACGCTTAGCGAGTTTCGGAGAGGATCGTTTTCATCATGTGTTTCATCACACAACCAGTGATTCGTCGTGACATAAGTCATTTGAATCGTATTAGCGACCATCATAGGAACAAGATAAACGAAGATGAAATTGCTGAATCCTACTAGTGATCCGACTGCAGCCCAAAAGACGATTTCCAGTGTGAACAGACCAACTTGATTTCTCCATTTTCGAGCGCTCCAGTATTTATACTTTCGACTGTGCAAAAACAAAACAAACAGTACATGAAATGAAAAATAGAATAAGAAGTAGAATGCGCTGCGGAGGCGCCCAGAGCCTGGCAAGAAACTGAGAATCGCATGCAGTAGTCGACTGCGACGGTACATCACTGGGTCGCCAAACCCATCAGGGTCTTTACCCTTTATTCCGACATAGCCGTGGTGGAATCGATTGTGCCATGTTCGCCACACGTTTGGTGGTAAGCAGTGAGGGAGAAAACAAAGACCGCCGAAGATATCCTGTAGGAACCGCTGCCTAACAACAGTGCCGTGCAAAATCTCATGAGCCAGGAAAGCGAGGCATGTGAAGCTATGCCCAATCGCGATCGATAGCAAAAGCTTGACGCCGAGGGTTCTCTCGTCGGCGAGAATTGCCGTATATGCCACTCCAATGATCGCCAAGTGCACCGGCAGCCACAGCAATCGTGAAGGTACCGCGCGATATGACTCCGCCGGCAGATCCTGGCGAAGCTCCTTCGCGTAAGATTGAAGTGTGGCCATTGAACGCTTCCTTGTTCAACAATTCCAAACGGAGAGGGCGATACTGCACCTGCATGAATGAACGCATGTATCGCCGTCAAAACGTTAAAACATCCAGAACATTTTGTGCTATTGGTCTCTCCTACGACGAAAGCTTATAGGATGTCAAGTCGTATTGCATTCGCTTTGACAGTAACCCGAGTATTGCAAAGTCGCGATCAAAAAAGCCAAACGCTATTTTCGAAGGTGATATCATTCGCTCTTTTTTGGGAAAACATGCCGTTATTACCGGGGCAGCTTCTGGAATAGGCCAGGCGATCGCGATTTCACTTGCGAAAGCTGGATGCCACCTATACCTGATCGATATCGATAGCGAAGGCTTGGCCGGGACGTGTCAAGCATTGCAACAACTTGGCGTTAAAGCGATCGGCTTGAAGTGCAATATTGCTGAAAAGGATGAGCTTGCTTATACGCTGCACCGTTTGCTCAACATCAGCCCTGAAGTCGACATTCTGGTGAACAATGCCGGTGTGACATATCGTGGACGATCCGAGGAAATGGCCCAGGGCAATTGGGAACATTTGCTCGCCGTGAACTTGCTCGGCCCGATTCAAATTACGCAGCGGCTACTCCCGACTTTACTTCAGCGCCGCGAAGCGCACGTACTCAATGTCTGTAGCTTGCTCGGGCTATGTGGGTTTTCCAAATTTTCGGCCTACAATGCCTCTAAGTTTGGGTTGGTCGGCTACACCGAGTCGCTGCGTGCAGAATATTTGGGGAGTCAACTTGGCGTGACCGCTTTATGCCCTGGTTTTGTTCGCACTCCGTTTATTGAAACTGTACCAGGACCCCACGGACAGCATCGCGCTAGAACGACGCCTAACTGGCTTTGCACAACGCCCGAAGTGATTGCGAGCCGATCCATGAAGGCGATCTGCCGTAATCAGGGACTGGTTGTCGTTACGCCTATGGCGCACATTCTTTGGAGATTGAAGCGTTTTTTACCTTCAATTTTTGAGTTTAAGCGAATCTTAAGACCGTACCGCATCGATTGTCCAAAGCCTAAAGTTGGCCCGTTGACAAAGGTAGCGTAGGAACCGCCTTTACTAAGAGTTTGCATGGACCTATTAGATGCACTACAGCACTAATAAGGTAGCTTCGTGAATCGAAAATCGAAGCCTCGCTAAACCTGAAACTCAAACCGAATGCCGACACGAGTGCCGCGCACCCCAGCCCACACGAATACTTGTACAAACAAAGTTATCGCCGAGCGAATTGAACGACCATGGCTCGCCGCCCAGAATGAGTGGGGGCAACAGGGTCCTCAATCGACCGTAGGCAGTGGCACGCCTTTGTGTGTGACATGCACATCATGCAATCCCTTTGCGAACCAGGGATAAATGGTCGGAACGACAAGCGAAGTCAACAGTGTGGATGTGATCAATCCGCCGATCACCACTGTTGCAAGGGGACGCTGCATTTCGGCGCCATCACTGGTCGACATCGCCATGGGGAGGAATCCGAGACTAGCAACCATGGCGGTCATAAGCACCGGACGCAGACGCACCAGCGCAGTTTCGTGACTTACCTTATCCAGGGGAGCACCGGTCTTGCGATAATTCTCTGCGGCACTGACCCACACCAATCCGTTTAAAACAGCCACACCGAATAATGCGATGAACCCCACTCCGGCGGAGATACTGAATGGCATCGCTCGGACGTAAAGTGCAATGATTCCTCCCGAGGCCGCCATCGGGACGGCCAAGAAAATCAAAAGTGCAAGTCTGAATGAGCCGAGACTGGTTTGCAGTAGCAGCAAGATGATCATCAATACGATCGGAGTGATAATCGCCAAGCGACGGCTGGCGGATTGTAGGTTTTCGAAGTCTCCGCCCCACCGAATCTCATAGCCAGGTGCAAGTGTGACTTTGGAGCTGACCAATTGTTGGGCCTCCGTTACAAAGCTTGCGACGTCGCGACCGCGAACATTTGCCGACACAAAGGTACGACGGCGGTTTCCTTCGTGTTCAATACTTGGCGGTGTTTCTTCCAATGCGATGTCAGCAAGTTCTTTCAGCGGTATCGCGTTGCCCCCGGAATCGCTTACCGGTAATTGCTCTAGTAATGCTAAGCTTTCTCGCCACTGCCGAGGTACCCGCACCATGATCGGGTATCGCGCACGGCCTTCAAATATCTGCCCCACTTGAAAGCCCCCCAGCGACGACACGGCGTCCAAGACGGTTTGAGCGTCAATGCCATACTGGGCAAGCGATTGCGGCTTTGTCTTGATCGTCAGCGTTGACAGATTCGCCTGGTAGTCAGCTTTGACATCGACGGCGCCAGGGATTGTACGAAGAAGCGATTCAATTTCTTTTCCCTTCAAGCCAAGTTCTTCTAATTCATCGCCATAAAGTAGTACCGCAACGTCCGCCTTTACTCCCGCTACCAATTCATCAACCCGCATTTCGATCGGCTGCGTGAACCCGAATGCAACTCCGGGTACCTTGGCGTTGAGTTTATCTGACATCTGTTGAATCAATTGATTACGAGTCTTCGGAACAGGCCAGTGATGGATCGGATTCAGTAGCACCCAGACGTCGGTCTGATGAACGCCCATGACGTCATTCGCAATCTCAGGGCGTCCCGTCTTTGAAAAAACCGTCTTTACTTCAGGATACTCCTTCAAAATGTTTTCAATCTGTGTCGACATTGCGATCGAACCTTCCAGTGTCGCGCTGGGCAACCTTAACGCCTCAACCAACATGTCTCCTTCTTCAAGTCTTGGCATAAATTCAGCGCCAAGCTGACCGGCGATGGGCAAACTGACGGCGAAAACGGTCAACGCGATCGCTACCGTAGCAACCGGGTGATCGATGGCACGCGATACCAGTGGGCGATAGAACCATTTAACGATGCGAATCAGCAACACGTCCTCTTCACTCATTTTCTTAGGCAAGAAGTACGATGCCATCGCAGGCATGAAGCTAAGTGAAAGGATTAGCGAGCCTGCTAGCGCAAACATCACCGTTAACGCCATCGGACGAAACAGCTTTCCCTCGGTACCTTCTAATAGCAGGATGGGTAAAAACACAACGGCAATGATCATCACACCAAAGATCGTCGGCTGAAGAACTTCCACCGCCGCGTCGCGGACGGTATCAATGTGCTCGGTATCACCGTTGTCATGAGATAACTTGCGAATGCAATTCTCGACCATGATCACCGAACTATCGACGATCAATCCGAAGTCGATCGCCCCTAGGCTCATTAAACTTGCAGTCACCCCAGTGAAGGCCATGACGTTCGTCGCAAAAAGCATCGAAAGCGGGATGGCCAGTGCCACAATAATACCTGCTCGCAAATTGCCGAGCATCAGAAGCAGTACCACGATCACCAGCATGCCACCTTCGGTCAAATTCGTCACGACCGTTTTGAGCGTTCGGCCTATCAACGCCGCTCTATCGTACGTGACTTCCAATTGAACGCCATTTGGCAACGTCGCCTCGATCTCCTTTAGGCGTTCCTTGGCCGCAGTCACCACTTCTCGAGAGTTTTGACCGATGAGCATCATCACCAGCCCAGTGACGATTTCACCTCGACCGTCCCGAGTGACTGCACCTTGCCGTGTCATCGGTTCAATGCTGACGTTGGCGATGTCGCGGACCAAAATCGGGTTGCCATCCGCTTCACGACGAATCACCACCGCCTCGATATCGGCGACCGAACTGAGCAGTGATACACCGCGAATGAACCGCTGTTCGTCGTGATGAATGACGTAGCCACCACCAGATGTATTGTTATTATCTTGCAGACGAGTGAAGAGCAATTCCATTGAAATGCCATAGCTCGTCATCCGGTCTGGGTCAGGTTGCACTTCGAACGTCTTATAGAATCCGCCGTGCGTATTGATCTCGGTGACGCCCGGCACTTCTCGCAATCGAGGAGCGATGTCCCACTCCAGCATGGTACGGAGTTCCATCGGCGTATGATTTTCACTACGAACCTCAAACTGCAAGATCTCACCAAGCGCCGTGGTGAGCGGACCCACTGCCGGGGTTCCGTACCCTGGCGGGATCTTACTTGCGGCATCCGGCAATCGCTCATTCACTAATTGCCGAGCGTGATAAATATCCGTCCCTTCTTTAAAAACGATTGTGACGACCGAAATCCCAAACTTTGAGACGCTGCGCAGCTCCTCGACGCGGGGCAAGCCACCCATGGTGATCTCGACGGGATACGTTACGTAACGTTCCACTTCGACCGGCGACAATGAGCCAGCATCGGTGACCACCTGAACTTGAACGTTGGTCATGTCAGGAACGGCATCGATAGGCAAATGCAACGCTGAATAGACCCCTGCACCAGCCATGAGCAACGTCAGAATCAAAACCAAGCCGCGATTGACGAGCGAAAGTTCGATGATTTTAGCAAGCACGGCATTGAATCCTGGTTACAAAGATGGACGGGCTATCGTCCAAAGTACGGGTTGGGCAAACACCCATTGAATGAGCTACTCACTACGGTCGTAGTGGCAACCATAGCGATGTCACTCGCTCTCGCCCTGCAACAACATTTCCGATTTCAAAAGAAACGCACCACCGGTTACCACCAATTGCCCGGGCGTCAAGCCTTCGGTCACCTCGACCCAATCCTCGGATGCTTGACCAGTTGTGACGTCAACTCGCTTGAAGGTACCTCCTGTCATGTCAACAAAGACGAACTTTTGGTTTTCATGCTGGAGTACGGCGGCCGGTTTCACCGATAACGCCTCGCGAGAGTTTCCGATGGGCACGGTCACTCGAACGAACATTCCAGGACGTAAGAGGTTCTCGGCGTTATCGATTGCTGCTACCAAGGGCACCGAATTGGTATCGGATTGGACCTGTCGACCAACATAACGGACCTCAGCGCTAAACTCACGATCTTGTAACGCCGGAACAAAAACACGGACAATGGTTCCAGGCGCAAGCGAGACGGCGGACCAGTCGCTTTCTCGAATACTTGCCTCCACATAAAGCGTTTGGGTATTGGCCAGAACGACCAGGGAGTCACCGCGCGACACGCGTTCGTTGTTTGCAAAGCCACGAGACTCGACTGAGCCGGAAAACGGCGCACGCACTTCGAGCCGTGACAAAGCTTCTTCATCATCGAGTTGCGCAGATGCTTTATCCTCTTTATAGCCAAGCAAGGTTTCGACGGCCTGCCATGCGAGGTTGAGTTGTCGATCCGCCTCCGCTACGTCGGCTTCGGACTTAAGCGTCGCCTGCATCGCGGCAAATTTGGCTTGGTCGCGAGCGGATAGAAACGCGGTTTCTGCCTGCTGTCGCTCGGCCTCTCGTTCTCGAATGGTGCGACCCGAAATGGACCCTGAGTTCGCAAGCGGCTGGACTTTGTTTAGCAATTCGGCGGCAAGCTTCCACTTCGAGTAAGCAGTAAGGATGTCTTGGCGGTAAGTTCCCAGCGCCCGGTCGGTGAAGGCGACTTCGATCGCTTCGATCGACTGGCCGCGATCAAGCATTGATGTCATTTCCTCAAGGTTTTTTTCAAGAGTGCGATCACGCTTCAACCGCTGGTCCGCGATTTCACGGTCCTTTCTTTGCTTTAAGACATCGGCGCGAGCACGGCCAATCTCAGGACTACGAAGAACGGCTAACAATTCCCCAGACTCAACCAACTGACCGGGGGTGACTTGGACTTCGGCTAGAATTCCGTCCATCGGCGCCTTCACGTCAACGTGCTTAGTTTCGTCGTACCGAAGCCGACCTGGCACCGTATGAATGTGTTGGACCGATTGGTTTTGCGCCGGAATGCTCTCGAAACGAGCCGCTTTCAATTTGCCGTCAGGTAAGGTCAGGGTGTCAGCCACGGAAGACTCCACGGCGACATCGGACGTGACCGCCTCCGCAGGCACGCTGTGGGTGACCTTTTGGACGATCCACCATCCGCAGGCCATGACGGCGAGCACAAGCAAAGTAGGAAGTCCCTTGGCGAACGATTGGAATGTCGCTGGTTTGCGTAGGCAGGTCGAGTCGGTCATTTTTGTAGGTGCTTTAGGCCTGTGACACGGACAAATGTCCATCGCTTATTCGCGTAGGGGTCGAATAGGCTTCGTTTCCGAGTCTCTGATTCAAAGCACGAACCGTGCCAGCGGCAAATTTGCTGGCCGACTCCGCGACAACCAATAGAAAACAGGCCTTTTGACTCAAATGCTAGTTGAAAAGGCCAGGGACTAAACACGCGAATGGACAGAAACTGTCCAGCCCAGAGGACGCCAACCGATAAACCAAGTCAGCAGCTTACCGCTGCTGAAGGAATAGCAAGGTCTCCTCGTTCATCGCTTGAAGCCGGTACTCATTCGACTCAGTCGCGCTCCAACACTAGAAAAGTCTTAAGACCGTCGATTGAAAGAAGAAGACCGCGATACCCGACACGTACCCAAGGAGCGCCCAGGGAGCGATTTTCTTGAGGTACCAAATGAAATTGATTTGCTCCAATCCCATCGCGGCAACGCCGGCTGCAGAGCCAATGATGAGGCAGCTTCCACCGGTGCCAGCACAATAAGCAAGCAGCATCCAGAAATGATCATTTCCTGCCGCAGGTACTCGATTCGTAGATCCGTCGATCGTGCCGACGGTATAAGCCGGCGCTCACTTGGCTTATGCCCCTACTCGAGTCGCTCGCTATCGTTTATTTATTTTGGCGTGGCCTCTATACCTCGGCGGCGAGACGAATATTCATGGTGTGATAGCTGCTGATGCGACTCCAATCCGGTGATTTCAAGTGTCAGACCTTCCTGAACAAAGTCTTTTTGCATCTCATGTAGTTTTTCCATCACGCTATGGTCAACTAATGTCGTCCCACTGAGGTCGACAATGATGTTTCGTCGGTGAGTCAAACCGACATCTTCGATTTGACGTTTGAACGGGATCCAGTTGCTGAATACCGCCGATTCGCTGGCCCGAATGATGCAGGTATTCTCTCCTTGTTCTTCCACTTCAAGAAACGGCTTAAAGAAGGACTTCATGGGTACTCCATTGATGAAGTGGATTACAAATTTGACACCTACCCCGATGAACACACCCACCAATAAATCCGTTGCAAGGACTCCGAATACAGTTGCCACAAAGATGATGAATTGTTCACGGCCAATATGGTAGACGTGTACAAATTCTCTCGGTGATGCGAGCCGGAATCCCGTATAGACAAGCATTGCTGCTAGCGCAGCCAATGGAATGCGGTGAATCAATCCTGGCAGCATTGCGACAAAGGTTACCATGAACAGTCCGTGCCAGAGGTCTGCGAATCGCGTGCGTGCGCCGTTATCGATGTTTGCCTTGCTGCGTACGATCTCTGAAATCATCGGTATCCCGCCGATTCCTGCAGCGATTGTATTTGCAACACCGACGGCGAACATATCCCGATTCAGATTGGTCTTTCGCTTCCACGGGTCGAGCAAGTCGATCGCTTTTGCACTCAAGAGCGATTCCAGGGTTCCGATCAATGCAAACATCACCACCCATTTCCATGCTGCGGGGTATTGGAGCGCGCTAAAGTCCGGAAAGGTAATTGCTTTGACAAGGCTGCTGGGAACACTGACCAGGAATTTCTCGCCCAACGAATATTCTGTTCCCATCATGCTGTAGGTGTGCTCGTGCGACAAATCGAAGAATATTCCCATCGGGATCGCCAGTAGAACGACGATCAACTGACCCGGGATTCGTTTGACATACTTGTTGCGGATCATTGGTAGGCCAAACAAGATGACCAAACTGATCAACCCAATGACGGCTATCTCCGGATTCATTTCGGCAAGTGAATGAGGTATTCGGGCTATCAACTCGAGCGGTTCCGTGATCTTATGCCCTTCGGCGTTCGTGACCTGCATCACTCCTAAGGCGGTATGCACCTGCTTGGAGATGATGATGATGCCAATCGCAGCCAGCATCCCGTGAACAACGCTACTAGGGAAGAACTCGCCGAGAATGCCCAAACGAAACAATCCAAAACCAATTTGAATGATGCCTGCCGTGATCCCAACGGCCAGCATCATTCGATAGGCGGGGCCTCCAATGCTGGAATCTCCAGTAATCTCGCCAAACTCAGATACGCACCCCATCACGATGACGATCAAGCCCGCTGCTGGACCTTTAATGGTTAACTCCGAGTTACTCAGCAGTGTTGTAACAACCGCACCAATGACGGCTGTAAACACTCCGGCGATTGGCGGCACCCCACTGGCAATCGAGATGGCCAAACACAGTGGCAATGCAATGAGGAAAACTAAGAAGCCTGCCAGGACGTCTTTTCCTAAGTGTTTAAAAAAACCGGCAAAATTGCCACGAGGTACGGAATCGTTTTCTTGCGCCATGAGATTCTTCCAAATTAAGGCAGGTTGGTCTATCGGTTGAATGGTGTCAGGATTTTTAGTTTTGGAGGGTACTGTGCAAACTCAGAGAGCCAGTCATGCTCACCGAGAAAGGCCGATTGCTCAGTCAGACTTAGGGTCCAGAGACCTGCGGTTGTTGGCGTTGGCAGGCATCGTCAACTCGAGCTCTGGATCCTCATCAGCTTCATCGCGTTCAACGCGTTTATTAGCTTCATCACGTTCGTTCTCAGGATCGGCTTTGGAGACATGTTCGCCAATGGGTTCGACCAATTCACGCCTCCGTTGGCTGAGCAACTCGACTGCAGCGTGGTACCGCGTCGCAACGCCTGGCTGTGGCAGCAAGCCCCCGCCGACAATCAACCCGATAAGTGTCAGGTACGCGACCCGCTCAGTATTAGAACTCTTTAGCGAAATCGAAGTTCTATGTTGCCTTCCGGTAAAGATATGAAAGTAGGCATGCATGATTGCAATCCCACACAGAGCGGAGGCCAACACAACCACACTGCCAGTAATGGTCCCGCGTTGCGATGCACCTTCAATCAACAACTCCAAAGAAACGAATCCGATCGTGCCTGGAAAGCCTACGCTGGCTAAACCCATTAACAAAAAGAACCCTGCAAAACTGGGCACATGGTCGAACAATCCGTGATAGTCAGTGAGATTCAATCGTCCTGTACGCGCCTCGAGGGACCGAATGATCAGGCCAAATCCTGTCATTGCCAATCCGATCGAAAGCCAAACGCATAGTGCACCAGTTAGCCCCAGCGGGGTACTCATTTCCAGTCCCACCAGAACCAGTGAAGATTGACTGAGCATGAGGTAACAAAAGAAGCGACGTGTATCCTTCTGGATCAACGCCATTCCCACAGCATAAATCGCGGTAGCGAGTGAAATGACAGCGATCGAACGCAATGCCCAGTCTGGTGCAATAGGAAGGACAAGTCGTATCGTCGCGTAGGCACCAGCCATTGGCGTGAGGAAGAGAAGCGAGGTACCGAGAGTCGCATGTTCGAAAAGATCCGTCATCCAGCAATGCGTCGGAGCGGCACCGCTACGGATAAGAACGGCACCAATAAGCGGTATGATCGCGATCATCGAATGCACCTCGACATCACCTTCAAAGTCGATAATCGATTGACCCACTAGCATGAGAAAGACGAATGCCAACATGTGTGTCACGAATACGCCGGTCGGTTTTTCTCGCCGTCGCAACTCAAAATAGGGCAATAGGGTCGCAACCGTTAGCAGGACGATGACGCACCAAGGCGATCGACTGGCAAACGTCGCCAGTGCAATCGAGAGCGAAACGAGCGTCCAAGTGAAGGAAAAACGTTGGGCTTTGGTTCTCTGCGTTGTGAGCAATGTTACTAAGTAAATCAGCGCAGTAAGGGGCAACAATGGCGCGGAGAGTTCGTCGATTACAAGGAAATCAAACGTCGTTAAACGGTCAATGAGATCCCAAGAATCTTGAGCGACCGGCACGTTCAGCGAATAGAAGTCGAGCCATGCTGCAACGGTCGCGGCGAGGGTAAAGGCTGCTGCGAGTACCGCTACTTTCTTTGCAGAGTCGGTACGAGTAAACAACCGCGTTGCGATGGCACCGCAAAGTGGGAGAAAGACCGCAAGTTCCAAGAAGGGAAAATGGAGAGTATTCATGCCCAATCCTCCTTCGCATCGATCACTGGAACCGCATCCGAATCACGCGATGCCTTTCGAGACAACAGATCGGTCCACTTACGTTCGTACCTATCGAACAAACGAAACAGTGATGCGACCGGGTGTGTAATCAGGCGTTCAATCGCTGCATCAAACCCACCCCGTTCGATCGCTAGGCGATAGGCGAATTTACTAAGCGCCTCGGGAATCCCCTTGACTACTACCGGTGCCTGGGTCGACAGACGGCCGCCAATAGCGTTCTCGAGAACGGTGTAGTCTCGCAAGAGCGTAGGAGCCCTCAGTAGCTGAAGTGTTCGCAGGCAGGCGTGGCCAATGATGTGGATGAGCGCAAGATAATAAAACCCAAGCCCAATCTCAGTGACAATGATTCCGACCTGCGTGACCGACGCAAATGCGAGTGAACTCTTGATGTCGGTTTGCACACGTGACGCGAACGCGGCGAAAATGGCAGTGGTCAGTCCCAAAACGACGACCATTACCGTCAGCGGAAGCGACAATTGTAAAATCGGGCTGACGCGAAGAAGCAAGAATGCACCTAGGTGAATCGAAAGTGCTCCATAGAAAACCGCGCTCGATGGAGTTGGGCCCTCCATCGCTCGAGGCAACCAGCTAGAGAACGGTATCAAGCCTGACTTACCAGCCGCGGCGAATAACAACAGAGAGCCGATTCCAAGCGCCTGGGAACTACTCAGCGACGCATGACCGTCGGGCCACGGGCCACTTCCCATCAGTCCGACAAAATCGCCCTCTCCAGTCGCATGGTGCAGGGCCACTGCGGCAAGAAGAAATCCTGCATCAGCGATCCGGTAGATACTCCAAACTCGCTGCCCGTTGACAACAGGCGCCTGTCGGTCGTGAAAGTACGCGATCAACAAAGTGGAAGACAATCCAACGAGCTCCCAACCGAGAAAAAGAGTTTCGATGGTCCCGGCCAGCGATGCACAGACCATTCCTAGCAAGAACATGGAATAGAACAGGAAGAACCTTCCATACCCTGGCTCGCGGTGAAGATACCGATTGGCAAAGGTGCCAACCGTCCCCACAAGAACGAATGACAGGATGCAAAAAGGGACTGACAAACGATCGAACACAAATTTCAGATGGAAATGGAACTCATCGTTCGGTACTAAAACGATATTCCCCATCTCAACTTCAACGTGACGGGAGCCCGTGTACAGCATCAACGCGAGAACACTGACCGATGACAGTAGACCGATTGTTACAACCGTCTGGGTTGCCCAGGAGATGATTCGCTCAGTCGTCGGCACATTCAACACGGAACGCATCGCGAAAAAAAGTACCAAGACCGCGGGCGATGCGATCGCACAGGCCCCAAAAAAGCTCATTAACACTGCAATGCTTAGATTCATCGCATCACCTTTTGCGATACCGGTTCGTTCCCATTCGGATGGATGACGGCGAACCCCAGATGCTGCCGCTGTCCGCGGTGCCAATCAATGGATGATGAAACCGAAGGGAGCGAAGATGATTCGCAAACATGGGGCACAAATCGGCCGTGATTGAAAACTGAAATGTTCTTGGTGGACGGATGCATGATGGCAAGCTGAATCCAGTCATTTCGGACCAGCAAATCGATGGTTGCGTTGCCCTTCATGATGGAATACATCGTTTCCTCAGTTGCCTCAATCACTGTCAAAATCCTCATCGGCTCATGGATCTCTACCATCTGGGCGGATAGGCCTGTCCGCAAATCGCTGGTTGCGCCTTCCATCACGCCAAGGAGTGCCGCGATGTTATGGGGCAGTTTTGAGCCACATCCATACCCGACTGGATCGACGCATGAAAAATAGTACTCAAGGCTAATTCCCGAACAGACGGGGATCGCAGCACCTAAGATTCGTGCAAGCACAGCATGGTCAGGCGTATCCGTCGTCGGATCATACGCAACCACGAAAGCTCGACGGTCAAGATAGAGTCCGCGAGTAGTCTTTCGCCTGCCTACTAGAAGCATGGCACAGGTCGCATGGTTGTACTCAGGTCTTGCCTGAGACAAATCTTCACTTCGAGTCTCAACATGACGCAACGCGTCTTCGATCGATCGCACGTTTGCAGCAGACTCAAAACGGCGACAGCGTTCCATCGCATTACGACCCCTTGCTTCTTCGATTGCATCACGTGCATGTTCAAAATCAGAGCGGTGCGAAACGGGAATGTTATCGAGGTCAAAATACAGAATGTCATCGTCGCAAGTATTGTGGAGCGCGCCGACAAATACCGTCTCCGAGCCGATTACGACCCCTTGCTCTTTCAACTTCAGCCGGACCCGGTGATCGTTCGCCATCTGTGCAAAGCCGCGGGCATTGGGGCCACCCTTTGCCCCGCTGCATGCTCCGCAGTTGTAGGCTGATTCATGAGGATTATTAAGACTGGACGAACCATGGCCGACAAATATCACTAATCGTGCCAGTCGCCCCACGGCGCCCATGTCTTCCAAGATACGTTTCACGATGGCAGCCATCTCGTCGACCGTGTAACCGATATGGCCAGGTTCTGCACTCGGATCTGGTTCAGTGCGTTCAAGCGTTAACCGTGTGCTAGCAGGTGGCTGCATCACGCTGCCGGCAATTTTCTTCAATTGCGCTGTGAAACGCGGGAACAGAATTCTCCCCACCATTGGCGCGGCGGCCAACGACCCGGCGAGCGACGTCACGACTCCTCCAAGAATGGAGCGAGTCCCTAAGTGAAATCGGTGAGTAGCGAAACCGAAACGCTGACGCCCCTTGGCTCGATTGCGATGACTGCTTTCAAATGAGTAACTAACATTTTCGGTTACGTAATGGGTGGGGCGAACGACCGCGGGGCATAACGGACGAAAATGAGCTTCTGCCACTCCCCGATAATACATGACGACTGCAAAGAACCCGGCAACGCCAAACGTTTCGCATTCGGGTGCAACCTCTTCCAAATGTCTTCGAAAAGATTCTTCGCGATCGTCGATACAGCAGACAACTTGGAACTTAGTAATTACAGGATCGCTTGACTGATGGAGGGCGATTTTACGATCAACCTCTTTGGCGTGTAGCATGAGTGCGTCGAGCGCCTGATTGCGATAATGGCATTCGTAGGCCAAGTGATAAATGTGACGACGTTGCAATGAGGAAAAATCGTCTAACTCGCGTAGCAGAAGCTGCCAATCGGTCACCGACATTCCAATCAGGTTCTCGGTCAACCACCCGCGAACTTGAGCGAGTTGAAATACGAGAAACACATGTTGTTGGACGCTAATCGACTTTTCGTCACCGACGAATGATCGTAGTTTCGACCGGATTTCCTTTAGTTGAATCGGTGCTGGTTGAGGCAAACAATCGTATAAGTATTCATTGACGATATTCTTTAAGGCGATTCGCTCCAGAAGTAATCTGGCCGCGAGAAAGCCCACCAGAGAGCCTGATTGCGCGGGACGCACAGTCCACTCCGCAGCGGTTTCTAATTGCCACACCATTCCTGCCCAGCCCCGAAGTGGTCGGAGCGTTTCCGCGATGAAGGAGTCTCGCTCATCATCAGCAACCCCTAGATCAATGAGTGAAGCCTCGATGGACTCCAACGCACTGAACTCGTCACGAACAATTTGTTGGATCGCTTTATCGAGACCCTTACGCCAAAGTTCAACAGTGGTTGACGGCTGTGAATACAGATCAATAAAACATTGAAAAAAACCAAGGTCACGACTGGGCAAAGCCCATGTCGCAAGACCTTGGTCGATAAATGCGCCTGTAAAGGAAATCAGCAATGGGTTTACAAGCAAATCAATGTCCTGCCCGGTAGCTGCCAAAACGTAATCGCGATGCCTGATCGGCAGACTCGAGCGCCGCCCGGTATCTTGTGCTTTAAGACAATTGACGACGCTTTGTTCACAAACCTGCCAAAGGATCTCCAGAGTAACGGCTTCCCAAGTGGAATCGTCCCAGTCAGTCCAGCGGCCGCGGTGATGATTGATTGAAACAGCGCGAAAAATGGTTACCAACGGAGACGGGGGCTTCGATTGGCCATCGTTGTTTTCATGTTCTCGAGCTAGACGCTTGATGCTTTCAATCATCCGTACTCGTGTCCCCGGCTCGCTTTCTGAGCGAAATCTTCGCAGCGCCTTCGTTTCTGCGATGAACCAATCCAGTTCTGCATCGGTACCTAATTGCATCGGATGCTCAAGCATGGCCATCCGAAGGTGAAAGCGAGTCCCAAAAAAGCCGAGCAATTCATCTCCCGAATCGCCAAGCTGATCAATCAATACCATTGCTACATCGGCGGAATTGATTCGGCCACTCGCCAACTCTTGACGATAACGCTCTTCGCTCATGTAAGGCTGTCCGCCAAACGCATGCATCCCCTCGATAACCGCCTTATCGAATGGCATGTCTTCAAAAGCGTGAAGAGTATTATGGTGGACGAAGACCGTAATCGGGCCCTGGGTAGGCAATAGATGAGTAGCGTGCTCAATCGATTTGCGTAATGATTCAAGTGATGAATCTCTGGCCGTCACTGCAACGCTACCGGGCTGTCCAGGACCGGATGCAGTGCTGGATTCAGCATTGGCCACGTGCTGAGAGGATTCGGAGACCATGCCCATGAAACGGGTTCCAGGTGAAGGCTTGCGAAAATCGACAATTGAGTAATCCCAGAGTAGGTTGGGTATCGGCAAACCGAAAGAGCAGCGACAAGTTACAAATTCGTAAGGTTTCCACTGGACGAAGCGTGACTGCCGATGAATCGAATAGAATGTTGTCTGGGCACAGCTGAACGAGGCAATGACGGCGAAGCTTGATACCGAAATGGATGTTTTGTTAATTGAAGACGACCATGTACTTGGCAAGATGGTTAGCCGGGGCCTTCAGGACTCGGGCCACCATTGCAAGTGGATTCGCTGCGGAACCGGTGCCGTTGACGCCATCAAAAACGGGAATTTTGATGTGGTGGTGTTGGATCGCATGTTGCCTGACGTTTCAGGCATGGAAGTGCTTCGTCACCTCCATGCAGAGGGTGAACACACTCCAATCTTAATGCTGACTGCCCTCGGTTCGATCGAAAACCGAGTGGAGGGATTGGAGGCTGGGGCGGATGACTATTTGGTCAAACCTTTCGATTTCGCAGAACTCGTAGCCCGTTTGCTTGCCATCACTCGCCGTTCGAGGCGGGTAAACTCGTCCGTGTTTGAAGTCGGTCCATTACGAATGGATTTAAACAGTCGACTGGTGACACGTGATGGTAAGTTGATCGACCTCACACCTACCGAATTCGGGATGCTTGAACTTCTCATGAGAGAAGCAGGCCAAATCGTCACTCGCAAGATGATTTGTGAACACTTATGGGATGCTCATTGGGAGGGTGTGACGAATGTTGTCGAAGTCCACATCACGCGACTTCGTGGTAAAATCGATCGTGACTTTGATTTTCCATTGTTGCAAACCGTTCGCGGCAGGGGCTATCTCGTCGAAGTTCGATAGTGCTCAGCCTCGGCGCAGTTGGCTTGAACGGAATCATCGCAATCGCGAGTTGGTACCGTCGCCATTTCAAAGTCGGACGTCCGAAGCCCGCCACGCACGGCCGCAGGTCGACGCCTCAAACGATAACGCTGTTTTGCGACTTAGTGAGACTTGATTCTTGAGACCATCTAAAATCTGGAAGACGCTTCGCTTTCGATTGGCGATGTGGAATGCAGGGGCCGTTGCGCTCACGGCGGCACTGACGATCATCACTGTCCATCAAGCCACTCGTTGGGAATTGATCCGAAGTCTCGATGAATTACTTGTCGAGGATGCAGAAGAAATCCGACTAGCCCTGAAAGATTTGCCAGTTGAAAGCATTGAGTTTCAAGGCGAGTTGAATCGGAAAGCCATGGGCCATCGCCGTCATGAATGGTTCGTAAAGCTCCTCTCGGATGATGGAAACCTAATCTGGGCGAGTGTCAACGCACCAAGCAAGCTGCTCGCTAAGTTAGACACCACAGGCAATCACTTCACGACCACAGGCACTTTTAGGCAATATACGCGCAACGTTAGTGACGACAGTACGGTCCGCTGGTTACGCATAGGTGCATCGATGGACCCTTTGACTCAAGAGCTTCATCGAATCGATCGTATCGCCATCTTTACTTGGCTACTGTCTCTTATCATTGCCCCTATTCTAGGATGGCTCTTGTCAGGTCGAGCGCTAAATCCACTAAGGACGATGGTGCATACCGCCGCCATGTTGCGTCCCAGTCTATTATCGGAGAGGTTACCGATACGCGATGCCGGCGACGAGCTCGACCAGCTTGCCAAGACTATCAACACGCTGCTTGATCGCATTGCAACGGATGTCGGTGAAAAACATGATTTTCTTGCCAACGCCGCACACGAATTACGCACGCCGTTAGCTGCGATCCGAGCAACCGCTGACGTTGCCCTGGTTTCCGATCGGAGCGTGGTAGACTACCGAGATTTGGTTGCTCAGATCATGGAACAGACCGATGCGCTTGGGGGTATCGTCAATCAATTACTACTACTTGCTGAATCTAGCTTGCCAACGCGAATCGACAGCCGAAAGCCATTTGCGTTAAATGAGATAGTCTCCAAGTCCGCGGATATCTTCCGTGCTGTCGCCGAATGCAGCGATGTATCGCTTAAAATCGATCGCAACGATGCGGTTACGATGATTGGCAATCGAGATCAGTGGATTCAAGTACTCAATAACTTGCTTGATAACGCGATCAAGTATTCCCCAACGGGTGGACGTGTTGCCGTCGATTTGCGTTGCATCGAAACACAAGGTTCCAAGGCGCGAGTACAGTTATCGATTAGCGATACTGGAATTGGGGTCCATGCCGACGATGTGGAACGAATTTTTGATCGCTTTTACCGTGCTGATCGTTCGCGAACTCGGCTAACGGACGTCTCCGGAACGGGGCTCGGACTCAGTATCTGTAAGGCTGTTGTTGAAAGTCACGGGGGAACGATTCGTTGCACAAGCCGACTTGGGCAGGGAACGGTCTTCATGATTCAGCTACCGTTGGAGGCTAGCTTAGAAAAGTTAAAATAATTTGCCGTCGAAATCGACCCTCACCGGCTACCCCCTTTCCGCATTTATATCCACTGCATGCTGGCATCCTGGTTACCGCGCGGATACGCTTGACTTTTAAAGACACGGCTTTGTTCCGCCAATCCTTGTTTCGAGGTCAACGTGTTGTTTGAACGCCAAGAGTCGCTGTCGGAGCAAATCGCAGCGGTGACCCGTCGGTTTCGAGCCATCCGTTTTTGGTGGGCTTTAGCCGCCATCACCATGCTGGCGTCCTTAGCGGGGTTGGCCATGCTTGATCGCGTGACAGCAGGCCAGTTGAACGGGGCGGAAGTCGCCATCGCCGTTTGTGTGGCGACGCTTGCCGGTGCGGTCGCCGCATTCGTTTGGGGTCAAATGAGTTATCGCAATCCGCGTTTCATTGCCACGCGGATAGAGGCCCGATTTCCCGGCTTGCAGCAGCGTCTACTGACAGCGCTGAGTCTCCCTGCCGAAAGCGAAGGCCAGGGTCTTGGTTATCTCCAGCGGCGAGTCATCTCCGATGCCTACAGGCACTCAAGTGCTCATCGCTGGACCGATGCAGTACCAGCCCGTGCGGCATGGCTCAGTCGCTTAACAGGTGGTGTATCACTGATTGCGCTCGCCGCGATTACGGGCCTCCTTCTCTTTTCGAATCCGAACGCGCAGCCCGGCAGCCTGAACAGTCGTTCGGAAGCGTTATCGATTGTCGTGGAACCTGGCGATACCGAAGTCGAACGAGGAAGCGGACTGGTGATCAGCGCTCGGTTTGCATCGCTCGGCGAACTTCCTCCTGAGGTCAGGCTTCGTTCAGTGACCAATGCCCCCGGCGGCGGAGCCCCGCTTGTGCCCTCTCTCGTAGCAATGACTCAAAGCCTAGACGACCCCGTTTTTAGTAGCTACGTAGCGTCGATCGACCGTCCTTTCGACTATGAGATCGAATCGTCCGATTGGCAAAGCGACCGGTTCCGCGTGACGGTTTTTGAGTATCCGGACCTTGTTCGTGCCGATGCGTTTATGACTTTTCCTGACTTTGCAAGGATGGAACCTAAACGTGTCGAGGACACAGTTCGTATCAGCGCTGTCGAAGGCACGATGGTCCAGTGGACACTGACGTTAAATAAACCCGGCATTAGCCCGATGGTTCGAGACGCAGATAATGAAGTCATCGGTGCTGGGATAGTCACCGTTGGCCCCAATCAGTTTCGTTTTGAAACAGTAGTCCACAAAAGTCAACGATGGTCGGTCGACCTTGTCGATGAGAAAGGACGCAAAAACAAACATCCGATCACGCTGGATGCACGAGCGATCCCCAATCGTCCCGTCGAATTAAAACTTGTTTCGGGTGGCGATCTGGTTGCGTCGCCCATCGAAGAGCTCCTGCTTGCTGCGACCGTGCAAGATGACTTTGGTATCCTGCGAACTGGGATCTCGCTTTCGTTTGCTGGCGGAAAGTCCGATGACATCATCATCGCAGAGACTGTCGAGCGAAATGAGAAAAAATCGGTTGATTACGTTGTGGACTTAGAAAGCCTGGGTGCCGAGCCGGACCAACTGCTGGCTTATCATTTTTGGGCCGAAGACGTCGTCGCCCAAGGAGAGACACGTCGAACGCAAAGCGACATGTACTTTGTTGAAGTCCGACCTTTTGATGAAATTTTCCGCGAAGGGGAGGCTCCCGCTGGCGGTCAAGCACCGCCACAGCAACCAAGCGGTTCCCAAGCGACCGAAGAGCTTCTTGAGTTGCAAAAACAGATTATCGCTGCGACTTGGAAAATACTTCGTGGCTCCAGTAGCCGGAGTCTTGCGGATTCGTTTGCAACCGACACGGGACTGGTACTCGAGTCCCAGCAACAAGCACTGATACAAGCCCAAGAGATGGCTGCTGAATTAGAGGACGACCGAGCAAAGGAAATCGTTGCGACATTAACCGATCACATGCAAACTGCCATCGAGGCGTTACGCCAAGCCGGCGCGAACGAGGCACTTGAGACGTTGAATTCCGCACTCACTTCGGAGCAGGCCGCCTACGCTTCATTGTTAAAACTGCGGGCGCATGAGTTTCAGGTCAGTCGATCTCAACAACAGCAAGGGCAACAAAGTGGTGGTGCTTCGGCGCAGCGCCGACAGCAGCAACTCGACCAACTGGAACTTAAAGCAGATGAGAACCGTTACGAAACGCAGTCTCAGGCTGCCGATCCAAGTGCGAACGAGAACGAAAGTGAGAACCGCCAAATACTCAATCGACTTCGAGAACTTGCCCAGCGTCAAGAAGACATCAACCGGCAGCTAACGCAGCTTCAATCCGCATTAGAATCTGCAAAGACGGAGGAAGAAAAAGAGGAAGTGCGCCGCGAGCTTAAACGGCTTCGTGAACAGGAGCAGGAACAACTTCGTGAAGCAGATGAGTTGGCCGATCTTGTCCAGCAGTCGGAACAGTCAGAAGCCATAAATGAACAAGCCGGTGCACTGGAGCAGACTCGCGAAAATATCCGGCAGGCCAGTGACGCCCTCGAAGAGAACGAAGCGTCCAAGGCGTTAGCATCTGGAACGAGGGCGGAACGAGAGCTTGACGAGCTGAGCGATGAATTTCGAAAACTAGCAGCGGGAGAATTTGACGACAAGCTGCGTGAAATGCGATCCGAGGCTCGCGAATTGGAGCAATCGCAAGAGAAAATTGGCGAAACGATGGAGCAATTGACGAGTGAGAACTCAGTCGGATTGCGTTCCGGCGGCGACCGAGAGGCGATTCAAAAGACCCTCCAGGAGCAACATGAGAAGGTACAGCGATTACTGGAAGAGGTTCAAAGCACCGTGGAGGATGCTGAGCCATCGGAACCGCTGCTGGCCCAATCGCTCTATGACACTTACCGCAATGCGCAGCAGAGCCAGCTGGAGCGGAAGCTGAGCGATTCAGGCGAGTTACTGCGACGTGGCCTCGATCCTCAAGCTCAGCAGCTCCAACAATCCGCGGTCCAAGACACCAGCCGACTGCGACAAGACTTGGAGAAGGCAGCAGAGTCAGTGCTCGGCGATGAACAAAAATCGTTGGAGCGAGCTCTCAGCCAACTGGAGCAACTGGACCAATCGTTACAGCAGGAAATGCGTACTGCGCGAGGTGAAACGAGTAAACCCGCCGCCGGGGAATCGGCGGAAGGGCAAACGCCGCCGTCATCGGCTAAATCTCAGGCTGACGTAGATCCTCAACCCGGTGGACAACAACCCGGTGGACAACAACCCAGAGAACAACAACCCAGTGAGCCAACAGCAAGTCAGCAGGCTGGCCAAGGTGGGCAACCGGATGGGCAACCACGGCAGGATGGCGAGCCTTCGGGTGGTAGTCCGTCCAGTGATGGTCCTGGCTCAGGGATGATTCAGCAATTGAACGGCGGCCCGGTCACGGGTGCGTCACCGCTAACGGGTAACGGATTTCGCGAATGGTCCGATGGTCTTCGTGATGTTGAAGAGTTGGTGAGCGATCCGGTGCTTCGTTCCGAAGCTGCTGCCATTCGAGACCGTGCTCGTGAAATGCGCATCGAGCTCCGTCGCCATGCACAACAGCCTCAGTGGGAGTTGGTCGAATCGATGCTTGCTAAGCCGCTACGTGAACTAAAAATGCGAGTATCGGAAGAGTTAATGAAGAAATCCTCCGAACAGTCGGCGACCGTGCCGATGGATCGTGATCCAGTGCCCGATCAATTTTCCGGCGCAGTCAAACGTTACTACGAGAATCTTGGGAGCGGACGTTAATGCCCGTTAACCTTGTGCCTGATGAAATATCCTCTAGCGGCATTTTATGGGGTGCTTCCGACTGGGCGTGGCCGACCGTTGGGATAGCAGCGGCACTGATGATTCTTGTTTTTTGGAATTACGGTTGGACCCGTATCGGGAGGGGCGTCCACGCCTTCGCGTTCTTGCTCAAGTTGATTGCCATTGGATTGATTGCAGTTTGTTTGCTCGATCCACTAAGAAGCGGAACGCGTCCTCGCCCTCAAGCAAACCTATTCCCAATTTTAGTCGATACCAGCCAAAGCATGACGATGCTTTCGGCATCCGATGCCTCCAGTCGTGGTGATCGAGTGATCGACTTGCTGAACCCCGAAAAATCGTGGCGAGTGCGGCTGGCACAAGACTTCGATGTGCGTCCTTATCGCTTCGCATCGCGTCTGGAACCACTGGGTGATGTATCGTCCTTGGAAATGAATGGTGAGGCATCGACCATCGCGGGAAGCGTACAGTCTCTTGGACAACGATTGGCGGGCCGACCAGTAGGCGGCCTGTTATTGTTTAGCGATGGCAATCTGACGGATGAGTCTGCTGCCGATGCCGATTGGTCTAAAATCGGTTTTCCCATCTACCCGGTGGTCTCGACAGCGGAAAAATCGCCCGGTGATATTCGAATCGACAGTGTTAGTGTTTCGCAATCTGACTTTGAAACCGCACCGATATCGGTCAAGGTGATCGTGGCCAGCCAGTCGCTGCCAGAAGGACCAGTAGTGATTCAACTGGAGGAACAGGAAACCAAAAAGGTCATTCAAGAACAGACGATTGTGGTGCCCCGGGATGGTCAATCGCAACCTTTGGTTTTTAAGTTTCGACCTTATCAGCCTGGGGTGGGGTTTTACCGGCTGGTTGTGTTCCTGGATTCGGATCGGGACAAGGTGGATGCGGGCGAGGAGGGTGCCGAAGCAACGTTTGCAAACAACATTCGCTGGTTATCGATTGATCGTGGTCACGGGCCTCATCGCATCTTGTACGTGAGCGGACGTCCCAATTGGGAATTCAAATTTCTTCGCCGAGCGGTCCATTCTGATCCCGAAGTTCAACTCGTTGGTTTATTGCGGATTGCAAACAAGGAAGCAAAGTTCACTTTTCGCGACCGTGACGTGGGCAACACCAATTCACTTTTTGCGGGACTTGGCTCTGACGAAGAGGAAGCTGCTCAACAATACGATGAACCAGTTATGATCCGCCTAGGCGTGGAAGAATCCGAAGAACTCAGCTCAGGCTTTCCACGGACCAGTGAAGAGTTGTTCGGTTACGAAGCCGTGATACTCGACGACATCGAACCTGATTTTTTTACACAAGATCAACTGCTGATGCTTCGGCGTTTCATCGCTTTTCGGGGTGGCGGATTATTGATGCTTGGCGGCCAGGAATCTTTTGATACGAAGCGATTTGCAAATACACCGCTAGGCGAGCTTTGCGCGGTCTACCCACCGCGTCAGTCAACAGAATCCCCTCAGGAGATGCCTGGTAATTCGCCGGAGCTTTCGTACCGCGTGGAGATGACGCGGGAGGGAATGTTGCAACCGTGGTTTCGCTTGCGCGAAACGGAAGGAGCGGAGACGCAGCGTTTGCGAGATATGCCAAGCTTTAACACCATCAATCGTGTGGGCCCCGCGAAACCGGGTGCGATTCAGTTAGCAACGGTTCGCGAAGCCCACGGTGAGTTAAGCCCGGGATTAGTTGTCCAGCGTTTTGGAAAGGGAAAGTCGGCGGCGTTAACGCTGGGCGACATGTGGAAGTGGTCGATGCGCCGTGTCCCCGGACAAGAGGATGAACCGGCAAGGCAATGGAGGCAGATGATGCGCTGGTTGGTGAGCGACGTTCCTCAACGAGTCGATTGCAAGATCGAGGCAACCGATGACGGAGGCAGGCGTGTCAGCGTCGTCACGGACGTGGTCGATGAAGGTTTCTTGTCTGTCGATAATGCCAAAGTGGACATCGAAATCACGCCGCCGACTGGGCCTGCGGTGAAGCTCATCGCACAAGATGATGGTCTGACCCCAGGCCGTTACGTTGCGACCTACTTTGCAAGTCAACCCGGCGGGTATCTTGTAACGGCACGAGTCACCGCCGAGGATGGCAGTGAGGTGGGCGAGGTAACAACGGGATGGGCAGCAACACCTGATGAGTCTGAATTCCGTCAATGGAGTGTCAATCGACAGTGGCTTGATAAAATTGCGAAGCAGTCGGGGGGGCAGATCGTCGACGACACGCAGCTCGAAAGCTTCGTTGCGGACCTCTCCAATCGCAAGGTGCCAGTCATGCAGGTATGGACCTATCCCGTTTGGCATCAACCATGGGTAATGCTCATCGCGATCGCGTGTTTGTGTGGCGAGTGGGGACTCCGCCGATGGAAAGGTTTGTCATGAGCAATCTATTTAGAATTGAAAGAGTTTTCCCCTTTCGGTTTACCTGGGGCTGGTTGTTGATGTCTTGTTTTTTCGCAGACAGCGCGACGGCGGCCGACCACGTGTTGATTGTTGTCGGTGCTGCAGGTGCGCCGGAGTATGGCGAGCAATTCTTAAACTGGGCAGAACATTGGGTTGACCTTGCCACTAAATCGGGAGCGACGATCACTCAGATAGGTCCTGGGCGAATCGCTGGGGAAGCGAAGCCTGAATCGAGCGACTTGTCACGGCTGCAAGAGGCGCTTCGTTTGCTTGCTGACGAGCGTACCGAGAAAGATTCAGGCTTGGTGTGGTTGATTCTTATCGGTCACGGCACTTATCAAGCGAACGTCGCGAAGTTCAACCTCCGCGGCCCCGATATTTCGGCAGAGCAGCTTGCGTCAGCACTTTTGCCGCTTCGTTCGGAGACGGTCATCGTGAACGTTTCCTCATCGAGCGGGCCGTTCGTCAATTCGCTCTCAGGCAAAGATCGAACCGTCGTGACATCAACGCGAAGCGGCGAGGAACAAAACTTCGCGCGATTTGGGCAGTTCTTGCCTAAAGCCTTGGGCGACTCAACGGCGGATTTGGACCACGACGAGGAAGTTTCGTTGCTCGAAGCTGTCGTCATGGCCGCAAACGAGACAGTACGCTTTTATTCGTCCGAGAATCGAATTTGTACGGAGCACTCCATGCTTGACGACAATGGTGATCGACTGGGGACGCCGACCGAGATGCTAGCCATGTCCCTGCGAGGACAAAAGCCTGAGCTTGCGAAAGCATCCAGCGACGCGATGAAGGTGGTGCTTGATGGAGAAAAGGCCGCAAGAACGATCTTGCTGCGGTCAGGTTCGGCAGCGCCACTGACGGAAGAAGAGGCGGTGCAGCGGGTTCGACTGGAGTCCGATGTCACCATCTTGAAGCAGCGCAAAGACATGTTGACTGAGGCAGACTACTTTGAGCAGCTAGAAAAACCGCTGCTTGAATTGGCGAAACTTTATCGGATCGCTGAAAAACGAGCCGAAAAGGAGGCGAGTTCGCCTTGACGCGGGGGGCGTCGATTTCGGAAGTTCCCAACGGTGCAGGAAACTTTAGTTTTTTGCTTTGAATTTCCGATATTTTTTGGGAGCTACCGTTGGCCCCGCTTCGTCAAGTCCATTCGTTATCGATCTCCTTGATCGTTTGCCTCGGGATCGCTGCTGCCAGTCGCACTGAAGCGTCTGCACAGGCGCCTGGCGCACTGTTGTACGATCCCGTTCCAATGGCAAGTGCGGACCCGTATGCAATTCAGCCGAATGGGTACTTCTCTCCACTTCAACCGCTTGAGCCGATTCGCAATGGATTTCGGGCGATTGCTAATCCCGTGCCCTATCGCGGACGAATGTTCTTGCGTGGTGAGTACTTGGGATGGTGGATGGATCCCATGCAGACTCCGCCTTTAGTCACCACAAGCCCTACCGGCACACCGCAAAACCAAGCCGCCTTCAACGGAGGCGCTTCCACGAGGACGCTTTTCGGTGGCGAGATAAATGATGAGTACCGCAGCGGCGTTCGCGTTCAAGGCGGTTGGTATGTTGATCCCTCTCGTTATTGGGCAATCGGCGGAGACTACTATCAACTGTTTGGTGAGGGCGACACTTTCTCGGCCGACTCCACGACGAATCCCATTCTCGGCCGTCCCTTCTTCGACATCGTTAATGCAAGAGAAACGGCACAGCTGCTGTCATTCCCAGGGCTAGCGACCGGTGGTGTCAACGTGAACACGGACACTCAGTTGCGATCATTCGGAATCCACTTACAGGCCGATGCATTGAATGCACCTGGATCGGTAAGTCAAATTGCCAGCTCCTGTGCACGGGAGCCTCGCCTGGATGTGTTGGTTGGCTATCGATACGTCAGTCTCGAAGACGAGATTCACGTCATCGAGAATCTACGATCATTGACGCCCGCTGCGACGGGCACGATCAATCTACGCGATTCATTCGAGACCGAGAATGATTTTCAAGGTATCGAAGTGGGAGCCATTCGCGAGATTCCGATGGGCCGATTCTGGTTCGAAACGAAAACGAAAGTGGCCGTGGGCACCAACGCGCAGAAGGTTCGTATTAATGGTTCCACTCAATTGGTTGAAGCAGGAGTTCCCGCAACTTTCACCGGTGGCTTACTCGCCCAACGAAGCAATATTGGTATCTACGAGCGAGATGAGTTTGCGGTCGTCCCCGAACTAAGTGCAACTCTTGGATGGCACCTTACACCGCGTTTCAGTCTCACTGCTGGCTATACCTTTGTGTACTTTAGCAATGTCGTCCGCGCCGGCGATCAAATTGATACCGACTTGAATCCGGGACTGATCCCTATTGAAGACGATCCACTCAACGGCCCCCTGCGCCCCCGTTTCGTATTTCGGCAAAACGACTTCTTTGCGCAGGGTATCACCGTTGGTGGTGACTTCCGCTTCTAACGCTCCACAAAGATCAATCGACGCTGCGAGTTTCGATACGCCTGCCGTGATCTGCTATCTGGTCTGCCAACGATCGTTTTTTTCGATCACGCGCTGCACTTGCTCTCCAGTGAGCCATTTCTTTGCAGCGTCGTCGTTTCGCAAATAGGCATCCCAAAACGCGGTTGTCACTGCCAGAATCGCACGATGATGATTAGGATTTCTCTTCTTGGTTTCACCTGGCAATGCACGTTCGCCAAAAGCAGAATGCTCGGCTTGATCGAGAACCAATTCAAACTTGTCGCCGGGAGGCAACGCGGGAAAAACAGCCAATCGAGCTGGCGCATCGATATCGCCGATCGGTGAGTCATCAGCCGTTCCGGTAAGCAACATCCAAGGGATCTTTACACTTCCAAACGCCCGGTTGGCATCTCTCCCTCGACCCAAACTGGGACTCATCATCACCGCGGCCTTGATCCGAGAATCCGTAAAACCCTTTCCGACCGGGGCACTCTGGCCACTTATCGCTTGGGCCGTGACGGCGCCGAACGAATGTCCTGACATGCCAACCTGGAGTAAATCCATGTGACCTTTCAGGGGATGGTCACTCTGTGAATTCCAACGGTCGAGCTGATCGAGAATGGCGGGTATATCATGAACTCGATCCAGAAACTGTTCTACCCCTGCCGCATTCCGCATCGCTGACAGGCGCTGAAGCGGACGTACATCTTTCCATACCAACTCATCGCTTCCGGGATGCTGGGTGAAGACTACGACGAACCCTCGTCCCGCCCAGTGGTTGCCTAAATAAGGATTGTTCTTCCTGCTACCGCCTAACCCGTGACTAAAAAGAATCACCGGTGCCGGGGTCTGGCCTGCGGGCAAATAGACTCGAATCGGTAGCTCTCGCTTCCTCGACTGGTCGCTTACCGTGAGGTCGATCGTACGGATCTCGGATGGATTCGTCAGCACCAACGGATCGTAGTCGTCCGCCCAGACAGGGCCTCCGGATGCAAAGCTAAATGTCAAAAGGCACAGGAAAAACATACTATTTTCAGATCGATCCATTAAGTGTTTTCTCCCAAGTGTTCTGGTCCATTCAAACTTTCGGACTCACAATGTACCGAAGTTCGTCAGTACGTGATTCGCCTTTGTGAACTACACCGCGCCTTTGTGAACTCAATGACACTCGTTTTCAACAGCCCACCGGATCAGTACGTTTCCACCGCTGAATCTTATCGAATTCCGATCGATTAGGGATGAATGGGGTCGCAAATTTCAGTTTCTCGCCCGTGTTTTAGCAAACGCGCCAATCAGTATTGTTATTCCGCCTGTACTGAGAAGAAAGAAACTCATCGAACTTTATTGGAGAGGGTGCGTTGACTCGGTTTCAGTTCAAGCAGTTTGCAATCAACGATGACCGTTGTGCTATGAAAGTGGGCACGGACGGCATCTTACTTGGAGCATGGGCGAACTCGAACACTCCCACTCGCATTCTCGATATCGGCACAGGGACCGGACTTGTCGCGATGATGCTCGCACAACGGTTTTCGGAAGCAAAGGTGGACGCGATCGAAATTGATAGGGCCGCATACGAGCAGGCGATGGATAATTTCCGAGTCGGTCCATTTCGAGATCGACTCGAATCGATTCATGGGTGCGTCCGCGCTTACAACACCGGGCGACGATATTCACTCATCGCCTGCAACCCGCCTTGGTTCAGTGATTCGCTTAAGCCAGATACATCCGCTCGAAGCATGGCACGGCATGATGACACCTTAAGCAGTACTGACTTAATCGATGTCATTAGAAATTTACTTGCCGATGGAGGAACGTATTGCACCATTCTTCCGATCCGAGAAGGGAAAGCTTTCATTCACGTAGCGAACAAAGCGGGACTGCGTTGCCGGCGATGTTGTGAAGTTCGCCCGAATAACAACAAGCCGCCGAAACGAATGCTGCTCGAGTTTGTAAAGAATCCGACGAAAGTCACGACGGTGTGCGAATCGCTGGTCGTTGAAACGATGCGCCGGCACGAATACACGCCAGCTTACCGTGCGTTGACAAGGGACTTTTACTTGCAAGGCTGACCCGACGGTACGGTTTTCTTATCCTTCAGTAAGCGCCGACAATCGTGCAATTCAAGTTCGGTCCGCATCAAAGCCGGCTTAGCAATGACGAAACCTTGGCCTCAAACAGCTTCTGCCACTCTGGTCCGACAAGGCAGTCGCAATCTTCTTGTGCGTATCCAATGTTATTGCGCTGTTCGGCGGTGGGCGTGTAGTAAATATAACCGTTCGTATACCCTGCCACGAATGTGAACCGATGAGGCGACTTTTTCTTGATATTCAAGCCGATTTGAACTGTGAGTTCACCGGGAAAAGTTACCATTACGAAATCACCTATTCGAAGTCCCCCTACCTCGACATCGAGGGTCTTCGAATCAGCCGCCTCGTTTTGCGCGAGATGCATACGGAGCAAGGCAAGGTTGACGTTGAGGCGAGTCAACTTCTCCATGGCGTTGATATTTTCAAGATAGGCATCCATGTTCATTTTGTTCTCTGCATCCATTTTAAGCATGTCATCCCGATGATTGGCTTGGTCGAGAACATAGCGGTGAGAGTAATAGGAAGGAAAATCGGCAGAGACTTGGTATTGGATAAAAAGGGGAAGAAACGTTTTGAAATTGAGGCTAGTACTTTTTAATGAATTCAAAAGTTGCATCTGCTCGGCTTCGATGGCGGCGATGCGGTGCTCGATGTCCGCTGCTCGTGGCAAAGCCAGTGGTTCGTTCATGATCCGTAACGGTTGATCTTTGACCGTTTCAATCGTCTTGAGTCCGCGTAAGACGCTGAGGCCGAGCAGGTTCCCCAAAGGCTCTGAGTCTCGGGGATGATGAACGTCCTTGTAGCTCACCGGATTGATGTCGCCTGCACACCCTTGGACGAAGAATGCCATCACGTTATCACCAAAATTTTCTTCGATGACCTTGGATGCGAACCCAGGAAAGTCAGCAGTGCTACCCTTGCTGGGAACTCCCTGTATTGGATGACAAGCAAAGTTATAGACCACGGCAAGCGGCTTGCCGTTAGCATGATCAAGGCGCAGTATGCCGATCTGCGGATCCACCGGTCCGATGGCAACTACATCTTGGTCGCGTGGCATCGCGTAAGCATGACGGACATCTGCTTCGCTTCCGTCATTAAGCATCAGTCGTCGGTTCTCCATAATTCGCAACTCCTGACCGCTCCCTACCCCTGCTTTCACGGGAACCATTTTCTTCCATGCGTCCTTAACTGCTTGGATCGTTCGCGATGCAACGTCGCTGCAGACAACACCGTGGCAATGGCTCGCGTTCACAAGAATGTTCGCAGGTGGAATCTTTAGTGTCTTTTGCAACTCTGCGCGGACGGTACCGAGAAAGTCGTTGCGGATGTAGCCAATCTCGCCGATGGAGACTGCGTCCACTGTCACCAGCACGGCGATCGTTTCACCCTGTTTGAGAACGAGCGCCTTCGCATACAGGGGATCATTGATCGGGGAGGCGGATTCAGAGATATCCACCTTCGAAACGCCCGCGAACAACTCCTCAGCGTTCGCAGCGAGGGACACATGCAGAAGCAGGAGTGAAGTGCACACCCTGACCCATAAAAGACAATGGAACATTCGGTTTCGTAGAAAGCTTGCGGCAACGATCGATGCTGTGCGCGGACAGCAAAGGAGATAACGCATTGCCAGAAGTAGCGAGCGATTAGATAGAGTTCTCATAATGCACACTTTTCAACCGGGACTGGGACACCTCTTGGGACACGCATTAGACAGTTTGAGCGAGGCAGTCGCCATCATGCCGGGTTTTGAACTTACACTATCCTTCAACAAACATGATCGGTGAAGGCTTGTTTCGTCCGTCTACGAATCCAGGTTGTTTAGGGAATTAAACAGCTAAAACCTCTGACATTATCCGTTCAACTGCATCCCATATTGTGACCATCGAACTCTCCCTAAAACGTTTAAAGATCAAGGCATTGCTCGTGTTCTGCCGCGAGGCACCGTCCAATTATCGTCGCAATAGCAATCGCTCTTGCTACCGAAATGAAACGCGGTTGACATGGGAAACAATGCTGTCCCAGTTAAGTCGACGCGAGCGACAGATCATGGACGCCGTCTATACGATGGGGAGGCGACTGTGAGCCGAGTCGTCGAAGCGTTCCATCACCGCCGACCGCGATGGCGGTTCGTAGGAAGACGCACATCATTCACGAGAAGGAATACTCGCCACCTTACACTACGGCTTCATAGCCAGCTTCTTCGACAGCGGCCACGATTGAACTGTCGGCGAACTGCCCCTCGACGACCGCTTTCCCCGCCTGCAGATCAACATTGGCAGCGGTAACGCCATCGGTGGCTCGGATTGCCGATTCGACCGCTGATTTACAGTGGCCACACGTCATTCCTGTAACCTGAAACACCTGCCTGTGTGTATGTAAATGCACTATTGGCCTCCATTCATACCGGGGAGATTAATGGTCATATTGCCAGATTGGATGCCGCCACGCCAAGCACTCTTCATGTAAAATGCGGTCTGTTCCGTTGTGGAGTCCTTTGTAGCCTCCCCAGGGGAAAGTCAAAAAATCCTGAAAGACCGTGAAGGATTTCAGCCTGACGTTCATCCAATTTGTGTTGCCTAGAAAAACTGCTTCATCACTACGAGCTATGCCGTCACTACCCCTCCATCTTGTTTTGCTGTTCGCAGTTGCGTACGGCCAAATTTTTGGTGTGGTTTCGTGCTGTTGCCTCTCACGCTCGATCATCGCGATTTTGTCCTCGGTGCACGAAGTTACCTCAGACAATGAGCGTGGTGAGGGGACGGAAACCAAGCCCCCTGCACCGAAGTGCGCCCGATGCGCTACCTCACCGACTTCTGCCATGCGAAGTGTGGATGCAAAGAGAGTTAACGATTTTGGGGTGGCAGGAAGCAGCAAATGCCAATGTGCGAAAGCTACTTCGAGTGCTACCCTTCAACTTGAACCTCGGTCTTCGTCCCGCTCTGTACTCTGTGTCGCTATGCTCACAGCGACGTGCGACCTAGTCCCTCGCGAAGAGCGGTGGGTGATTCAGTTGCATGAAGTGCCGATTCGCTTTGGCGGGCGTTCTTGGCAAGCGGTGGCCTGTATTTGGAAGAAATGATGAAAAGCACAACAATCCGACAGCTCCGGAATTGTTGAATGGCGGTGTGCTTAACTTCCGGCACTCGCCAATTGCTTTTAGCTTCTTAAACGAATCAGGTGAATCATGTTTACAAAACTTGCTCTGTTGATCGCTCTCGCTTTGTCATCAACTGCTTTCGCAGTAAATGGAAGCCATGCAATCGCGAATACAATGTCTGCATCCTCCGAAAGTGGACCTCCCTGCTGCATCAAGCATGCTTACTGCTGCGCGGTAGAACGTCTCTGCTGCCCTCGCTAAATCGACAAGTACCGTTTTGAAGCCAAGCGGCCCGAAGCCATCGAAAGCTCTGGGTAGTTTTCCTCTTCGGCGGGAAGGAGTGAAGAATGCCACCGACAGAGTCATCCAATGAGATGAACCGAAAAGCGGAAGATTACACGTCGAAAGTGCCTGATGAGAATTTGGCGATGTGGATCAGCCGTGCAAATAGTGGACATCGAGAGTCTCAAAATCGCATTTACGAATTATTGGCGGCACGCTGTTATCGTGTTATTCGGAAGATTGTCGGCGATAGTCATGCTGACGACGTGATGCAGGATTTCATCATCCACTTGTTTTCCAAGCTTCGTCAATTTCGTTTTGAATCGTCACTTGAAACATGGGCACATCGCATTGCTATTAATCAGAGCTTGCAGTACCTGCGAAAAATGAAACGCGATGAACAACGTATCCAAAAGACCGCGGAAACTGGTGAAATGTCCGGCGCTACGAATTCGCAGATCGAAGTATACGACGACAAAGAGGTCCTAGCGCTGGCCATGCAGCAAATCACTGGAGAGCAGCGAGCAATTTTGCACATGAAAGAGGTCGAAGGGCTCGAATACTCAGTGATCGCGAGCGTTCTTGGAATTCCTGAAGGTACCGTCGGTTCGCGACTAAACAAGGCTAGAAATGAACTGAGGACTTCTCTGGTCCGCCTGGGTTGGGAGGCATAAAGATGAATTGCGATTTTGTTGCAGAACACTTGTCCGCGTATGTCGACAAAGAGCTTGACGCAGCGGCTTGTCATCAGTTGGAAGACCATGTCGTGCAATGCGATACATGCCGTGGGCTAATGTCCCAATACCTTGCCATGGGATCATTGATGCGAAGTTCGGAACGGATGGTTGATACGGAAGCAGTCTGGGAACAAGTTTCTCGCAAACTCGAGAGCTCAGCGGTGACGCTAGCTTCCAGACAATCGCGTTGGGACGGTTGGACCAAGCGTTATGGTGTTTCTGTTTTGGCCGCCGCTGCCGCAATCTTTCTCTTAGTTTCCGCACTGCGGTATGTTTCCTCCGATCACCACGATACCGCTAACGCGTTGCACAATCATGCTGAACTGGCTGTGGATTTCGCCGAGGTATTCCGCTCAGTCAGAACTGAACCCCAGCTGGCCTTGGCCAGGCTGAGTTCGAAGTACGATGGCCGTGAACTAGGTACAGAAGAAGCCACGAAGTATCTCGGCTATGAGCCGGCATTATTAAAACGTGTTCCCAAAGGGTTCACTCGTGTATCAACACACGTTTTGAACATGCCCTGCTGCAAGTGTTCGGCAACCATTTGCGAACGAAGCGACGGCACATCACTCATTGTCTTTGAGCACAGAGACGAACAGCCTATCTGGTTTGGTGACTCCCCGTCGATTGAGACCCAGTGCGCGGGCATTCCTTGCAAAATTGTTGAGTCGGCTGGGCGGCTAGCCGTCAGCTGGAGAAACCAAGATCGGCAAATGACGATCGTCGGTGTAAACGACTTGACTGAAGTGAATCACTGGGTTGCCTCCCTGAAGTTGTAAGGATGATTTCACCGAAATCGACATCCCTTTCCAAACCTGTATTTCATAGAGAAATAAGACCATGATCAAGAAAAGTATTTTCGCTCTGCTATTCGTTTTTACTGCAATTGCAGTGAGTTACGCGCAAACGACAAAAGACGAAACGTCAGAGCAACGCCGCGAGCGTCTTCGAATAGCCGTGCAAGCGATATGTCCAGTGTCTGGTGAGTCACTCACTGACCATGGTGAGGCGGTCATTTTGACTAATCCAGAAACGAAAGAGGGGCTTTATGTCTGTTGTGAAGCATGTCTGAAATCGAAGCCGGATGCCAAGCATCTCGAAAAGATCAGGAGCAACCTTGCCAAAGCCCAAGGTCATTGCTTGGTTATGGCTGAGAATGGAATCTCTGTAGAGTCCAAGCACGGTATCATCGATGGGCAATTCATCTACGTCTGCTGCCCACCATGTGTGAAGAAGATGAGTGCAAAGCCAGCTATGTATTTGTCAATGCTTGATGACCTTTACGAAGCATCCCTTAAGAAGTAGCTATTGGATTCTCCTATTTTTGATTGAAGGTGTTTAGATATGACGAAGTGGAATTTGGGTTATTTGCTTGTTCTACCAGTGGCGGCGGCCTCGATACTCGCTGTCAGCGGATGCAATCCCTCAAGATCGGAGAAGGCTGTGGAACCGAATGCGTCTCGAGTCGAAGGCGTGGGGACTGGAGCGGCAAACGCTAAAGATTTTGTGGCGAGTTCAAGTACCAGCGATGTTAATAGTGAACACGGCCATGTACCGGGTGCTCACGGGGGCATCTTGGTTTCCCTGGGACGCGATAGCTATCACGTGGAAGCGGTCATCGATTCTGAAGGTGTCGTTCGGCTTTACACGCTCGGCAAGGATGAGAGTCGGGTTATCGATGTAGAAAGTCAGACACTGAAGGGTTTTGTCAAGGCAGAAGGCGACACCGATTCCAATTCCATATCGTTCGAGCCATCTCCACAGGACGGTGACAGCCAAGGAAAGACTTCCCTCTTTGTTGGCCAACTGCCACAGGAACTGGTGGGTCGTAAGATTGATGTCACCATCCCAAACATCCGCATTGATGGCGAGCGATTTCGTCTTGGCTTTGTTTCTGGTCAAGAGAGCCATGGTGAATCGTCCGACATGCCGGCCAAGGTCGCCAACGAAGCAGAACGGGAACTCTATTTGACGCCCGGAGGACGTTACACCACTGCGGATATCGCGGCCAACGGCAACATAACGGCTTCGCAAAAGTTCAAAGGGCTCAAGTCTGAACACAACATGAAACCAGATGTTGGCGACAAGCTCTGTCCGATTTCGGGAACAAGAGCGAATTCCAAGTTCACGTGGATCATCGATGGTAAGCCTTACGAGTTCTGCTGTCCTCCATGCATCGACGAATTCTTGACTTCCGCGAAGACATCGATAGAGCCGCTGGCAGATCCAGATAGTTTCATCAAGAAGTAAGCTATGATTCTTCAGTTGAAAGTTCGACTTGTTGCCTTGCTGTTACTTGCCATGGCTACGTCGCTGGCCGACGCGCATGAGGGGCATCAACCGCTTCCCACCAAGGGTGTCCAAGTTGATGCAGAGAATGGTCTACTGACATTGTCGGCGAAATCGCGTGACGCGATTGGGCTTCGATCCGAGGAGGTATCGGTAGGTACCGTGGCCTCAACGTTGAAGGTCTATGCAGAGTCCGTTACACCGTGGCAGGCCAAGGCGTATGGATCGGCGCAAATCGCTGGACGCATCGCCAAGCTGTTGATGCGCCCCGGAGACTTTGTAGAGAAAAACCAAATTGTTGCTGAGCTAAGTAGCCGCGAGTTGGAATTGATTAAAATGGATTATCGCCAAGCGACTAATGATCGAGAGCTCAACCAGCGTCTACTTGAGATGACACGACCATCTGCGCTGGCAGGCGCTGTGCCGATGCAACGTTTGCTGGACATCGAAAACGCGGTAGAGCAAAGCCAGAACCGCTTGGAAGTCGCGAGAATTGGAGCCGATGCGTTGGGTGTCTCTCTGGATGATTCGCCCATTAACCAAACTGATGGACTGTACTATCCCATTCGTTCGCCGATCGCTGGCCAAATCCTTCACTCGGACCTCGCCGAAGGCAAGTACGTTGAAGCGTTCGAGCACCTATTTGAAATAGTCAACACGGATGAAGTTTGGGTGCGGCTGCAGCTCTTAGAAAAGGACATCTTCAAGACTAAGGTCGGCAACCGTGTGAAGATCGAGTTCCCTTCGTCGTCCATTTCAGTCGAAGGCGTTATCGATCGAATGGACGCTGGTTTAGATTCCCAGACTCAAGTCAGTTCGGCGTGGGTTACCCTTGCAAACCAAGCGATCATTCCTGGGCTTGTAGGTATGGCCACGATCTATACGTCCGAGCAGGCTGAGAAACTGACCGTGCCCCACCGCGCCGTATACAGCGATGGACTGCAGAATTATGTCTTCGTCGAAGAAGCATCGACTCGGACTTCGGCTGAGTACCGCAAGAAAACCATTCGATTAGGCAAGCGTATTTTGGAAACGCAAAACCCAACGGAGCCGATGGTAGAAGTGCTACAAGGCGACGTCTATCCTGGCGACCGTGTGGTCGTGAGGGGAGGTCACGAGTTGTCGAGTTTGTTTTTTCTCGGTGTTCTGAAGCTCTCGAGCAGCGACCAGAAGCAATTAGGAATATTGACTGCGGCCGCAAGCCATCGGGAAATTGCATTGACAACTCAACTCCCTGCTTCCGTGACGTTGCCCCCGGAGAACCGAAGTGTACTCTCGTCTCAGGTAGACGGAACGATCCATTCGCACACACTGCGTCCAGGGCGATTCGTGAAGGCTGGTGAGAAATTGATGGAGATTGCTTCGCCTGGTTTTTACAAGCTTCAGCTTGACTTGATCAGCACTTCGCTCGACGCTGAGTTGTCGCTTCGTCGCGCCGATCGGCTCGATGGCGTCAAAGGCGATGCGGTTTCCCTTCGCGTGGTATTGGAAACCCGCTCGCAGGCGGAACAGCTAAAGGCACGGGCAGAGAGCTTAAGAAGGCAGCTTGCCACATTGGGATTGCTGGAAAGCGAAATTGAATCAATCGTCAACGAACGAGCAATACTCGACTATCTTCCACTTCGTTCCAACATTGAGGGTCATCTTGCCTCGTCCGTAGTCACGCTAGGTGAAACGGTAGCCGCTAGCCAACCACTTGTCGAAATTCAAAATCTCCAAGCCGTTTGGATCGAGGCGCATGTGCCACCGCGCGAGACTCGCTCACTATCAGAAAAAGCCGTGGGTATCGCTACGATACTTTCCAGCCCTGACATCAGATTCCCAGTCGTTCTATCGCGAATCGGGCCAACAGTGAATGAGTCGACTCGTACACAGAAAATATGGTTTACTCCAAAGGCGACGTCGAGTATCCCGCAACTTCGAGCCGGAGCGTTGATGACAGTCAACCTACCGATAGGAGGCTCGACGTCGAGTCTGGCGATTCCCTCATCCGCAATCCTTCGTGATGGGATGCATTATTTTAGCTTCGTTCAAAAGAGCGATGGGTATGTCGAGCGACGCCGAGTAAAGATTGGACGGTCGGATGGGGAGTATATCGAAGTTGTTAACGGTATCGAAGCCGGTGAGTTGGTTGTAATCACGGGTGGTCGCGACTTGCAGACAGCCTTTGCATCTTTGAGGTAAGCTTCCTTGCTCGACAGCATCATACGTTTCTCACTTCAAAATCGTGCCATCGTTGCGATTGCATCACTTCTCGTCATGCTGGTCGGGGCGTCTTTGCTTCGTACCATGCCCGTCGACGTGTTTCCGGACCTCAATCGTCCCACGGTGACGATTATGACCGAAGCACCCGGACTGGCTCCCGAAGAAGTCGAAGTGCTTGTGACCCGACCGATCGAGTTACTTTTAAACGGTGCGACAGGAGTCAAACGCGTTCGATCTTCATCTGCAATTGGTCTCTCCATCATTTGGGTAGAGTTTGATTGGGGAACCGACATCTTCATTGATCGCCAGATCGTGAACGAGAAGTTGCAACTGGCTCAATCAAGGTTGCCACCGGGTACAAGCCCGACGCTCGCACCGATTTCATCCATCATGGGTGAGATCATGTTGCTTGCGCTGCGCAGCGATCTCAAACCCACGTCGAAGTACGAAGCGGACGCGAAAGCGATGGAACTGCGCACGCTGGGCGAATTCACCGTGCGTAATCGACTTCTTGCCGTTGAAGGCGTGTCTCAAGTCTCCGTTATGGGCGGAATTCTTAAGCAGTATCAAGTACTCACGTCCCCTTCTAGGCTGGCTGCTCACAATGTAACCCTGGCACAGCTAACGGACGCTACGACGAAAGCCAATGTGCTGGCAGGTGGCGGTGTGATGAATCGCGGAGAAAAAGAATCGCTCCTACGGATCCAGGGACAGTCACTAACTCTTGAGGAAGTCGCCGCAACTCCTATCCTCTGGCGCGATCAAGTTCCAATACGTATTGGCGACGTGGCCGATGTCAAACTGGGTGGACCGATTAAGCGAGGTGACGCTTCTGCAGTTGTGAAAGTGAAGCCAGACGTCAATTTTGCTGTCGATCATGATGCTGAGTACGCGCGAATGAACGATGGCTCGTACGATTCGTCTAGTGACAACGATCGGACAGCGAATGCACACACCAAGCCATATCGTGAGCTACGAGGCGGCATGGCGGTCATGCTCACAGTGCAAAAGCAGCCTGAAGCTGACACGATCAAGCTTGACCAAAGAATCAACGAAGTACTGGCTTCCGTCCAGATGGAGCTACCTGCTGATGTAAAGCTCGAGTCGGAAGTGTTTCGCCAAAGCCACTTCATTGAAGCGGCGGTTGATAACGTTAGCGAGGCAGTTCGCGACGGCGCTATCTGGGTAGTCGTGATTCTGTTCCTATTGATGGGCAACTTTCGTACCAGTGTCAGCTCATTGTCATCCATGCCATTGTCGATATTGCTGACTGTCATCGTGTTCTACCTGTGCGGCATCACCATCAACACGATGACGCTGGGCGGAATCGCAGTGGCGATCGGCGACTTGGTCGATGACTCTATCGTAGATGTCGAAAACATTTATCGTCGACTTCGCGAAAACAAGCAGTTACCAATTGAAGCTCAAAAGCCGGCCCTGGATGTTATCTTCTTGGCATCTAGCGAGATCCGCAATTCGATTGTCTACGCGACCCTCATTGTCGTGTTGGTCGTGTTGCCGCTTTTCATGATGTCCGGCATTGAGGGGCGGTTGTTCGTGCCGCTGGGTATTGCCTACATCCTCGCCTTATTATGCTCGCTGGCGGTCTCCTTAACGTTCACACCCGTGCTGGCGAGTGTGCTGCTACCTCGTGCACCCTTTCTGGCCGATAAACGCGAACCGCTTATCATGCGTTGGTTGAAGTGCTGGGATGAAAGGCTGCTGCGCTGGACGCTGGGTCGTCCTAGGTCAGTTCTCGCTGGGGTAAGCGTATTAGTACTGCTCAGTTGCCTGACTCTACCTTGGATGGGCGGGGAGTTCTTGCCTCCTTTCAATGAAGGGACAGCAACCATCAACCTACGGCTTGAACCAGGGACCTCGCTGTCTGAGAGCCAACGTATCGCTGGTCGGATCGAATACCTCTTGCTCGAAGTACCAGAAGTTCTCTCTATAGCCCGCCGGACCGGACGGGCCGAATTGGATGAGCACGCAGAAGGTGTGAACAACACAGAATTCGAAGTGCGATTCGCCCAACATAAGTCTCAGAAAGTGGGATGGCATAATACTGTCTTGCGGGCGATTCCGATCGCGCATCTCTGGGGCTTCGAATATCAAGGTCGAACTCAAGACGCAGTGATTGCAGATTTGCGTGATCGAATTTCGAGCATTCCAGGGGCCGCTGTTAACATTGGTCAACCCATCTCGCATCGATTGGATCACATGATGTCCGGGATTCGTGCGCAGATCGCCGTGAAGGTTTTTGGTCCTGATCTGCGTGAATTGCGCACCGCGGCATACGATGTTCAGTCTAGGATGCAGGAGATCGAAGGGATCGTCGACCTCCAAATCGAGCCACAAATCGAAATCTCGCAGCTGCAAATGCGAGTCAAACGTGAAGAGGCTTCACGATACGGTCTCGCACCTGGTGACGTGGCTGAAGTATTGGAGACGGCCTTCAAGGGCAAAGTCGTCTCACAGGTCATCGAGGAGGATAAGTATTTTGATTTAGTGGTCTGGTATGACAAAGATGCGCGTCGTGATCCCAACGTCATTGAAGAGACCATTCTTGAGACGCCTTCCGGAGCGAAAGTCGCTCTTTCACAAGTTGCAGAGATCTTGGATACGACCGGCCCCAATGTTCTCAATCGTGAACACGTTCAGCGTCGCATCGCAGTTTTCTGCAATGTCCAAGGACGCGATTTGGCGAGTGTCGTACGCGACATCAAACAATCGCTCCAGCCGGTTGAGCAATCTTTGCATGAACTTCCAGGCGAATATTATCTCGACTACAGTGGACAGTTCGAAGCACAGCAGCAGGCCACCGTCAGGCTCTGGGGGTTTTCAATGCTGAGTATCGTCGGCGTCTATCTGTTGCTGATGAAGGCGCTTGGTTCTCAGAGCGCGGCACTCCAAGTCATTGCCAACGTACCTTTAGCCGCGCTAGGCGCGATCGTTGCGCTCCTGATCGTGAATAGGCCTGAAATTGCAGAGTTCGTGGACCAACCGTGGTACCTATGGCCAGGAATTTGGATTCAGGCAACACATTTGTCTCTGGCGCACTGGGTTGGATTCATCACGCTCATTGGCATTGTGAGTCGCAACGGCATCATGATGCTCTCGCATTATCACCACCTAATGGAAGTCGATGGAATGCCATTTGGAAAGGAGATGATCATTCACGGTAGCCTCGAACGCCTCGCGCCCGTCATGATGACAGCTATGACCAGTTTCGTGGGCCTGCTTCCTCTGTTGTTTGGACATGGCGAACCCGGCAAGGAGATCCTCTACCCGCTTTCCATTGTGTTGTTTGGTGGAATGATTGCATCAACCGTGTTAGACCAAATGGTTACTCCCTCGCTTTTCTACCTTTTCGGTTCTGCGCGCCCCCTCTCGAATAAAGTGAGTTCACCGAATGTTTAGGTCTCTGTTTTCGATTTGTTTGATTCTGTTTTCCACTTCGGCATTCGGTTCCGATCCTTTTACGATCATCTCAGGGAGCGGCGAGAGATCACCGAAACAGCCCCAAGCATGGGTTGATGTGAGCGGAGTCTTGCATGTGACATTCGGCGTTGGTGATGAAGTTTATTACTGCAAGCCAGAAGCTGATCTTAAGCCCAGTCCGCAGGTTGCTTTCCGTGTGACCAACATGTCGATTGGAATGCGGCGAGGTCCACGGATTGCTCATGCCAGCGACGCTATAGTCATCACTGTCATTGGAGGTCTGCAAGGCAAAGGCCGTGATGGTGATCTGTTGGCTTACCGATCAATCGATGACGGAAAGAGTTGGCTCAGCCCTGTGAAGGTCAATGACGTGGAGGCCTCGGCACGGGAAGGCCTACATGCCATGACAGCGAGTAACGATGGTACATTATGGTGCGTTTGGCTTGATCTTCGCGCGAAAGGAACTCAACTCTTTGCCGCTAAATCAATCGATCAAGGGGCCACGTGGAGTAAGAATCAATTGGTCTACCGATCTCCCGATGGAAGTATTTGCGAGTGCTGCCATCCATCGGTCATAGCAAACCAGGGTTCAGTACACGTTCTCTTCCGCAATTCGCTACAAGGGAACCGAGACATGTACCTTGTATCTTCAGAAGATCACGGAGCCACTTTCGGTTCAGCCGTTCGGCTTGGTGAAAGTAGGTGGCAGCTCAACGCTTGCCCCATGGACGGAGGCATGTTGGCGATGGATAAGGACAATCAGATCTCCACCGTGTGGCGACGTGACCGATCGCTGGTACTTGCCAGTCCGAGAAGTGGTTTCGAAAGTACTCTCGGCACAGGTGAGCAACCTTGGATCGCAAGCGATGGCGACAGGTTCCATGAAATTTGGACCAATCAGCGTGACGGTGATCTTATGGTGATGAGCAGCGATAGTACCGGCAGTCAACGCTTGGGGACAAACGCCAGCTTTCCGGTTGTCGTAGCAAACCACCTGTCAGAGTCAGTTTACATCCTCTGGGAGCATCGAACGGGTGACACGACCTCTCTTCTGGGACGCAAAGTCCAGTAGGCACGAAATTTGAGTTTCACCACCGAAACCTCCCCTTCTGCCACAAAGACGTTAAATATACCGTGACAGAGTCGATGTTGCGGAAAAGGTGTCTGACCCGAATGGCCGGAACGGCCCTATGGGTGCTTCGCACCTTCGGGTCAGACACCTTTTCCAAAAACGCAAGAGTTAACCCGTCACGGTATACAATGACGCAACCCATCAAAAATTATTTTTGCGGCTTATGTGCTTCGGTATGCAGTACAAAGTTGCGAGACTTGCCAACGGGTAACGGGCTGCGAGAGAAACTGCATTGGTAATAGTTTGCCGGAACTGCTATTGGTGGGCTAAGCTTATGCGGATAGGGTTTTACTAATGCACCGACTTATAGCGATTTTGCTGATTCCATTCTTTTTAGTGGGCAATTCTCTTGCTCATTCGCACGGATCGGCTGCGCACCAATTTCCAAGCTCTGGTCGAGCTCATATCCACGTCGGAAGTGCTACCCAGCACGGCCATAGCCTTGAATGTCATGAGCATTCGCATCACGGTCATGATCGCGGCCATAGCCATGGTCATGCCGCTAACCAGAATCACAAGAGTGACAGTTCCAAACGCGCACCTGTCGAGAGTACGGCCGACCACGAATCCGACGCTATTTACATTGCGGCCTCGGTCTTTGTGGGCACTTCGTCCGCTCGTGCCTCGATTGAAGTGGATTCGTGCGATTTTGTCGACACAATTGAAGGCTATTTGCCAGGGAATCGATTGCCGGCGCGGCACGATCGTCCGCCACTCGCAACCACCACTGAGCTACCGCTCTATCTGCTTCATGCTGCACTAAGGCTTTGATTCCTCTCGACTGAGAGCATTCGCTCTTGATCGACGCGTTTCCTTTTTCCTCAAGCCCTCACCTGCTGCTCAGCTTCTTCAAGTCGTCACTTGATGCAGTGCAGCCTCATTTCATCAAGTTTCGCAAATCATGCGTTTTAACAAGGTGTTCGCACCGACGTGCGTCCTTTTACTGCTTGTCATCTTTCAATCGGTTGGTTGCTCGTCGCGCGAACCTGCAAGGGGCACTGCCTCGCAGTCGGCGAAAGAGCCTACAGACAAATCTGAACTACAGATCCTTGAACTGGGTGAGAAGGCGAGGAAAAACCTCAGCCTGGTCGTCAAAGCGGTGCGACCTACCGACTATTGGCGAACGCTCACCATTCCAGGTGTAATCGCCGACCGGCCGGGAGTTTCTGATCGGGGCGTTATTTCACCGGCAGTTGGCGTCGTTGCCGAGATCCATGCGTTTCCCGGCGATACGGTGAAGCCTGGGCAACGCTTGGTAACCTTGCGTCTGTTCAGTGAATACTTGCAAGCCACTCAAACGCAACTTTTCAAAGCTTCGCAGGAACTACAACTTGTCCGAGAACAAATCGAGCGGCTCGAAATTGCTGCCAATTCAGGAGCGGTTTCAGGTTCGCGCTTGATCGAACAACGCAACGAACTCCAACGACAGCAGACATTGATTCAGGCCTCCAAGCAAGAGCTTCTCAATCGTGGGCTGAACCCGGATCAAATCGCCTTGGTATCCGATGGAACTTTTACCTCAACGATCGAAGTTCTGGCTCCGCCACCTCAATCTCATGAAACAGTACTCGATGGACTCGTGAAGCTGGAGATCCAAACCGTTGGATTCAAGTCAGCCGGTGACATTGGTTATGAAGTGCATTCACTCGGCGTAGAGCTAGGTCAAACGGTTCAAGCAGGTGACCTGCTGGTCAACCTTGCCAATCACCAGTCGTTGTACGTGATCGGCCATGCTTTCAAACGAGAGGCAGGACTGCTTGAACAAGCCGCGCAAAACAAAGTCTCGCTGGAAATTGAATTCGCCGAGGACTCAAATGAACTTTGGCCAGCCATCGAGCAATCATTCCAGATTCGTCATCTCTCAAACACGATCGACCCAGCTACGCGAACCTTCGATTTCTTCGTACCGTTGCTCAACCAGTTGCGAACTTATCAGAAAGATGGCATGACCTTCCTGGTGTGGCGGTTCCGACCGGGCCAACGCACGCGAATTGAAGTGCCAGTTGAGAAGTTTTCCAATGTCTTTGTTCTGCCATCTGAAGCTGTAGTTCGTGAAGGACCAGACGCTTACGTCTACAGACAGAATGGCGACTTATTCAATCAGATTCCCGTTCACATCCTGTTCGAAGATCGCACGCATGTGATTCTTGCGAATGATCAAAGCATCACCCCAGGAACCTTCTTAGCTCAGAACTCAGCCGCTTCGCTGCGGCGAGTACTCAAGGCCCAATCGGCAAGTGGTGAACAACCAGGTCTTCACGTTCACGCGGACGGAACCGTCCACGCGGCACACTAGGAGAACTGAAATGCTTGATTCCATCATCCGATTGTCTTTACGTTATCGATCGCTGGTGGTCGTCTCCAGTCTGGTTGTGCTCGTCTATGGATCTTATCTAACGACCACGATGTCCATCGATGTCTTTCCAGACTTGGATCGGCCACGAGTGGTGATCATTACCGAAGCACCTGGTTTAGCTACAGAAGAAGTTGAATCGCTTGTAACGCAGCCTATCGAGATTGCATTGATGGGGGCCAGTGGCGTCCAAGCGGTACGCAGCCAAACTACCGCCGGCCTGAATGTTTTGTATATCGAATTCGATTGGTCAACCGATACACGCGCCGCTCGTCAAACGGTCAGCGAACGCTTAATAACTCTCGAGGGCACACTGCCAGCGGGTATCATCCCTCAAATGACTCCGCCATCCTCGATCATGGGGCAAATTGTGGTGGCTGGCATCTATCGTCAGGTTGGTCCAACCGGGGGCAACCTTGCGCCAGTCGGAAAAACAAAGTTGATGGCCGAGTTAATCACCACCAATAGCGAGCCATCGCTGAAGCTGTGGCGAGTCGTAGATCGCCACAAACCGGAATCATGGGAATCGGAACCCTTTGAACTAGTCGAGCCACTGGTTAAGCAAACCGAAGACTCGACTCGCCCCTATCGTGCGACGGTCAAGCTTACCTCTGGTATTCACGAGATTCGATTTGAAACGGAAGCGAAGCAACTGCTGGAGCTACGGACGATTGCCGATTGGGTGATTCGTCCACGATTATTGAAGGTGAATGGAGTCGCCGAGGTCTTCATGCAAGGCGGTGATCGCAAGCAGTACCAAGTACTACTTGATCCAACCGCTCTGCTCGAGTACGACGTAACGGTACAAGACGTTGAGCGAGCACTTAGCGAAAGCAACATTAACACAAGTGGAGGTTTCGCCATCAAGGGCGAATCCGAGCGACCTATCCGTATTCTTGGAAGGCTCGGAACCGGCGGACGTAGCATTATCGATGAACTGCTGAAGGTTCCTGTCGCTAAGTCATCAAAACGTAGCATTCTGCTTGAACAAGTTGCATCCGTTGTCGAAGGGCCCGAACTGAAACGTGGTGACGGAAGTGTAAACGGTCAAAGCGGCATTGTGTTTACTGTCGTGAAACAGCCTCACGTGGATACTCGAAAACTCACAGACAATGCCGCGGCCGCCTTTGCAGAAGTCGAAGCTTCACTGCCCGCGGACATCGTCATCAATTCGGAATTGTTTAGGTTAAAGAACTTCATCGATCGTGGCATCTTTAATGTTGCCGAAGCGCTCGTCATTGGCGCAGTACTCGTGCTCATCGTCTTATTCCTTTTCTTGCTCAACTTCCGCACTACGTTCATTACGCTTACCGCGATTCCTATGTCGCTGGTAATGACCACGCTGAGCTTCCGACTTATCGGTTGGCTCAGTGGCAGCGAACTTTCGATCAACGTCATGACACTTGGCGGAATTGCCGTCGCAATGGGTGAACTGGTCGATGATGCGATTGTCGATGTCGAGAACATTTTTCGCAGATTGAAAGAGAACAATCAACGCGAGCAGCCACTACCCGCAGTCGAAGTCGTCTACTTAGCGAGCAAAGAGATTCGCAGTTCGATCTTCTTCGGAACCGTTGTGGTGATCCTTGTCTTCCTGCCGCTCTTTGCGCTATCGGGCGTTGAGGGGCGGTTGTTCACGCCACTGGGCTTCGCCTACATCGTCTCAATCTTGTCGTCGTTTGTCATTTCACTCACGGTGACGCCAGTGCTGTCGTATTACCTGCTGCCGACTTCGAAGGCAACTCACGGAGATCATGATGGCATGGTGCTGCGGGGGTTAAAGTTGCTTGTGCGCCCGTTGATTCAATTCAGCATGGGGTTCCCTTCACTGCTCGTCATTGCGACTTGGCTCATTGTCGCCGTTGCTGCGTGGCAAGTGGCACAGCTTGGCCGTAACTTCCTGCCCGCCTTCGATGAGGGAAGTGTTCAGGTGAACGTAACGCTTCCCCCTGGTTCTTCGCTGCAAGCCTCGAACCAAGTGTCAATGAACATCGACGGCGTTTTCAAGTCGATGCAAAGGAGTGCGACGAATCCTGATGGGGCGATACTAAACTTCGTCCGTCGCACAGGTCGGGCACAGTTGGACGAACACGCTTCCCCTGTAAATTCCGGCGAGTACATCCTCAGCATGAATCCAGACGCGGAGCACAACCGCGAAAAGATGATCACAAATTTGCGAGAGCGGATCGGCAAGGAAGTCCCTGGCGTGGATATCGAAGTGGAGCAGCCGCTCGCACATTTGATCAGCCATATGGTTTCAGGGGTTTACGCGCAAATTGCGATCAAGATCCATGGCGATGACCTCGACACACTCCTAACGCTCGCTGCGAAAGTGAAGTCCTCAATCTCCGATGTCTCAGGGCTCACTCCGCCGATTGTCGAGCCTATTCAGATGACTCCTGAGTTACATATTCAGTTGCGTGGTGACGACCTAGCGATGCATGGGATCACCAGGCAGTATGTAGCTTCGGTACTTCAGACAGCCCTTCAAGGCCAAGTTGTCTCCGAAGTACTCGACGGTCAACGGCGGTTCGATCTGCTTGTACGACTCGAGGAAGCACACCGCACCGACTACGCGAACTTAGGTCGACTACGGATTGACCTGCCGCATCAAGATGGTCAGTCGGAACGCGGCCAGCTTGAACTACGCGACGTTGCGACGATTTATGAAGGGGTTGGTCCTAACTCGGTAAATCGTGAGAATGCTCGCCGACGCATCGTTATTCGCTGTAACACCGAAGGACGCGACTTGGCAAGTGCGGTTGCCGAGATCCAACAACGAGTGAACGCTCAGGTTGTGATGCCAGTCGGCTATTACGTCGAGTATGGAGGGCAGTTCGAAAGCCAGCAGAACGCAACTCAATTGATCATGATCCTAGCGGCGCTGTCGGTGGTCGGCATGTTTGGCGTCTTGATGATCCTGTTTCCATCCGTGCGGATCGTCATGCAAATTCTCAATGCGCTGCCCACTGCCTTCATTGGCGGTGTGTTTGCTTTGGTGATCACACAGCAGACGCTGACAGTGGCGAGTCTGGTCGGTTTTATATCTCTTGGCGGCATTGCCGTTCGAAATGGTATCCTGCTAGTAACGCACTACTTCCATCTTATGAAAGAAGAAGGGGAAGTTTTCTCACAAGCAATGATCTTACGGGGCAGCCTGGAGAGGCTTGCTCCTGTGTTAATGACGGCGCTCACTGCCGGCATCGGTTTGATTCCGCTGGTGATCGGTGGCCAGGAACCAGGGCGAGAGATTCTCTACCCGGTTGCCACCGTCATTCTCGGCGGGCTAATCACTTCAACGTTTTGTGAATTCTTGATTCACCCTGGTTTGTTTTGGAAATTCAGCGGTCAGGATGCCAAGCGATTGGTAGATGCTGATAAATCACCTTCAATTTGAGGAACTTTGCAATGAAGAGTTTGGGTATTTCACTTGCCTTTGCGGCGATCTTGGGATTCGTTGGTTGCAATAAGCCATCAGAACCAGCAGCAACGACAGCGACAAAGGCTGCCGACGATCAAGGTCATGATCACGGCGCAGGAAGCCACGATCATGGTACAGAGGGACATGGTCATGGCGTTGGCCCACACGAAGGCACTGTCGCCGATTGGGGTGGAGGCAAGTATCACGTCGAGTTCACCGTGGACCACGATAAGCAACAGGCGACCGTCTTTGTTTTTGGCAGTGATGAGAAGACCCCTGCACCGATCGATGCAGCAACGATTGAATTGAGTATCGGTTCACCCGAGCTGCAGGTTGCACTCAAAGCATCACCGCAAGAAAGCGATCCAGCAGGTAAAGCTTCGCGATTCGTCGGGACGCATGAGAAGCTCGGTGTTGTACAAGAGTACGCCGGCACGCTGACTGGCGTAATCGATGGAACGCCCTATTCAGGCGACTTCAAGGAAGAAGCCCACGTGGGTCACGATCACAAATAGTGACGGCTTTTGATTTTTACTAGCCGATGCGGTACTGGTTAGCAGTACTGCATCATCGCTCATGGAGAATGCCGATGTGGGGAATCATTCGTTGGATCTTGGCGTCCATCATTTTGGCTGCAGTTACACAGATTGCCCATAAGAATCCTCGCCTCGGCGCGTTCATCCTTACGCTACCCATCTTGAGTATCATCGCGATCATCCTGCAGTGGCAGCAAAGCCAAGACTTATTGACCACCTCTAAATTCGCTCGCGAAACGCTTGTGCTCGTCCCTCTCGGACTTCCGTTCTTCGTGCCCCTTGCATTCGCAGATCGCCTCGGACTAAATTTCTGGCCTGCCTTTGGACTCGGGATGCTGCTAGCAAGTTGCACCGTCGGAACATGGCTGTGGCTTGGTCCGAAGTGATAATTGGAACCGCAGGCTGTGGTGAGTTTTATCATGTTAAATCTAGTTCAGAGGTGAAGCGCCTGGATTGGCAATGACTTACTCGACGTCTGCCTCTGTGAGCGGTATCAAGTTTCGAACTCCGGCATTGATCCGCTTCCGATCGGTTGCCGAAATCATGCTTCGAGTCATCCGCCGATGTGTGGCTGCAAGTCGCGACTTGAGTGACTAATCAAGCCAGATTTAGACGTAGGAAGAACCTGTTTTGGACAATCGCCGCGTGATCGTGTTGAAAGAGGGCTGTGAGTACAAGGGGCGGCGATAAGAGTCCGTTACAGCGATCGCAAAAGAACTTAGCGGCTTGCACTGCAACGCATTTCTATTCTTTCGACTCGGCTGGAGAGCTTTATTCAAAAACCCACACCACGCCCCAAAACAATCCGCTACACGATCTACCCTCGGAAGTCCACGAAAGAGGGCCTCGACCAACAGTTTAACTGCTCGATGCCCCGCGTGAAGCGGCTAAGTCCTGCATTCGCAGTCATAGGTGCGGAAGGCTGGGAGATTGTTTACGATCGATATGATGACGGAGGCTTCTCGGGTGGCAACATTGAACGGCCATCCCTCAAACGACGCACATGATCGAGTTAGCGCGGCGCGGACACGTTACCAAGCAACGGATGAGCCAGATCATGGCACTCAACCAACTCGTGCCGGACATCCAGGAAGCCCTGCTTATCTACCGGCCACCAAAGGAAAGCCAGAGTTACATGAGAAACGGCTACGTCCGATTGCAGCCATACTCAACTGGGAGGACCAGCGGAAGGCATCGAGGCGGATCTGCAACGAGGTTGCGTTTCCCTTCACTTCTGTTGGCGTCCTTATCGAATGAGATTGAAAGCTTACTGACCCTAGTTCGACTTTGCTGTTGAAGGTTAATGAGGCTTTGCCGACGCAACCTTCATGAACAAGTTGACCAGCGAGTGTACAAGTTTGAACGTGAGGAATCGTTTGGGTCGCTGTTTGCGTGAGAACAAGTTAAGTGGTTGATCCACCATGCTACAAAAAGACAAAGCAAGGAACTCGGCGTTCGAAACCGAAAGCTCGCCAGTGCGCATGCCATGCTCCATCATGCCGACGACGAGTCGAAACCTTTTCTCCGTCAGCTTGTCCAAGACGCCGTCGATCTCCGGGACAGTGGGCCCAAAGTAGGTTTGAAACATTAGCCTTGGAACGCGCGGATCAACGCAACAACGCTCAAACGATGATGTCACAAAAGCTAGTAGTTTACCTGCGACGGTTGCCTCACCCGCAACGATTTCAGCTAAACGCTGCTGGCTTTCACCGTAGTGCCGTTCGATCAATGTTTGCAACAATGATGCTTTGTCGGCAAAGTGATGGTAGAGAGTTGGCTGCGTGACTCCGGCTGCCTGCAAGATGTCGCGAATTCCCGTCGCAGCGTAGCCCCGATGTGAAAATAATGTGAGTGCTTCACTCAAAAGCCGCTCGCGTGTTTGCGCGGTCGCTTCGCTTCTCGTAATCATGGTGCTTGGCTCACTTCCTTTCGAGTCTGCTTCAGGTCATGGCCCAAGTTGTCGAAGATGGTATGGATCAAGTCTTCTGTTTTGTCTGCTGTCAGCAGGAAAAAACAGAACAGCATCTCGTCTGTCGTCTCTTCGCCCCAGGTTACGCGTTGTGGAGGCGAGGAAGGATTCGAAGGGTTCTCTGCCGAATTGTTAAAGACGGCTTCGACTACGATCCTGGTTCCTGCTTTCAAGCGAATGGGCTGTTCGTAGTAGTATTCGTCTTGCCAGTTGTAGTCCCACACCGGAATGTCGATCAGCACTTCTACAGGTTGCCTTAGTTGAGTTGCGGTTACTCGCATGGCTTTTCCAAGCAAGTGCATGTGCGGCACGATACCAACGATGATCACATCTTTCGGCAATGTATAGGTTGTGGAACGGCGGTAGTTTCCTTCGCCTGCCGGGATGTCCATTTCGTAGTTTGCCATCCAGATGCTGCCAACCAGCTTTGCCGGTTCTTTCAACGACTGGGCGACTGGCTTATTGACAAAGTAGAGTCCGATCTCCGATTGATCGACCTCGGCTTTGCCCGTCGGGTGATAGTCGGGTGATAGTGGACTTGCACGACGAGATCACTTCTCTTCTTCAAGTAGCGTCCCATGTCATTGGGAAGTCGTCTTGCGGTATTGCCAACGGACCAACCACCGAGAGCTCCACTGGGCAAGAACCCCGGTCCGCCAAAGTTTGCGTAGCCACGTTCCGGTGTCGCAGCGTCCAACTTTCTCGCTTGGCCTTTGTCATCGAGAAAGAGAACCGCGTGATGCACCACTCGCTTGTTTCCCGGATGAAACTCGACAGTAGCGACAAGTTTGTCTTCTGGAATTTCGATCGGCAAAACAAAGTTCTGCAGTAAGTCCGGACCATTCGCTGGCATTGTGAATGCTTCCGACATCTTGACCACCAGATCAGGCACGCCGAGTTGCCAGCCATCAGCAAATTTTGGAGGAGGAGGAAGATCGTCTGCATCGCCCTGAGCACAACCGCCCTCGAACCATTGCTTGAGCAAGGCTAACTCGCGGTCGCTTAACCAACGCTGTCCAACAAATCGATGCGCCGTCGCTGGTCCAGGAATCCAGGGTGGCATAATGCGCCGCTGGGTAACCTCCACGATCATCTCGGCATGCATTTTTGCTTCCTCGTAATCCGTTAAGGCGAATGGCGCGACCTGACCTGGACGATGACAGTTTTGGCAACGTTGCTGCAGAAGCGGAGCGATGTCTCGCGCGTATGTCACCGCGTTAGAGAGAGCCGCGTCTCGATTGCGAGAGATCGCGCAGCCGACGGGCTTGCTGCGCATCACAATAGGTCTTTTGCCCGAGACAGCGGCATGGAGGGCGTCTTCTAGATAATGATTTTCAACGTTGGCGCGCCTGCGGCCTATCGACTCGTAGGCATTATCGATTGCCCCTCGATAAATGAGTTCGCCGGTTGGTGCCAAGACAAATGCCTCTGGCACCGTCGTCGGTTCGAGTGAGTGGCTGAGTAGCTGTGATGCATCGAATAGAATGGAAAACGCAGCATCAAACTCCGTGAAATGATCGATCGCTTTTTGGCGAGAGGTGCTTGAGTCGGAAACAACTCCATACAGTTCAACTTGAGCCTGCAGTGTTTTGTGCAAGCGATTCAGTTCCTGCACGTACGAGTTGGAGATGGGGCAAGTTGTCGAAAGAAAAACGAACGCTCGAACCAGCCCTTTGTCGTTCTGCGAGAGCAATCTTGAATTGCCATCAAGACTCTGCAGATCAAACGGAAGTACGACACGAGTCTCCGAATTCAGTTGTCCGAATGACGGTGTTGAACAAACCGACAAAAACCCGACGAGCCAAACCCAAACACAACTTCTTCGAAACATCATTGCACTTCTCGCGTGGACATCGTAATTAGCGTTGATGTTCCGATCGGTATACTGAGCGTCAAGCCTTTCTGCATCCGGGCAGCTTCCGATTGCCGTAGCGAACTACTTGTCAGAGTCAGTATTCATACTCTGGGAGTATTGAACGGGTGACACGACCTCTCTTGTGGGATGCAAAGTGCAGTAGGCACAAGATTTGAATTTCGCCACCGGACACCTCCCCTTCCGCGGCGAAGACTTGAAATACTACCGCGTAACACGGGTGTCTTGCCTTGACGAACGCCAGAAAACGGCGAGGTCTCCTTTGTCGCCACCAATCCGCTTAGCCAATTCTGGCGATCACTTTCACGACGCAGTTTCGGCACAGTAGAGCTAAGAAAAGCAGCGTTAGAACTCCATCACAACCATCGAATGCACGGCCAGAGGCGGAATGGAAACTTCGAGACCGCTTTCGATCGGTACAGCCGTCAGCTCGATTCCCTCAGGTTCAAGATGAATCCGCTTCGGGATCACCTTATGGAGGCGGACCTCGATGCCGCTGACGGGAATAATCTCTTCTCGCAAAGGGACGTCGGTTTCCGGCAGGCCGTGGTCGCTCGTCGTGTTAATGCCGTTGAACAGATGGACGACTAGGCGGTCTCCGTCGACAGCTTTCTGCCGGAACACTGTGCTTTGAATGCACATCGGTGCCACGACCTCCACAGGGGCGACATCGCGAGCGGCCCATTTGATCGCCCGCGAAAATACGATCCGTTGGTATGGATAACCGTAGCTATAATTCGCGGCATCAAAGCCAGCGGCCATATAGACAACTCGGCCCTTGCCTTGCTCACCCATCACTATTGCCGGAATTGGGTCGCGGCCTTCAGGGAACATGATCATCGCTCGCTGCATCGGTGGACGTGCGTCGCTCATCTTCACCAGTGGCCCTTTGAAGCTGGCCTGGACGCCGTTGTTAATGAGTTGCAGACGAGGGTCAGCAATCAGTTCGCTGGTCAGAATGTCACCGGCCCCCCAACGCATTTCCGCAGTCCCCTGGCGACCGGCCCAGTACTTGTCGTCCACGACGATTGCGAAGTTGACATCGAGTTCAGGTCGCTTTGTGGGAGTAGTTGGTCGACCTTCGTAGTCGACCCCAAACAAGTCGGCTAAAGCAAAATTGGAGCGAGCATGTCCTAATTCATCAAACAGAGATGTTTCACACGTCGCGACCAAGCCGCCTCCGCCATGCACATAGCCGCGAATAGCTTCCACTTGGCGATCGGAAAGAGCGGCTGCGTTTGGCAGGATCAGGACCTTGTAGGCAGCCAGCCGTTCGGGCGTCAGGTCCATGTCGGTGATCAGCGTCAGTGGCAGATGCTCTTCGAAGCCGACACGATACGCGCCGAGAGCATGCGACAGAAATCGCTCCATGATTTGTCCGCCGGCGTAAAACTGCCGCGTCGGTTCACTGACCAAAATCGCTCCCCAGGGTTCCGGCATGGTCCGCACGATCCACTTTTTGCGTTTGCCAATTTCCCGAATTGTATGGTCGCCCGCTTCGCGACCAGCCGCAGTCGGCACAGCGATGGGCGTGATCGACCCGTTGGTCATCGCCTGCATGCAGCGGACAAACAACTCATGCCGAGGAAAGCTTGACGTACTGTACGGATTCCCTCGTGACATGATGTAGGGCTCACTGGAACCGGTTCGCCCACCAGTGACCGCGCGGACGTACGCCGCACCAAACCCTGCAACAACACTGGAACCCAGGTTGACTTCATCGAGCCACCATTCCTGCACCGGCGAATCGAACAACAGGTTCATCCGCGCCGACATCACTCGGGGGCTGGTGAGAAAATGGCCGTACCGCCCGGCGTTTGCCGTCCACGTGTACACGGCAGCCTGAGGATTCACCTCTCTGAGTCGCTTATGCAGCTTGCGATACCAGTTCTCGAGCTTCGAATCGGCCCACAGCATGTAGACTTTAAAATCATCGTCTGCCAGATCGATTCTGGACGGGAATTCGCGGCCAGTCTCCTTGCGAAACAACTCGATATCATACGGAGTGTAATTGATCATCGGGTGATAGTTGCCGTCGAATGAAATGCCATCGACCTTGTATTCCGCGAAAATCTCGGCTGCGTTCTCGATCAGATAGTCCCCATAGGGAGAGTTCAGACTCAGGCTGCGAAGCGGTACGTTTTCGGGCCTAGTCAGATCAAGACTGGTGTCGAGTGGCTTCTGATCCGGTGATAACTTTAATCGCCACTCGTGATGCTGCTTGACGTATTCCGCCGGCGCATACGGCGAGACGCCGATCACGATCCGCATCCCACGACTGCGGATATGATCGAAAGCAGTCATCATCAATTCGCGTTCTTTAGGAGCATGCCCAGTGCCGCCATCGCGCCGCAGCGGAAAGTAAGGATCAGGGCCACCTGTATGAATCACCGTCACGCCAATCTCGGCAAGTTCATCGACATATGGCAAAGTCGTGGGGTTGGCGAAATCGCCGAGGAACACTTTCTGCACGCCTTCGTAGACCCACGGTGCTGGCTCGATCGGCTTGAAGTCGCGATCGGGTATGTACCATTCAAGTGATTCGATCGTCGGAGGAATTGTCTGTGCAACAGCCCAACCATTCCCAGTGACAATCATCCACGCGAAGAGCAATGAATGGCCCCAGCCAGAAGCAGGTTTTAAATGCATGTTGTGTTTTTCGAAGACGGAAGGTGGAATGGTGTTGAACGGTTTAGGACCGGGACAGAATCAATAGTCGTGGATCGTTTCGCGATCTAACGATGGATCGCGGAGCGATCCACGACTATCCCGACAGTTATTGTTGTGCCGATCCTTAAAGTCTGTCCCATCGTAAGTTCTTAAAGACCGGTGGGGAATTGCCTTCCTCGGCACCGGAAAAGCAGAGGAACCCCAGGTCTTCCCAGCTGGCAAGCCGCTCTCCTCGGTGATCCTTGAAATCAGATGGTCGTCGCTTCATCGTCAACCATTTGTCTTCACCCGCGACCAATTCGGGGCGGTATTTGTAGAATACCTCTCGAGACTCGAAGAACTTCGGGGCGACACTGACGTCCAGTAATGTCGGCAGCGATATCGACCCTAGACCGATGAGCAACGCCTGAGTCCCATCGCTTTTGAACTGCGGATCACCCAATTCTAAAGTGACAAAAGCGAAACCAACTCAAGCTACCACCCCTGACAAGATGCACTCAACCGAACGGTTATGAGCAAGATACTGGTGGAGATGGCAGTGGCGCGAGTGATCCCCAGCATCTGCTGTTGGATCACTCATTGAGTAAGCGCCGAGGCGTTGGATCTGGCAAGAAAGCTCGAGATCAAACCCGATCGCGAACTCAATCTTCGATTGAATAGACGGACGATAGCGGCTCCTCCCTGAAGTCGCGTTCCTCGGCTTTGAACGTCCCGAGTGGCGAGTTAAATTGATGATGTAGTTATCTTTCCAATCACTTCGCTTAGGATTTTGTTGGTATCGCAGTGTAGATTCCGCACAAGACCGGCACTGGATGGAAGCGACGCAAATCGACATAGCGCGACGCATGATCTATCCGTCTTCCGCTTCACTCCAGTTAGAGCAGACCGATATTCGCCATTCGACCTACGATAACCGCACCAGAAACCACCGCTAAGATCAAGGCCGCACAAACCGGTTGACAAATGCGATAGAGGTCAGTGATGTAGGTTTCGAGATGGCGGGGTCGGCCCGCGTACTATGTCGCCCACTCCGATCGCATCATTTTGCCATTACTTTTTCCCTACGGTTGAACCCACTTATGAATCCACCGCCAACGACGCCAGGCGTTTCCACCCTACGACGATGGAAATGGATGCTCCTTATCGGGGCTGTAGCGCTTCTTGGAGTCTGTGTTTTTGCCTACATCTCATCGTCCTCGTATCCACTTTACAGAGCGAATCGGACTCCTGGCCGACCTTGGTCAGCTTGGGATGCAGCCGATCATGATGTAGACGGCAAACTGACTCGTGAAGAAATGGAGCGATTTGGCAAGCAAAAGCCACATCGAAATGTCGACGCACTTTTGGATAACTTCGACGGTGCTGACTCGGATCATGATGGGATCGTGACACAGAGTGAGATCGATATTTACGGAACGAATATTGGTAGCATGGATTCGAAGAGACGTTGAATCTTGTCCCGTAGCGTCTGGCCTGAGACGGCTTTCTGTTTGAAAAAGGCAAGCGGATGATCGTGGTGCAGTTGATATGGCTTGGCAATCCATTGTCCGAGCGTTCAGCGTTCAGCGGCATAGCGGTCTTCGCGCCAGTACCAAACGACCGATACGAAGTCCGCAGAGATCTACCAATCAAGCGTGAAGCCGAGAGTCTCTGGGTCATGAAAATTGCCGGCATATCGATTCGGGGTTAGGAACCGTCCGCCTGACTGGTAATTCCTTTTACGGCTTGTCTGGCTCCCTTCGCTGTGCGGAGTTGCGAGCTATGCGGCGCAGTTATCTACAGCGAGAAGCAAACCGCAGTTGAAGGAGGCAGTATAGAAAGTGTGGCATGTTTAAACGGGCACTCTGGCCGAACGAATCGCCGCTGATGAGCACTTCAATAAGGCAACTCGAACGAGGTCAGTTGCTTGCATCGTGAGTCGACGGAAAACATCTTCGTCGCGGGCCTGTGATGAAACGGCCTGTTTTTCGTGGCATAATTTGGTAGATTCCAGACGTTGTACGGCAACACACATTCTCCTCAACAACCCCGTAGCTTGACATGACATCGGATCTCTAGCCACATGAACTCGGCGACAGAAAGTTCGCAAACGGATCTCCCGCCTGATGTCTGTCCAATGTGTAGACAGCGTCGTGAAACCTATCTCGCGATCGGCTTGACCATTTTTATGGTCTCTCTCTGTTCGTTCGGCACGCTCACCTTTTTTGCCATTCCGGCTGGTGCTTTGCTTCAAATACTTGCCCTGAGGAAGTGCGAGGCCTGTCGAATGAAGAAAAAGACGTTGCTCTAGTCGGCTTAGCCGTTCGAACCGGCAATGATGCCATAAGGCTTTGTCCGCGACTAAATTCTCGCTATGTCGCTTGCCAAGCTTGCATCTTTCGATACACTTAACGCGTTTGTCGCTGTTCTAACAACGATTGTTTGAACGCCTTTTTGGGTGTTCACTTCTGGACGGATAACGATGCAAAGCGAGCTCCCTGAAAAAGCCACCGGGCTTTGTGTCAAAGGGATACTGAGTTATCTAGTATTGTTAGCAGCCGGCATCGCGACCGTGTTTTTGGTTCTTCATTTGGGTGGGCAAATGAGTGGAGCCTCTGAGGCTACAACACCACCGGGCGACACTCAAACTGTTCACACGCCACCCGATATTGTTCTGCACGTTTTGCTCACCCTTGCGTCAGTCATCCTTCTCGGAGTCGTTTTTTCGAGGGTCTTTAGGCGACTCGGGCAACCACCCGTGATTGGAGAAGTCATTGCTGGTCTAGCGCTGGGACCATCACTGCTTGGTGCGATCAGCCCAGAAGCCTTGCACTTATTGATTCCCCCTCCAACCATAGATCCGCATGGCTCGGTTGCCACATCTGTGAAGGTAATCTCGCAGTTGGGAGTTATTCTCTACATGTTCCTGGTTGGTCTTGAGCTGAACGCGGCGCAGCTTAAACACAAGGCACACGCCGCGATCGCAATTTCGCACGCCAGTATTGTAGTCCCATTTGCACTTGGGGCGATTCTGTCTCTTTGGCTTTATCCATTGCTGTCCGATCCCAAAGTCTCATTTACATCCTTCGCTTTGTTCCTGGGCGTTGCAATGTCTATCACCGCATTTCCCGTACTGGCCCGAATCCTAACAGACCGCGATCTGCATAACACACCTGTTGGAACTGTTGCACTGAGTTGTGCTGCTGCTGATGACGTGACCGCATGGTGTCTATTGTCGCTAGTGGTGGGCGTCGTGAAATCAGATGTTGAAAAGGTTGGTTTCGTGCTCGGTGGAACCATCGCATTTATTTTGTTCATGCTATTTGTTGCCAAACCATTTTTGGGGCGAAGCATCGGGAAAATCGAACATCGAGGAAACGGTTTGCCCAACTATGCGGTCGCGGGCGTCTATGTATTGATTCTGGGCGCTGCGGCAGCTACCGAATGGATTGGAATCCACGCGATCTTTGGTGCTTTCTTGCTGGGAGTTGTTATTCCATCTGAAAGCGAGCTTGCTAAAAACTTCCTTTTGAAACTCAAGGAGCCTGTAACGGTGCTCCTATTGCCGGCGTTTTTCGCATATACCGGCATGCGAACTGAGATTGGGCTGCTCAATGACTGGAGTCAGTGGCTCGTCTGTTTGGTCATCATTCTCGTTGCAACGTTAGGCAAGTTTGGTGGATCGCTGGTTGCTGCAAGACTATCTGGCGAGTCTTGGCGCGATGCCGGAACGCTCGGAATTCTCATGAACACGCGAGGATTAATGGAGTTGATCGTGCTTAACATCGGTTTGGACCTAGGTGTGATCAGCCCTACGCTTTTCGCAATGATGGTGATCATGGCCCTGGTTACAACAATGATGACTTCACCCGCTTTGTTTTTGCTGCGTCCCACGGCTAAGTTGCAAAACGTATCCGATGGCTGATCGCACGAGTTCCATAAATAAGAATACTACAGAATCTATCGCAGTTCCCAGAAAGAGTATCGAGTATAAGAATGACCACACAGGCCTATTCGAAATCGAAGTCGTCGCTTTTCGACTCGTTGGAACAAGAAGCATATCTCCAGCTCTGGCGTACTTACGATCGGTTGCGAGAGATTGAGGAGACGATGTTCGGGGCACATGGGATCAGTGCGCAGCAGTACAACGCCTTGCGATTGCTCAAATCTGCTCATCCGAAGAAGCTGGCAACGTCCGAATTGAGCGCGAGGCTAGTATCACGCGCTCCCGATATGACGCGACTATTGGACAAGCTTGAGGAGCTTTGTTTCATTGCGCGAAATCGCTGCGCGACGAATCGTCGTTTGATCGAAGTGGTTATCACAGTGCAATGACTTGCCAAACTAAAGTCGATGGCATCCGAAGTACGAAAATGCAATCGAGATCAACTTGGGCACTTAAGCCAAGGCAAGCTAAATGCGTTGATTGCGATTCTTCGTGAAGCTCGGCAACCACATGAACAGGGATTTAGGACCAATGAAACGTGGCCAGGCAATTTCTAGTGGAAGCATCGGTCCGCCCCAGATGGTCAAAGTATCCAAAAAATGCAATCTGTTTTTTTACGAGCGGCAATGGGTACTTTAAAACACATTCATTCCTAATTTCAAAAACATCACGGTTGTAGGGCTGTTGCAACCGCTGATCGTGATATCTTCGTTCCAAGGCGAATTGTTTATTATCAAGCCGCGGCATATTGCGTTGATTGTCATTCCGCTAGCCGTCCAGACAGCTTTGATATGCTTCCCGGTCTTGGGAGCTTGCTACAGACTTCACTGCCGGCACGACATCGCCACCCCGGCTTGAATGATCGGAGCATTAAACTTTTTCGGGGTTTCACTCGTCGTAGCCAACTCGCTCTTCGGGATTTCCTCGCCGGTCGTGTTGACGATCGTGGATGTGCTGGTGGAAATCCCGGTGATGTCGGTTTGGTTTAATATGCAAATAGCATGCGCAGGCAATTTGCGGCTAGATGCTTCAGTTCCCGCGGTCTGCGGACGGGACGTGCGGGCATCGGTGCACGAGCGTCGCGCCCGAGCTTTGTTAAACGATACTTGTGGATATGACGTCCGCGATTCGTTTCGTCAATCGACTTAGCGCTTGTAGCCCGATCGGAGGTTCTAGCTGCCAGGGAATTATCGCCACGCGGCTGGCTTGAACTTCTTTGACTTCGCGAAGGTACTTTTGCTCGTGCGATTGACGCTGCTTCATGAGCGGATCGGTGAGTGGCAATGGGCTAAGAACTTGGTTGATGACCCATGCATACGGCTCGATTTCTGCGCGACGCAAATCCCGCTGTAACGAGGCCGCTTCATGTACCGGAGTTGCTTCAGGAAGCGTGACGATTAGCACTCGCGTGAAGTCAGGGTCGCGTAAACGGGGAAGCAGGTTTTTAACTGCCTCCGGCATTTCGCTCGACTGGCGTGCTACTTCGCGGTGATAGGCTAACGCCGAATCGAGTAGTAGAACCGTGTGTCCGGTCGGAGCCGTGTCGAGCACGACAAACTTGTTGGTCCCTGCGGCGACGGTGTCTGCGAATGCGCGGAACACCGCGATCTCTTCTGTACAAGGCGATCGCAGATCTTCTTCCAGCAATGCCTTGCCTTGTTGGTCGAGATTCTTGCCAGCTTTCCCCATGACTTCCGCTGAATACTTGGCTGTCTCCACTTCCGGATCGATACGATTGACAGACAAGTTTGGCAAGCTTTCATCGTTCATCGCTGCAGCGATATGCGCCGCAGGGTCGGTAGTGGATAGATGCACGTCGTAACCACGCTGAGCGATCGCAACGGCTATCGCCGCTGCAACGGTAGTTTTGCCCACGCCACCCTTGCCCATGGCAAGGATCACGCCGTGACCTGGCGCGACCAGGTCATCGATCAACTCAGAGAGCATCGGCAATCCATCGACTCGCTCGGTGCTGTCCTCTGATGAGCTGTAGGCCGCTTTGGGATCAAATTTTCCGAGTCGACGTAGAGAATCAATACCCAGGATTCCATCGGGGCTGAGCGGAACGATAGTCAGCGGAAAGCCATTCAAACCTTCTGGCATGGCGGCTAGTGCAACCGCTCCTCGTTGCTCGAGTGCCACGGCGTAAGGATCACATGGATCGATTGCCTGAAACACACCGTTGACAACGAGATGTTGATTGCGAACGCCTAGCTCCGCGAGCTCACCGCTAGTTCGTGCCGCTTCTCGAAGTGCACTGGCTTCAGCGCGAGCTACCAGCACAAGCGTTGTGACAGCAGGATCGCCGAGCGCTTTCACCGAATTTTGATAGAGCTTCTGTTGGTCCTGCAAGCCGGCAAGAGGTCCAAGGCAACTGGTGCCGGTCGTGTTCTGTCCCATGAATCCATCCCATGCGGATGGCAGTGTGAGCAATCGTAACGTGTGGCCCGTTGGCGCTGTGTCGAAGATCACATGGTCGAACTCAGCCGTGGTTTTGGGATCTCCTAGCAATCGCGAGAACTCGTCGAAGGCTGCGATCTCAAGCGTGCAAGAGCCGGAGAATTGCTCCTCCATGCTTTTTACTGCTGCCGCCGGCAGCAAGCCGCGATAAGGGCCGACCATTCGCTCGCGATACTCGGCCGCCGACTTCTCAGGATCGAGATTCATCGCAGACAGAGTTGCAATGGCTGGAATCGCAGTAGGGTGGTTTCCAAGAGTGACTCCTAACACTTCATCGAGATTCGACGCAGGGTCGGTGGAAACGAGCAATATCCGCTTGCCAGCATCGGCGAGCTTTACTGCTGTTGCGCACGCAACCGATGTTTTGCCGACACCGCCTTTGCCTGTGAAGAAGAGATTGCGGGTCGGACGGTCTAAGAATTTCATGATTGTTGATTTTCGAGGCAACGGCTAGGTGTTTGCCTAACCCGGGCTGTAGGCCTGCGATCAGGTTGATGTAAATATTCGTTAGGGCCGAAGGTCCGGCCGTTTGTGCGATTCAAGCCCACACGTATCTTTCATCGATTTCGATCTCATGACCCTTACACAATTCACGAAACTCATCTTGAAAGGACACCTTTCGATGTGACCACCAACCGAAGCGCTCACGCACTCTGCATCCTTGACGTGATGGGCAAGCATACTAAACATTTCGATTGGGAATGGTTCGTCAATGAGCAACGGTCGACGATCTTTGGTAGAGAAAACCAGATGAAGCCAGACTTGTGCGAGTGATTGCGGCATTTTGATTGCACCCTATGAACAAACGGCCGAGCCGTTTGTTCTAAGCGAATTTTCTGGGGTTTTGCCCTCAAGGCCTCCAGTCTGGGCGAGGCAACGGTTTAGCCCTTCGGGCCGAAATTCGTTGCTCTAACAACAGCCTGTATTTCCGCAGCATCCACCACTTGCCTTCGTAACCGGCAGCAGTTGTTTCGCTGGCGAGCTGCTGACCAAGGCAGAGAGCGCACCGCGATTGGGGTAAATTTTGCGACTAACGATCTCGCCATCGATGACAACCACGGGTAGTGAGTCTGTTCCCTCATTGCTTAGCACTTGATGGATGGCTTTGTTGTCAATGAACGCCTGAGGTTGTTGAGCCAAGTTGAATCGTTCCACATGGTGGCCTTGGCTCTTCAGCCAATCGAGATCCGCTGCGAATTGTGGAAGTACGGGATCGACTTCGGGACCACAGACACCGGTCGAGCAACACATTGGCTTGTCATAAACCTGCACATTTTTCATAGTCTTTTCCTTCGAGGCGGGAAGAACGTTAAGAGTTAAAGTAGCGTTAATCGATTGAGCGGCCGATTGTTTTAGCGCATGCACTCGGACGCTGGCCGCGAATGCGTTTGCATCAAATGATTGCATGATCGATGCGAGCCCATCGTGCAAAGACTTCTGTGGTTGAGCACCATCCGTCGCCACTGCATCTGGACCGCATTTGCTAACGCCGCAACATCCTTCGCCGTCGCTGGCCATGGCGTAAGCATTCAAGTCGACCCTGGTGTCCATTACGACGATGGAAGCAAATCCCGCCTGTTCAAGCAAGCCGCGATACTCGTCGATAGGAATTGCACCGGAGATACAACCGACATAGGCTTCGACACTTTGCTTCACTTCGCATGGTAGTTCTTGCTTGAGAGCAATGTCGCTTAGAGCGACGCGGCCGCCTGGCTTTAGCACTCGCAAGATCTCCCGGAACACAGCCAGCTTGTCAGGAACAAGGTTGATCACGCAGTTGCTGATGACGCAGTCGACCGAGTTGTCCGGCAACGGTAAGCGATCGATAGTCGAATGATGGAATTCGACGTTCGTCAGTCCTAGTTTCTGCTGACCGGCTCGAGCACGCTCGAGCATCTCAGCCGTCATGTCGATGCCGATGACTCGGCCCGCCGATCCCACTTTTCGAGCCGCCAGAAACACATCGATACCTCCGCCGCAACCGAGATCGACGACGACTTCGCCTTCGCGGATGCCGGCCAGAGCCAAAGGGTTGCCACAGGACAGTCCCATGTTGGCCTCAGCGGGCAATTGGTTTAGTTCGTCTTCTGAGTATCCGAACGCAGACGCGATCGATCTCACCGACGACGAGTCGTTGGAAAGTTCGCCGCGGGCTACGCCGGCGTACTGATCACGAACTTCGTCAATTATCATTCTTTGGTTCACCTGAATCTCCTTTGTTCTCTATCGCATATCGCCGAAATACGATAATAATTGTCGGAAAACTTCGTTATCGAGTTTCCATGTAGTAAGGCAACCAACATTGCCTCACAAGCTTGCAATCAATTTCTTGAGCCTCGCCATCGCATTCTTGTTGATGCAATAACAAACGCGCGGTCCATCGATTTCGCCTTGCACTAAACCTGTTTCCTTCAGGATCTTTAGGTGTTGTGAAACGGTCGATTGAGCCAAGGGCATTTCTTCGACGATTTCCCCGCACATGCATGAGGTTCGGTTGAGCAACAATCGAACAATTCGCACGCGAGCCGGATGGGCCAACGCCCACGTCAGCTTGGCCATGTCCTCAGCCCAAGC
>JANOBM010000047.1:0-5444 GCA_031411655.1 Planctomycetaceae bacterium
CGGCTGGTCCATGCGTATTCGACTTACTAGTTAATGAGTGAACGAAAGCGATGTCATCCGTTAGCTCAGCCAAATACGGGATCATGTCACTCACCCATTTGCCCGATTGTCCACGCTGACGAAACTCGTACTGCGGTCGCGCAAGATTACCTGCTGGTCCTTGGAACGTAACCGCGGGGCCACCAGGAAGTGGTTTGTCATCCCACTTGATCAATTCCGGTTTGTAATCCCAAGTTTCCAGTTGGCTCACCGCTCCGGCACAAAAGATAACAACGACATTTTTTGCCTTTGCCGGAAAGTGCGATTGCCTTGGTGCAAAGGGGCGAGCTGGATCGATGACTGGCGCCGTATCTGTAGACGCCAGTAACCCATCCTGGCCGAGTAAGCTGGCGAAAGCGATCGCGCCCAACGAGGTTGCGTTGTCGCTAAGAAAGCTTCGACGGTCGAGTAGACGTCGTCCCGCGTTTGAAATAATTTCTAGGCTCATGATCTTACTATCGTAACCACATTCGCGAGAACTTGGTGGCGAGGTGGGGATGATTGTTTTAAAACGGAATACACTCGGGCGAGTGCAGCCACGACTCAGACGTAGCTACGTTCGCCAGAACGTGGCCGTGATGTGCAGATGCTGTCGATCGGACCGCATCACACCCTCGCGAGTCTAGCGGCGACTGGAATTTAGCTCCGCTCGCCAGAGCGTGGTTCATCAACATGAAGGAGCAAATCGAGCTTCATTCTACTGCGCAATGAAGGCGTGTCTTCTGAACCACATCTGCGCCGGCCGCAAGCGAACCAAAACAGACCTGATAATGATCAAAGAAAACATTCTGCGATTGACCAGCGGAGAAGAACTGTTCACTCGCGTTAAGAAGGTGAAGACAGAGACAGCGCCGATAAACCGATCAGTAGCATGCCTGCAGTACACGACCCGCGGTTGCTGCTCATCGGTATAACAACGTCGCGCCCACGATACCTTACCCAGCCACGAACTTATTCAACTTCAATTGAAAGGATTGGGGACAACGCGAGCCAAATTGTAAGCATCAGACCCATCAGTGTTTCTTTTGACCCGGTCTTAACGTTGCGCAAACCCTCAACGCACTTCCACTAGAATCAATGCAAAGTGTGAGACGACGGACGCCTGCTGCGAACGCTGGACTCGTTCATCGTTTGATTTGCGATTATTGAGCCACGAACCTGATTTCATCGACGTAGAACGTCACTGGCTTGGGCTGACCCGCTAATGACCATCCAAATGGCGTCTTGATGCGCGAGAGATTTTTTCCTTCGAGAGGTATTTCCAGCTTCTGCCACTTGTCGGTCAGTATGACATCGGGCAATTCAGCTTTAGCAGTGTCTCGATAGGCTTCAGCCCCGCCCACACCGCCCATCACGAAATTGACTTTTTCGCCACCGACGGATCCGCGCACCCAAAACTCAAGTTTGACGGCCCCGTCGAAGTTGAGACCGCCAGGAAGTTTTCCATCCCAGTCATCGGCTGGTGATTGCCAAAGAACGCCGCCCCAGGCCTGGGTGTTCTTGTATTGGATTTTCAAGCAGGTCTTTCCTTCGTGGGGATTGTCTTGGGACCCTAAATCCATCACGACATCCTTGGCATTACCCATGTATCCCGACGGCACAAATATCGTCTGCTGAGAGCTGTCGCCATAAACCACGTACGGCAATTCCGCTTTGGCTGCCGTCGAATTCCCAGTCGGCGCGTCAACAAGAAAGGGGACATTCACTACCGCTGCACCGCCGTGATCATCGTAGACGTATACAAACAGTCGATACCCACCGCCGTTCTTGGGAACGGTGATACTCGCAGACATCTTATCCGCTTTGACCAGATCGCTCATTTCTTTCTCGGCTTTTTGCTCGTCGCCTCCGGCACCAATGGTGCCGGAGTCGGTACGCAAAACCCACTGAATTTGAAGCTTATCTCCCTCTGGATCACTCACCACAGCTTTGGCCTGGATGATTTGGCCAGGCTTGCAGGGACTGGTTGCATCCAAGACCAAACTTTGAATTTCAGGGCACTTGTTTTTGAGCGGCGAACCTGTCCACGCTTCGCTCATCACGTCCACAGCACCCAGTCGCTTGCCGTCGTCGAGCAACATGCCGAACCATGTCGCCGTGGTTTCCTGCTTGCTGCCCCATAAGAAGGCATAAGATCCAAGGCAAATCCCTTTTTGTGATTGAACCGCCTGACGATAACCGTTGGCATACCATTTGGCCTTTTCTGTGCTGGTAAATTCGATCGGAGAGTCCCAAGCCGTCTTCCCGCATTCCCAGGGTCCCAGCGGGCCGTGTTCGGTGACAATATAGGGCTTGGAGCTGCCAGCATTCTTAAATCGTGTGCCGATCGATTCGATGCCGCCGTAGGAATTGATGCCGATGATGTCGATGTCCGGACAGAACCGTTCGATACTCTTGATCTTCGATTCGTTCTCACCCAGTTCGGCAATCACAGTCATGGTGGGATGATCTTGATCAATCTCTTTGATTTCGCGAGCGATTTGGTTGATGGCCAGCCACACCGCCGGATTGGTTCCCATGCCTTCGACTTCATTTCCTACAGCCCAGATTAAAACAGCCGGATGCTGCTTGTACTTGCGCACTACGGCCAGAGAGTCTTCAAGTTGTTTGAGTACGGCATTCTGATCTTGATAATCAAATCCATGTCGCTCATGACCCAGCCAAAATCCCACGCAAACGGTCAAGCCATTTTTTTGAGCTTCGTCGAGAACTGAACCAATATCATCGGTACTCCAAGTCCTGATTGAATTCCCTCCCAGTTCGGCGAGCAACTCTAAGTTCGTCTGCCCCCCCACTCCTTTGATCTGGTAGGGCTCACCATTTCTTACGAGCTCAAACAAGCCGTTGCTCTTTTTCAAAACAACTTTGGATTGGCACAGGGCAACCTGCGGCGCCACGAAGATGGACGCGACGACCAACAATAAAACGAATGCCTTGAACATATGCAATTGGCTGCTTGTAGTATTGAATGAATGGAATTGCAGAAGTTAGATTGATTCTCGATCAAATATTACTGGCTGAATTCGCAACGGATCTTCTTAATTTTTCCGGTTCGCGAAAAGAGCTCACGACTGATCTCAGGATTGATCTCTAGCTCGGAAAAAGTCAACAGTTGACCGTTATCCAGTAGCACATCGATTCTATTCTGCGACCCCACGCAGACGACGATCGGGACTTGGCAAAGCGTAAATCCGACCGAGTTTTCCGGTAACGGCTCGACGGTCGATTTTCCAGCGATGTCGACATATACAAAAGGCTTTGATGACGGCAACAGTTCGGATCGGTCGAACAAATCGAAACGGAAACGCAATTTACCGCCTTCGATATGTGTACCCAGCTCCGAAAACCGCGCTAGGACGTCTTCTTTGACTTGCCCAGTCATTCCCGGTTGCTTGACACCTGCATTTTCGGGCGTGTGCGAGTACGGATCCGTTGGAAAGGCACCATAATCCAACGGAGATTTCTCGGCACCGACGCCGAAGCGAATTTCCTGATAATGAGTTCGCAGAGAATCAATCACCTCTTGGGACTCATTGTTTTCGATGGCCCAAAACAGATTCTCGATAACCGCCAATCCGAGCTTGGAAACCATGTGCCAATAGATCGAGCCTAAACCCTCGTAGGCAAAAAAAGTACCCGACCGACCAGTAAACTCCGCATGGTTAAACACGCTTTCGAACAAGTCGCACACCTGTTTGCCCGAGTTCTCTACTTCCGGCTGGAAACTCGCATGAAGTCGCGTTAGGGCTTGGCGAACATCCGAAGAGTTTCGAAAACTACCGTTGAAATGGAGCACACCCGTCTCATCGCGATCTACGACCGAACGGTCTCCGGCCTGCAATAGCTGCTTCACAAGCGGTATGGACTTGACGGCATCATGGGCGATTCTGTTCTTTTCAAGAAATCGAGGCAAACTCCTGTCGGGATACAACAAATAACTCTGTTGGTTCGGCCGATAAAGCTTGCTCACACGTAGCGACTGTAGCAACTCGTTGGATTCACTGGGGCTCAGTAATCCGGCGCTTAACACAGCCACTTGGCCTTCCAGCATCTCATACAAGTGGCTGACATCTACCGTTTGATCGTCAATCTGTATCAGGTTGTAAGTGTGATAGAGACCATCGCTGCGCCGGTTGTTTCGAATGGTGGTCTCAAGTTGCCCAAGAACATCGTCAAAGAAGCAGTTGCAATCGCGTTGAGAGATTTGACCGTACTCGCCGCCAATTCCTTGTTCATAATGTTTTAGCCGATAGTCGGAGCCAGCTCTGGACAAGGATTCGACCACCTTGCATCTTGCTGCGGCTGACATTCGCTGCGGCGAAGAATTTTTCTGAGCAGCAAACACTTCGCTAATGCGACGAAAAAACAACTCGACTTCGCGCGAGACTTTGAACTCTGCATCCGGCAGCGAGCCAACGATTTCCTTGAGGAATCGGAACCAGCGGAGCAAGTAGCAGGTAGTGACCATCGAAAGGCCATTCCCTACCAGAGCATTATTGGCGTCATTCCATTCAGGTCGCTGAGTGTTCAACCAGATGCCACCATCGGGTATGAAATTGGAAAGCTTGGCAAGTGAAAGCGTTAACAGCTTTTCCATCAATGATACGTAGTGGATTTCGCCGCTCTGGTTGATGGCGAGTTTTCCATCTGCTCCCAGCTCGGAAACTCGCTGCGAAATCTCTTTGGCTAGCCGGTGATCAAAATCGATCGTCGACCGGGGATCACGCTTGATCGATTCAAACGACTTGATCTTGTAGGGGATATTGGCGTGGACGAATTCCTGTGCGAGCAGCGCTTTCTCGACTAAACCAGGGTGAAACTTTCGCGTCCACTCCATCAGCTTGAGCAAGTAAATGATTTGATGGTCACCCCAGTAGCCGATATTCGCCCAAGGATCTTCCGGGGAAGGCTCTTCCCACTCAAAGCCGGGTTTGGTCAGGCGGTAAGGGTTATAACCATCAGCCGTGGTCGCATTGATAAATCGAAAGACCATCGCCGGCAGTAGATTCGGAAACGATACACCCAGCGCTTCCCAATTCTGGAAAATGTCTCGCCAGTTTCCTTGGTAGTTAAGATTCGTCTCACCCGCTTCGGCGCGCACGTCGATGGAAAAGTGATTCCAGGGCCGAGTAGGATCACCATGACGTCGACCAAAAGTCAACGGTAAATATTCTGACCCCAGCCGAACAAGGTCTTTATCCGCCTGGCGATTGATTCGCTGTTGCAACTCATCCATTCCGATCGACTCAGGCAATTCACTGAGAAAGGCCGCATTGCGTTGGTAGGCACCCGAGTTAGCTCGCTTGACGTGCTGAACGAAGTCGCTGGAGGGAAAGTCGTAGTTGGAGACGGGAATGCCGCCGCGCATCACATTGAACATCGTATTGGATAAGTGTCGATTGGAT
>JANOBM010000048.1:0-20484 GCA_031411655.1 Planctomycetaceae bacterium
ATGAGATCCTCCGCAGCGTTGACCAGCACCAAATCCTGATGTTGACGCGTTTGTTGTGTCGTGAGCAAGTCTTGGCGAAGATCATCGCCGCCGATCCTACCGATCACCCGAGCGGCAGAGCGTATCTGCAAACCGTCCAGAGTATCGGCAGGCTTTCCGCACAGTACGGCTTAGGACCTGCCGACCGTGGCAGACTTCGAGCGACACCCGAGGCTCCTGTGGAGGAAAGTAAATTCTCCGCGTTACTCGCACGCATGAGCAGCAATTGACCGAGCCGCCATACGAGCCAACGCAGCAAGAAATCGCCGATGCTTGCCGTGAGATCCAATCACGTTGGAACGACGTTGAGCGAGCAACGCGGGTGAAGGGTTGGGGTTCCTCGCATTACTCCGCTGATGCAGTCGAGCGAAATGCACGCATGGCCCTCGGACTCAAGCTGATGACGAAGCGTGACGAGATCCGTGAGCGTGGTTAGCGTTGGGTGGTGAACTTGCGACCCTCGGTAGCGATCACCGAAATACTTGTCCCCACTGCGAAATACTGAGCAACTTCCGAATACTGCTATTCAAAGCAACCGATACAACTTGTGCAACGGTTGAAGCATGCTAGCATTTACGCTAGGACGGGGTTTTTAGCAAAAAGCCCGTAAATTCCGGTACTTTTGTGGTTCCGAATGTCGAGGGTTCGAGCCCCTTCATCCACCCTGAACCAAAAGTACGTGATTTACCGGTCGGAACGCACCTGAGCGATACCGCGCTTGACGACTTTTCACGGCTTCAGTTTGAGCACGCAGAAACTGTATAAGGCAACTGTGCAGCCGGACCGCTGTCGAAACGACGGAGGTTCCAAGCAAGGACGGAAGCTTAATTCGTGCCATGATTCGCAGATTCTGCTTGGAAAGCCGTTAGCCAGTCGACGGTGATTTTTCCGGCTATGGTCGCCTGATCTAATTCGCCAACGGGCTTACCCCAATAAAAGCTTATCCAACCCGACGCGAACGGCTTCGAACGATGTACAAAATCGATCAGCTCTTCCGATGAACACTTCATTGGGAACATTTCTTCCACAACGATCGGCTTGCCAATGTCATAAACTCGCAGCGCCGTAATTGCCCGATCAAGTTGCCCCTGTTCGGGATAAAAGTGAACGCTCACGAAATCAAGGTATTTGGCGGGCCCCGGAGCATAGAACAGCGGCTTGGCATTCGGCCAAACATAAGCCCAGGGAATAACGCCGACGGTGATTAAATGTTTGTCATCGACACGTCGAATCGATTCGGTCAATTGACGAACCCACGCCTCAGCAATTTGCTCGCTGGTTCGTTGCCCGACTTCGGTCGCAATCCTTTGAACAAAGTACTTGCCCCCGAGAGGTTCCCCAGCAAGCCAATCGTTGACACCGCTCCCGCCGCCGATGATCGGCTCATTCATTAGGTCATAACAAAAGATGGCTGGACTGTCTTTGCAAGCGCCGGCAATCGCCTCCCAAAAGCGCGATTGCACGCTCCAGCGATCGGACTCACTCAGTCCATCGTACCATTCCGGAATGTTGTCCCGATGGTAACAAGCCAATCCCGTAATATCGAGGTAAAGACCTAAGTCTTCGGCCAATTTTAAAAGTTTTCCGAGCTGCCTTAAAGCGAGCGGATTGGGATCTGAAGGCGTGTCCATGAACTTTCCAATCTGTAGATGGACACGAACACAATTTGCCCCAAGTGACTTGATCTCACCAAAATCCTCCACCACCGTTTCCCATTCGTCGTTCCAATACTCATCCAACAGTCGTCCCGAGTCGTCATGGTCATAGTTCACACCCCACGGAGTGAATCGTTTCCCACTTCCTTCAAAGACGAACGAACGATTGTCATTGCCGATCACAACGCGGTCCAAGCGTACCACTGTGTCCGGTGACATCGCCACTGTCGTGACAGCAAGAAAGCCAACCACTCCTAGCAAAACAAGAAAGGCAAGTCGCAATTTCATCGATGAACACTCTTTATTTATCGCTCGATTTACCGCAAAGAAAATCGTAACGCCGATCCATCCAACGTGACTTTCGGGCAAGTATTACCACCAATGGACACGATACCAGAGCTCGATGCATTTTGGGAAAGTCACTCAACTTTGCACCTATCGTTGAAATGCAAAAACAACTTCGCTATCAAGCGGCTACAATTGACGGCACGTTCGTTCAACGTTTGCACTTCTACCTTTCAATGACGATGAAATGCCCTTTGAAGCATACCAAATCAAAATTCGTTTAGGGTGAGACTTTTAATCATTTCGATCGGAGTGTCTCGCTGAATGCGGGAGCGTTTAAAGTCAGTTACATTGCTGCGACTCGCCTAATCACTTTCGCACCTGTTTTTGCGATTCCGGTAAACCGTGCCTTTGGTATTTTTGCATGACTCTTCATTTTGAATTTTGATAAGAAAATGAAACTCGCCGGGTTGCTACTTCTGGTCCTTAGCGTGGAGCCATCAATTTCACATGCAGTGGACTATGAAACCGATGTCAAAGCGACGCTGAAGGACCGGTGCTTTTCCTGTCACGGATCAGTAAAGCAGGAAGGCGAGCTGCGATTGGACGCTGGCACATTGATTATGAAAGGGGGATCGCAGGAAGTCGTCGTGCCTGGTCAGAGCGGAGAAAGCGAATTGATCAAGAGGATCACATCGACAGAATTAGATTATCGCATGCCGCCTGACGGGGCGAGACTGACCGAACGACAACTTGCGTTACTGCGCAACTGGATTGATGAAGGTTGCGATTTTCCCGATGACGAGGTGATCCCGAAGCAACCATCGGAGCACTGGGCTTTTTTGCCGGTGAATCCTCCGGCCTTTCCAGTGGTCAAAGATAAAACCTGGGCACGCAATCCAATCGATACTTTTGTGTTAGCCAAACTCGAAGCGGATGGAAGGCAGGCGCTACCACAAGCGTCACCGACCGTTTTGCTGCGCCGAATCTATCTTGATCTCATCGGCTTACCACCGACTGAGGCCGAGCAGAAGAAGTTCTCTTCGAATCCAAATGTTGACGTGATCATTGAGCAATTGCTCTCGTCACCTGCCTACGGTGAGCGTTGGGGCAGGCACTGGTTAGACGTTGTGCGTTACGCAGACAGCAACGGGTATGAACGAGATGCAGAAAAGCCTTACGTATGGCGTTATCGAGATTATGTCATCGATTCCCTTAATCGCGACAAGCCGTTCAATCAATTTGTCTTGGAACAGATTGCTGGCGACGAGCTTCCGAGTCGTTCGATTGAGACCCAAGTTGCCACCGGGTTTCTTAGGTTGGGGCATTGGGACGACGAGCCCGCAGACCCGGACACGGATCGATTCGATCAACTGGACGATATGGTCAGCACCACCGGGCAAGCGTTCCTAGGAATCACCATCGGCTGCGCGAGATGCCATGATCACAAATTCGAACCATTCAGCACTCGCGATTACTACAGCCTTGTTGCTGTCTTTAATCCGCTGGAGCGTCCCCGCGACGGTCGAACCGAGAAAACAGTTTTGATCGATGCAACAGAAGTTTATTCTTGGACAGAAATTTCCAATCAAGCACCAGTCACTCATATCTTAATGAGAGGTTCCCCTCAGCGACTGGGTGACAGTGTTGAACCCGGAGTGCCTGCGATTCTTGTGAAGACACCGCCGCACTTTCCCAATGCAACCGGACGGACAACGCAACGCCGTCTCGGCCTTGCTCAATGGATCGCTTCAAACGACAACCCATTGACTGCTCGTGTGATCGTCAACCGAGTCTGGCAACAACATTTCGGCGAAGGAATTGTTTCGACGGCCAACGATTTTGGCTTAATGGGATCGGCTCCTTCACATCCCGAGTTGCTAGATTGGTTATCACACTGGTTCATGCACGATGCCGATTGGTCACTCAAAAAGCTGCATGCTCTGGTCCTTCGCAGTCGAACTTGGCAATCACTCAAATCGAATGATTCATTAGTGCGTTATCGACGTCTGGAAGTCGAAGCGATTCGCGATTCGATGCTTGCTGTCAGCGGCCAACTAAATGCGAAGCCATTTGGCCCGGCGATGAAGCCGTCCATTCCGAAAGCGGCCCTGGAATCGAATTCCGATAAGGAATCCGTCTGGGTGCCATCCACTGAGTCCGAGGCAGCGCGACGAACCGTTTATGCATTTATCAAACGCGGACTGGTGGTTCCCATGCTTGAATCACTTGATCTTGCAGATACCGTCAGCAGTTGCCCTCAGCGACAGGTCACGACCGTGGCACCTCAGGCGCTGAGCCTATTTAATGGAGACTTTGCTGTTCAGCAGGCGAAGCACTTTGCTCAAAGGCTTTCCCGAGAGGCGGGAGATGACCCGCAAAAACAAATATCTCTTGCGTGGCGACTGGCACTTTGCCGCGAACCGTCGAGCCGGGAAATCGAGTGTGCGAAGCAATTCTTAATCGATGAATCGCTTGAGCAACTTTGTCGTGTGGTTTTGAATCTCAACGAATTCGTTTACCCAGAATAATGATGTCGCGTTTTATCCCCAACCGGACACCGTGTGGTCGTACTCGCCGTGAGTTTCTTTGGGAGGTCGGCGGTGGCTTTGCCAGCCTTGCGCTCACGGACCTCCTTGCAAACGAGGCGACGGCAACGACTATTCTGGGAGCAAAACCTGGGCACTTCCCCGCCAAAGCAAAGCATTGTGTCTTCCTGTTTATGAACGGGGGCCCATCACAAGTTGATACATTCGATCCTAAACCGGCGTTACAGAAGCATCACGGTAAACCTTACACGGGGGAAGCGAAGGTTGGATCAAACGGACGCCCCATTGGCCATCTGATGAAATCGCCATTCGAGTTTACGCAACATGGTGCTAGTGGTTTAGAAATCAGCAGTTTATTTCCCCATACCGCTAAATGTGCGGACGATTTATGTGTGATCCGCTCGATGCATTCAGATACCGCTGCGCATGCTTCTGGTTGCCTTCAAATGAATACGGGAAGCATTTTCATCGGCAAGCCAAGTATTGGCTCGTGGCTAAGCTACGGCCTGGGTACGCCGAATGAAAACCTGCCTGCCTTTGTGGTGATGACCGACCCCAGGGGTGGCCCGATCGGTAGCGCTTCCAATTGGTCAGCGGGTTATATGCCTGCAGCGTTCCAAGGGACATTGTTTCGTAGCGGCGGGGCGCCATTGCTCGATCTTGCAACGCCGCAAGGCACAACCGATCGTAGCCAACGTCGTAGCCTCGACCTATTGAAATCGCTGAACGAAGAACATCTCAAGTCACGGCCCGAGGAATCGGAACTTGTCGCTCGAATTGAATCGTATGAGTTGGCATATCGGATGCAAACCGAGGCACTTCGCGTTGGCGATATCGAACGTGAGGACGCTGCGACACTTTCGATGTACGGCATTGACGATCCCATGACCGCCGATTTTGGAAGGAAGTGCCTGATCACAAGGCGATTGATCGAAAATGGCGTTCGGTTCATCCAGCTTTACTCCGGTGGTGGGCACCTTGAGGACACATGGGATGGTCATAACGACTGCATTACCAATCACACTCAGCATGCAGGTGAAACCGACAAGCCTGTTGCCGCTTTGATCGCGGATCTCAAACGAACCGGTCTTTGGGAGGAAACGCTGTTAGTTTGGGGTGGTGAGTTTGGTCGTACGCCGACTAGCGAGGGAGTCGACAAACCCGGTCGCGACCACAATTGGCAAGGATTCTCAATGTGGATTGCGGGTGCGGGAGTGAAAGGCGGGCAAGCGATTGGAGCGACCGATGAGCTTGGATTCAAAGTCGTCGAAGACGGTTGTCATGTCAGCGATTTGCACGCGACGATCCTGCATTTAATGGGTATCGATCACACGCGTCTTCGTTTTCTTCACCAGGGCCTGAACCAAAGACTAACAGGAGTTGAAGAACACCACGTTATCAAAAAGGCACTTACGTAACTCCATGCATTTTGAAGACGTAAGTTCGACTTCAGAAGTATCTAACCAGGAACATCGTAAAGTGTCGCGAGCGCCTTTAAGTGTTTGGCTAACTCCTCCATCGCTTCCATGGGAATCGTGTGGGGCCCGTGGAATGGAATGAACTGATTTGAGACTTTCGCCCGATTGAACATATCGTGCATCTTCTGTGCACTTGCGAAAGGCAGGATATTGTCGACCCGTCCATGGGATTGGAGGACAAATGTTTGGTTCAGCCGACCTGAGTCAATCGACGCTTGCCAACGGGGACGACTTAGAAGTGTTCCAGAGAATTGGACCAACAGATCTGGGGGACGAATGGAGGTGGCGAGAACAGCATTCATAGTGACCATCGCACCCTGTGAAAAGCCACCGAGCACATATCTTGAATCAACTCCAATCTCGGCGAGCACGGCTTCGATCAACTCAACAAGGCTTTTGGTCGCTTGCGTGATTCCCGGTGGATCAAGTTCCTGCAATTCATCAAAAGATCCTGTCTGAGACGCGGCGAGCAGCTTTGCCATATTGATCTCCCACCAAGCCCGCCCGCCGTACGCCGCCAATTCAGGTGGCGACAGGGGCGCCGCAGGAAAAACAAACAAGAACCGGTCAATCGCGTCGCCAAGCCAGTCACCAAGCGGATCGACAAGCCCGACCAAGTCGTCCCCGGGCGCACCGTATCCGTGGCATAGGACCACCGGAATCGATGGAGAGGGACCCGTTTGAATGCATGTAGCACGAAGGGAACCGTATTGGCACTTTTTGGAGGTCATAGAAGCCGGTTATTGATGGTGGGATGCAAAGGGGCCGTTGACAAAACGGGTTTACTCTTCCGGATTTTGTCATTCCTCGCGACGAGTCAATCGACTTGATCGGTAATGCTACTTGGTCGGCAACGCTACTTGGACTGGATGTTGCAAATAGTGGAACAGATTACGAATCTCTGGCACAGTCAGGGCGTCCAATTGGCCGTCAGGCATCGGCGACGATGAGGTTAGTTTTTCATCTTCAATATCAGTCGCCTGAAGGATCACCCTTTCCGTCTGGGTCTGGATGGTGACAGACCGTTTATTTCGTGATAGCACCACGCCATTAAGGATCCGCCCGTCATGGAGCATCAACACGCTAACCCGATAGTCTTTCGCGACCACCGCGCTAGGGTCAACGATATTCTCCAGCAGGTAATCCAGGTTGTCGCGATTCGACCCAGTCAAGTCCGGGCCGATCTGTTGCCCCTCACCATACATCCGATGACACTTTGCACATAGATTTGCGAATACTCGACGGCCGTCGCTTAGGTCGACTGGCCCATCACTGACCGACTGGAGAATGTCCTTGACCTTTTGCATCGCTGCTTTGCGGTCGTCCGGAGATTCGCGAAACTCGCCCCAAACATCGCCCAATCTCTTGTTTAGAACGTCGTCACCGAGGGATCGAATCTGCCTGGCGTCGTAAGCCGTTAACTCGTTTCTAGCTATTTCGCCACGATCTATCGCCTCCACTAATTCAGCTGCAAACGACTTGCGTGATACCAACGAAGCGATAATCCCTGGCCGATCGGTCCCCCGAAACTTCCCATAATTCTTGATGAGAAGCCTCGCCATTTCCGGTTCGTCGCTCAGTGCAAGCCCTTTTGCAGCGATATTGCTCAATCGCTGGTCACCCAGCAATTTGGTACAGATCTCTTGTAAGTCCGGCGGTCGCTGAGTGACAAGCGACGCAAGTGCAGAGCGGCGAAGACTGATTGCGGCGTTATTATCGAGAACGAGCGCTCGCACCTCTTCGATGGCCCGTCCGTCACCGAAAACAACGCTAAGCTCTCGCAAAAGATTCGCCAGTTCCGGCTCGTCATCACCGACCGAGTTAACCAGCGTTCCCCACGCTTTGGGCTGTGGCGCTCGGGCCCAGCCTTTCATCGCGTCAGCAACACCGGCGAGCAAGTTCCTACGCATTACAGGATCCTTTAATGCCGCCACCTGGCTCACCAGTGAATCAAGACTATCCGCATCTTCGTGCAACGATTCGGCAATTCGACGCGTTATCAAACGCTGAGTCTTAGGCCACTTTGAATGCATCGCTACATCCACCAGCGCAAGCATGTTCGTGTCTGCCACCGGCATCAGTCCGTACCATACAAGAAGCGGAAGATTATGGTCATCAGCATCTTCGGCACGCTGCATTAACACGGTTGCCAGCTCCGCTCGATGCGCGACGGGAATCCGTTGGAGAGTCGATGCGAATGCAAGTCTTACCAAGCCGGACGGATCCGTTCTTGCGAGCTCCTTGCAACGGTTATAGAGAGTTGCCTCAATGTTACTCACCGGTTTACGTGGACCGTAGTCGTCATCGATTGGCATGTGTTCAAAGAGTGAACGAATGGCCCATACGCGAACATTCTCACATGAATGTGAAAGCCATCGAGTAGCAACGTTTGAGTCAACACAACCACAAGCAATCAACGTCATTGCCGCTCGAGTCGCTACCAAATCGTTACCTTTCTCAACGAGTGGTTCGAGGGCTCGTCTTAAATCATCCCTCTGATCGGATGTGCCAACCCGAGATGCAAGGACGAGACGAGCCTGGCGCAATGCCCACTCGTTGGAACTCAATTCGGTTGAATTCGCGTGCAACTCAACGAGCTCTGGGGTGCTCAAAGTCGCCACATCTCGATCTAAACGCATCGCTTCGCTTGATGCATGAGTTATCTTGAAAATGCGTCCACTGGTGCGATGGACACCGGTATGGTCGTGACACTCGCCCGTGTCACTCCAGTCGATCACGAACACACCGCCATCAGGCCCCACTGACAAATCCATTCCTCGAAAAAAGGGATCACTCGCAATACAAAAGTCGTCGTTGTGACTCGCGACGTAACCGCTACCTACGCGCTGCACCGTTTCCTGGTTCATGCGGCGACCGTGATAATTCAACGTGAAGAACTTGCCATGGTATTCCCTTGGCCACCCATTACCCAGATAGAACATTGCACCGCAGTGAGCATGTCCGCCACCAAGCGCATTAGCAGCACCATCACGCGAGTCGACCCAACTTTTCCCCGTATCGAAGTGATAGTGATCAGCATGGGTATCAATTGTCTCGTAGGTCATGGCATTCGGGTCAAGGTTGAACGGGCGATTGAAATGCGCACCCTGAACAGCATGCCAAAAATGTCCGTTAACAGTATTTATAAAAAACAGTTCGCCGAATTCATTCCAATCATGTCCCCAGGGGTTCGTCGTTCCGGAGGTGAGAACTTCTACGGTTTTGCGAAGCGGATGGTATCTCCAAATGCCCCCTTCAAGCGCGAAGCGTTCGTCATCGCTGGTGCCGGGCGCACCAAGGCGTCCAGGACACGACCCACCGCAGCGGCCATAAAGCCAACCATCCGGTCCAAATCGCAGCCCGTTGGCATAGTTATGATAATTCGCTTGCGGGACATGAAAGCCGTCCAAGATCACCTGCGCCGGCCCGTCAGGGACTAGGTCGCCATCAGCATCAGGAATGAATAACAGTTGAGGTGGACACATCAACCAAACACCGCCCCGCCCGACTTCAACACTGGTAAGCATCTGGACTTGATCGGTAAAAACCTTCCGAGAATCAGCCACGCCATCGTTGTCATCGTCAGAGAAAACTAAGACACGATCACGAAATGAAAGGTCAAATCGCTGTTCGCGCTCTGCATAGGTGAAATTCTCCGCAATCCACAAACGTCCACGACTATCCCAAGCTTGTGCGATGGGGTTTTGGACCTCGGGTTCCGACGCAAACAGTGTGACCTTAAAACCTTCTGGGACAACCATCCCTGCAACGGCTTCCTGGGCAGCCATGGGTTGTGCCGCAGTATCCTTTTCGGAGTTCTTAATGATGGGAAACGAGTCTTGTGCATGGCTCATGCAACTCAAGCAACATAAGAACTTCAGTAGCAAACCAATCGGTAGTTGCTGTCGCATGGTATCGGTGCAAAGTCTTAATAGTGTGAAGGAGCGTACAGAGAACAACTCGCAAATCATTGATCGAACGATTTCCAAACTGCAGCAGCAGTCACAAGATCGGGGGGCTTCGGAATCTCGTTGCCATAGACGACGCGGTTATAGGCGTCGGTGAGTCGAACAATCGCCTCGTGCTCGGCACGGTTTTTCGGCTTCAAACGCCGTACGTACTCATGGGGAGTTTCGTGACTCTGGCGAGGTTGACCATGTTCTCTCCACCAGGCCTCTGCCGCTTGATAGGTCTCGATGATCGCTTCACGTGGTTCGGAACGCGCTTTCAAAGGATTCCGAAAGGCTGAGAATGGCCTTTTCGTAGCCGATTCCGCGAATTGACTCTCGGCAACATCCACATCGTCCAAGGGTGAAGATTCGCCACGGAGCCATGCGAGAAAAGCATTGACAAGGCTGGCAATTTCGTGCCTTTGAAACCATGCGAATACAGCCAAAACTCCAATCAACACGGCGTAAATCAAGAATCGCAACAAACTCGTGATCGAAGGCAGCCATTGATCGAGAAAGGACGGCCCATCAGAAGATTCGGGAGTTTCTGGACTTTCGGGAGGAGACTGCGACTTTGACTCGTTTGCTTCTTTAGGCTCCTCCTGCTTCTGTTCGCCACCGGATTTCGAGGGCTCGTCTTTCGACTCTCTGGATGGATTCTCTTGGTCGTCCGAATCATTGGCCTTGGGTTCCTGTGGCGTCTGACTCTGCTCGGATGACTCTTCACGAGACTCGTCATCTTTCGGAGTCGTCGACGGTGAAGCGTCTTGCTTGCCTGGTTCACGTGGACTCTCGTCACTGGACGATTTATCGCCAGGTTGTTTATCGCCAGGTTGTTTTTCGTTTGGCTTCGTACCATCCGTCTTGGGCGCGCTATCACCTTGCTTGGGATCTTCACCGCGATTGGAATTGCGATTGGCGTTTGAGTTATCTTTCCCTTGATCTCCATTTCCATTTGAAGACTCAGTTTGCTCCTGAGACTTTTCCGCAGTTGAAGTGGATGGCGTCTGCTCGGCGGACCTACCTGGCTGGGATGTGGAAGTGCCTTCGTTTGCCTTACCTCCCTTCCCAGACTTGCCTTCGGATCCAGAAGCGTCATTTTGCTGCCCTGATGAGCCAGAGTCTTGGTTTGCTCCTGAAGAACCGCCGGGACTGTTGCCTTTTCCGCTTGAATCTCCAGGTTCACCGTTTTCGGCGGGCTCTGACTCTGGTGGCGTCGGTGCTGTCGCGGCCGACGGGTTCGATGCATCTGGCTTTACAGTCTCATTGCCCCAACCATACTTACTCGGCTTCAACCAATCGGGAGAATCCAGTGAGGACGGAAGTTGGACAGTGGCCAACATCTTTCCTGGTTGTGGTAACAAAAAGCAAAGTAGCAACATCACCATCGTCATGACGACACCACCAACCAACCAGGCCAACGAAACATTGGCCGGCATGTCGACGCCTCGTTGCCTCAGGTACCTCCTGACACCGAGAAAACTGGTCGCTACCAGGAGGGAAAGCGTTGCAAACAAGTACACCGCAAGCGCCATGATCGCTGAACGTTGCCAGCGTTCATCTTGAGGAAGCATGGCTTGTCCAAAACCAAAAACAGGTAGAGCCGCAGCGGTCAGCCATAGAACGGTGCGACCGGGTTGGTGGGCGCGCCGCCGCGTGGCGTGTTGTTTGGAATCTCGCAGTGCCGAAGATTCGCTCTGCGACAAGCCATCAAGCAGGCCGCGATCACTTGCATCCTGATCTTCATCGATCAAGGTGCAATCGAATGTGATGCGATCCGCAAGTATCCAAACCAATGCGATCATTGCGCCATTAACGATCGGAGTAATCGCTGAAAGAGACCCCTGAACCGTTATGAATCGCGACAGGACAATAAACGTAGCGGCACCGAGGGCCGCCATGTATCCCAATGCATATTTTCGACTCTGCTCAATCGAAAGGCGGGCGATTCCGACGGTGCCAAGAATAAACATGAACCAGATGTAACCAACGCGACCTGAGTAGTCACCGCGATAGATACAAAGGATCACAAAATAGACAAGGCTCGAGATCAACAACACAATCAGCGAGGGACAAAAGCCGATCGCAGCCCAGTCAGCAATCGTTTGTTGTCGTCTCTTGGCCAAAGGTCACCGAATCAATGCAATTTCAATCTCTAGTCCCGGTCCAAACCCAAGCATGATCCACGGCAGTTCAACCTGGTGGTCCAAGAACCTTCTTAGAATATACAACATGGTCGCCGATGACATGTTTCCGTGATCGGCAAGAACGGCTCGCGATGTCGCCAGTGCTTCTTCTGGCAAGTGAAGGGCTGTCTCCACCGCACGTAAGATACGAGGACCGCCAGGATGAACAGCCCAACCTTTAATATCACTGATTGTAAGCTGGTGCCGTCTTAACCAATCGGTCACGTAATCCAACAGCTTTTCTTCGATAAGCCCCGGCACTTCGGCCGAGAGCGTCATCGCGAAACCATGATCCCCGATTCGCCAAGTCATCGAATCCTTCGTGTCCGGAACAAGCTTTGAACCGGTGGCAGCCACTTGCGGCAGCGTGCTAGCCGCATCGTTAGCACCAGCGAGTACCACCGCAGCCGCACCGTCCGCAAAAATCGCATTACTGACGACCCTATCGGTATCCCACCCATACTGATAATGCAAGGTGCAAAGCTCGACGGATACGAGCAGAACGTACGAATCAGGATCAGCGGCGATGATACCGCGGGCAACTCTCAAGCCATTGATCGCCGCATGACATCCCATGAAGCCAACTTGAACCCGCTCCGTTTCCGTATTTAGCCCAAGCTGTTCAATCAGCTCGATGTCGATTCCAGGTGCACTGAAGCCAGTGCAAGTGACGACGATCAGGTGCGTGATGCTTGCTGCAGATACATTTGCATCGCGAAGCGCTTCTTGAGCAGCACGCAATCCCAAGGGAACTGATTCAATCGCGTATCGATCGGACCGCACTTTGGTCGTTGGGCCGCGCTGATCACTTGAATCCGCATCAAAGTAAAACGGTTCGCCTTCCGTATCGGTTGAATTGGCCGCCTCGAGCAAAACACTTCCGCGTTGCTGAACAGCCGTCATTCGATAAAGGGCTGGAAGCGCGCGAGCCTCTTTGGGAGCGTCATAGAGAAGCTTTTGAGCGAAAGCAACCGACTCATCACGCTCAATGCTGTATGCCGGTGAGGCAACCCCGATGCCAAGAATTCTCGAACTCATCGTCAAAACCTGTCAGAGACGCAATGTGGATTCGGCACTGAGGCAACGACACCGCAGCTTCTCGCGTCACCAACGCTATACCGCCGACACACGAATGCTCTATAGTCGATACAGAGCCCCTATTTAGCAAGCCTGATTGCAATAATTGCCGGCATTTGTCGCAATTTGATACCCCAAATCGGGCTTTCGGCTCGAAACAATCACCGTACCGTCGATTGACGATTAATCCTCTGAATCGCCAAACGGACAGCCCAAGGGGCAAAACGCATTGCCGGGATCATCATCCGCGTTAAAGGGGGTGACGCCAATGCGTAGGTGACTGCGCGGCAAACCCACTGCCGACGACGCTGCATCGCGTGGTAGCGAGCCGCCCAACGATCCGCCAACGGAACCGATCTGACGCCGCTTTTTTCCACACCGCATTCTAGTTCGTCACTAACGCAATCGGCTGCCTCAATGCCACTCTCGATTGCCCAGGCCATTCCCTCACCGGTGAACGGTTCGACGTACTGCGCGGCATCTCCAATGGCAATCAATCGCCCATTGGCAATTCGTCTTTTGCGAGTAAGCGGCGGCGTCATTTTAAGTAGATGCTCTGCAATGCTCATTCGCCAACCAGCATGCGATAAAATCGCCTCGATTTGCGAAGCGATCGCCGCCCGGTTCGACGCCCCGTCCGCCATCCGATCGATCCGGATCGCGGCCGCCATATCGACGCTGCCGTCCTCAAGTTGCACCAACCCCACGTATCCGCCGTCGCCACACGCCATATGGATCGTCCCCGGCGCAACCTCAGAATTTGGTGGCAAAATGGCACCTACACCCATAGGACCTGATGGTTCTAATTCCCAGGGCAACCAATTTGCAACTCCACCGCCGAAAAGCCCGGTCGCTAAAATGACCGTCGAGAAAATCGGCTGATTACAATCAAGCTTTAATGTCTCCGATTTAAAACCGATGAGTTCCACTTGAACGCCGCTTGCATCGACGTTCTTTACTCTGGCTTCACAACCTGAAACCACTCGAACACCTCGTTGCGCCGCTTCTCTAACAAGGACCGCGTCCATTTTGCCTCGACTCAGTGCAATGCCTCCTGGCAAGTCGGCATCAATGCGTTTGGCTCCAAGACTCATCTGCCAAAGCCTCAGCGGCGCACCTGCTAATGAAATCAGTATTTGGTCACACCCGATTCGGCTCAGATTGGATAAGGCGGACATATTTAAGCAGCATCCACAAACCTTATCCCTAGGAAAGTGTGAGCGATCAACAAGCAATGAATCATGTCCCCGATCTTTTAATCGCAGCGCGGCCGATACACCCGCCGGTCCCGCGCCAATGATGAGGATTCGCGGTAAATTGACGGATTCATTCGCGACCATCATGTCGCCTGCATTCCCGCGAGCGCCATCTCGGGAACTGTCTCGACGACATCATCGATCGTTGCAATGAATCGACAGGGCGGGAGGCCGCTGATTCGAACAGGACGATCCAATGCCTTTTCTGCGATTTCGCGAAACTCGTGACGAGTAAGTGCTGCCTTTACGCTTCGCACAGCATCTCGATGAACGATTCCCGAACGGCTCAACGAATGCGCCGCAAACCAAACGAGCCCCAAGTTCAGCGCTGAGCGTTCCAGGTCACAAATCACGACTGCCAATTCCGCAGAACCATGCATAGACATCAGTAATCTTGAGATCTGCCAGTCGTGCAGATGGTGCATAAACAAGCCGGCAGTGATAACATCGAAACCGGAGGGCAAACGGTCCGATAGACAGTCTAGGTGCATAAACTGAACGTCTACATTCGCACGGGCAGCCTGTTCGGTTGCAAATCGAACGGCGTGATCGCTAATGTCAACGCCAGTCACCTTTAAGGCGATCCCTTCGCGACGTGCACGCTTCGCCCAGTCAATCGGTATATCGCCCGACCCACTTGCGAGATCCAGCACTCGGAGGGGCTTTCCGTGGCCCAGTGCATAGCGACGAATCCGCTTATAAATGGCCGGCGCGATTCGCGTTGCTCGGTTAAGGCGAGCCAAGCCAAGCAACGCCTGACTGTGCTCGTCTTCCGGCAACTCGGGGTTGTCCATCTCTTCGGGTTGAACGTCTCGTACCAATATTATCCGCCTGCCTGCTCTAACGGTCGTCCTGCAGACAACTCACCGCCTTTAAAACGTAGCCAAAGCAAGCTACCGATTGAGAGCGCAAAGACAACGATACTCACCCACTGCGCGATCGTGAAACTTGTTCCAAATTGCCCCGGTTCGTCATTGCGGAGCATCTCCATAACAAACCGTAGCACCGCATAACTCGCAAAACCAATAAACATCACCCAACCTTCGCGCGTTACATATCGTGATAGCACACAAAGCGAAAGGCATAAAAGAAACCCGCCGATGCTACCATAAATCTGCGTCGGTTGTACCGGATCCGCAACACGGGGCAACTGCGATGCCGGCCAATAATGCTCAACCCCGTTCACCAACGCCAACGAGCCCAGCGGGGCATCCTCGGCTGGTAACTTCGGGTTCGCCTCTTCAACGCTGCGGACTAACCCTAGCTTTGCGACATCATCCCCCTCCGCAATACCGCTTCTAGCAGCAACGGAATTAGGCACAACCGCGGCTACTCGATCGCCAGATGGATTGAGAGTGATACCGACAAGCTGACCCGATTCCAGTTGATTTTGGAAAACGGGGCTGCCATTGGGGAACCGTAATGCCTTCCAGTCGGCTTCACATGGGTTTCCATAGCAGCAACCATTCATCAAGCATCCGATTCGGCCAAAACCAAGCCCAATAAACAAGCATGGCACGATGATGTCCCCCATTCTTAAAAATGGCAGGCGGTACTTCAACACGCTGACGACTCCCGCCAAGAATCCGCCAATGAACGAGCCATAAACGACCAAACCACCTTCAGTGAAGTTAAATATCTTGCCCAATGTCGAACCGAGCTCACCGGTTAAAAACTGCTCACGGTATTCGATCACATAAAACAATCTTGCGCCGGCGATGCCGCCAACGATCAACCACGGTGCAATTGCGAGAATGATCTCTTCCGATATCCCATACCGCCGAGCACGGATCACAGCCAACCCGACTGACGAACCAACGCCGAGCAAAAGCATCACGCCATATCCTCGTACCGCCACGCCCACTGGTTCTCCCGTGGTCGAACGCAGTTCAATCATGGGAACGATCCAAATCACGACGGCGGACGTAATGCACCAAATCAGCCAACTCGACTTCCAGTAATCCACCACCGAGATTTTTTGGAGGACGTGATACAGAGTGACGGCAATTGCACCTAAAACAATCAACGCGAGCACCCATCCAAAACCAAAAATGGGCAGCGAGGCGATGTCGTGTGGTAGAAGAAAAAGCGTTTTTCGCATCAGCGAACAACCGTGGATGTTAAATAACGAAAACCGTGTTGCTGGACGCGAGCGGCAACGGATTGCCAATAGACTACCAGAATACCGCTTCCGGCGACGAGGCTAATTGTGCAAGCTGAGCGGTTTGCCTAGCATCTAGTCGCGAAACAGGGGCCTCCAAGGCAAATTCATCGCTATGCTGACCGTTCAACAAACCTTTCAATGCGAACACCCGGTCGCTCTGGTCACCGGTAGTGGGTCCCCTCGAGTTGGCCATCACATCGTGCGGCGACTTGCGGCACTTGGATGCAGCGTTGCGATTCACGCCAAGTCCAATAGGTCATCGGCGGAAGCACTGGCCGCCCAACTTCGCGACGCCGGCTGCGATGCGATGGTTGCCCAAGCTGATCTCGCGAATCCGGATGCAGTAGGTCACTTGATGTCGCTCCTACTCTCGCAATTTTCGCGACTTGACATCGTGGTCAACTCTGCCGCGATATGGGAACCCAAGGCTTTAGAAGACGTCGCGGCCGAAGACCTCCTTCATTACTTCAAGGTGAACTCGCTCGGGTCCTTTCTCGTTGCGCAGGCTGCTGGTTTTCAAATGGTAAAGCAACCCCAAGGAGGCGCGATCATCAATATTAGTGACTGGGCTACATCGCGACCCTACCTGGACCACGCCGCCTATTTTCCCAGTAAGGGTGCTGTCGAAGCAATGACGCGTTCCCTCGCCGTTGAACTTGCCCACCGCAATCCGAATATTAGAGTCAACTGTATCCAGCCCGGCCCCGTTCTGTTGAGCGAAGGGATCGCCGAATCAACGAGACAAAAACTAGCGGACAGCACGCTTCTAAAACGAATCGGTTCGCCTGACGACATCGCACACGCGGTCGAATTCCTTGCCGTCAATCGCTTCGTGACCGGCGTCGTCCTGCCCATCGACGGAGGACGAACCATTTTCGCCAACGACGGACTTCAAACAGGGCTGAACACGGGCTGAATGAGCGCTAAGCCACGCCATCGGTGTTCGCGGGCGCTGAGTTCCCGGGCACTGAGATTTCGGGCGGAGTTCGAAATGCGGACCATGCATACATCAAACCGAATGTCAGCACCGGAAGCCCTGCCCAAAGCATCTTCGTCTTTTCGCCACCGATGAACACGGCTTCAAGGCGACTGAACTGCTCAAGTGTTGCACCGAGCAGCACCACCGCGATCACACCGATCACTGCGCCAAGCAATCCAACCAACAACGCTTGGAGGAACTCCTTGATCGATGCCGTTCCTACGCCGATCGAAATCGCGAACGCAGAGACGATAACGCTCCACGATGCCGAGTGGATGGAAATCGCTTGCACGAACGAATCGAGATCCCGAAACGCGATCTTGTTTTGAAGCTGCACCAAGTGAGGCGAGACGACCCAAGCGAGCCCTGTCACAGCGATCGCGCCAGCCAATGCCGCGATGAGTCCTCGTCCCGGAGCCGACGACCCTAAGCCGGATGCCATACCGAACACAATGGCGATCCCAATCCCCAAAGCAGCTAACAGTCGACGCAAGTTTGCTTCCTCATTCGCGATCAGCAAGCTCCTTGCTTTCATTGCAGCTTCTGTCTGCGTGTTACCTTCGCTCTCCTCAATCAGTTGCATGTATTCCGGAGGCATCGGAACGCTGGTCTCCGCATATTTCGCGATTGCGACCGAGATGCCCGCAGAAACCACTGCAGCCATCAGGTACACGGGCCAACCGACGCGCGCGGATTTGGAAATTTCGGGCGTTACAGTTTCATGACTCATTGGAAGTATTCATTTGAAGAAGAGAAGAAGTGCAAATACCGCAAAGTCGACGCGCTCGCTGTCGCTAAATACACGCAAGACGCATGCGAATAAGGCGAGCGTTGATGAGACCAAAGACCGATCGCAATCGGCAACCAGACCTCCAAAGTAACCATCGATGTGCCACGATTCAATGTGCAGCATTCCAAGAATCAAAGCTTCGGGGGGGATCGACGAATGCCTTTTGTGAGCCGGCGATCTAATGGGTGAAGCGGTATTCGGTCGTCGACTCCCAAGCTTGACCGGGCCGAAGCACGGTGCTCGGAAACTCGGGACGATTGGGCGAATCGGGGAAATGCTGAGTTTCCAGACAGAACGCTCCAAACTTCGGAAACGGATTACCGTTGAAATGATTTGCCGTGTAGAGCTGAACCCCTGGCTCCGTCGTCAAACATTCGAGCACTCTGCCAGATCGTGGATCGGTAACCTTCGCGATCATCCGTAGAGTAATCGACGGTTCAAGCACAAAGTTATGGTCATATCCGTTTGTACTGTTCGCCAACTCTCCGATCCTCTCGCCGATACGACGTGGCTCTCGAAAGTCTAACGGGGTATCCACCACTGAGGCGCTCTTACCCGTTGGAATCAAATTCGAATCGGAAACGGTGTATGAGTTGGAGTGAATTTGAAGTTCATGATTCAACACATCGCCACCTGGTCCCGCCAAATTGAAGTACGCATGATTCGTCAGGTTAATCACGGTCGCTTGGTCAGTCGTTGCGGCGTAATGAATATGGACCCCGTTATCATCCTTAAGGCCATACGTAACGGCGACGTCGAGGTTCCCCGGAAACCCTTCCTCGCCATCAGCGCTGTGGTAACGAAACGTCACGCTGGGGTAAGTTGAATCGGCGGTAATGGAACCTGTCCATAACACTCTTGAAAAGTTTTGATCGCCACCGTGAATGTGATTCACACCGGCGTTCTTCGTCACGTGGACAGTCTCACCATCAAGAACAAATTCGGCATTTCGGATTCGATTGGCATAGCGACCAACGACCGACGCGGCGGGGAAACCGACTATGTAATCATCGAGCGAATCGGAACCCAAAACCACGTTCGCCGTTTCCCCGCTCGAATCAGGTACCATAATTTCAACGATGGTCGCACCGTATTCGATTACGGACAACTGCACACCCTTCGAATTCTTCATGGTGTACCTTTTAACCACCTTTCCGCTCGGAAGGACTCCGAACTCGGAGACCTCCACCGTGGATGCGTTTGAACTGGTCGCCGATAAGAGAGGAAAGGATGCCACTAAAACCAAAACGATGCACATGGCAAAGGTTCGCGAGAACCGGAGCGGGCAAGCAGAAGCATCGTTGAAAAGCGATAACCGCATTATTAAATTCCCGGTAAAGGCGGCGAGCGTGGTCGTTCAAAGGTAGGTCCAAAAGAAACGGACACATTCTACTTGGCTCGAAGCCCGCTGTTAACTATGGCCCCGACGGTTGCTCACTCCTAACACGACTTATCCTGTGAGACCCTGAACCGATCCCGATGCATTGTCCGAAAGAAACAGAGTCGCAGCCGACGAGTACGCGTTGGGCTACTTTCGTCCGATAGGTACGGCAGTTCCTTGCAGGGAAAAAAAGCAGGCTAACATCCACCGGGTGTCGAAGCTGCGATTGCAAATTCGAGTTTGTGAACGATGTCGCTCACCACAAACACAAAAGGACGGCGGTACTTGGCCTTCAGAATCCACCAACTGGACGAACGAGGTTTAGAACGTCTCCGAAAACCATTAGTCGCTTTGGCGCTAGCCGCGGGTCTCTTCGGTTTCCGGATAGGTTCTTAATCCGAGCCAACCGTGAACACGCTTGTCCTTCACAAGGCCGCAAGTGCCGTTTCCCTTTTAGACCTGTGGCGATCGTCGGCGCCTCCGCTACGGCACCATCGGCGTAAACACTTATCGCGCAGGCTGTCACAACCATAGAAGTGCTTCGTCAACACTTCATTGGAGGGTACGACGGACTTTTAGTCCAGGGCTTTCAAGGTGTTTTAGGTTTTGCTATTTCTCGGCATCCGCCGAGTTTACTGCGAGGCTGCGGTCTTTTTCACTACAAGTACAAGGATGTTGTCATGGATGATAGCAAG
>JANOBM010000049.1:0-12493 GCA_031411655.1 Planctomycetaceae bacterium
GGTGGCAATATCATTCAAGTTGAGATTACCTCACATCTCACTGAGTTCGATGGGCACCGGGCGGAGTTGGTGTTGGCGAATGACGTGACAGATCGCAGGCGACTCGAAGAACAGGTTCACGTCACACAACAGCGTTTTCAAGCGATTGTCGAGCGATCACACGATCTGATCTTAATTTTGGACAGAGCTGGGGTCATAAAATTCGCAAATCCGGCGTCACGAGATGTGCTGGGGTATGAACCGAGCGAATTAGTCGGTCGTCACCTTCTTAACTATATGTTTCCCGAAGATTACGATTCGAAGCTTCGTGAAATGAATTCGGTTGACGATGATTTGCGAGGTGAATTCCGGGCTGAAGTTCGTGTCCAGCATAAAAGCGGCGAGTGGCGGATTCTTGATGCGGTCGGTGGCAATTTGTTGGATGTCCCAGCGCTGGCGGGATTAGTGTTTAACTGCCGCGACATTACTGAACGAAAAGAAAGAGAAGTCCGGATAAACGACGAGCGAACGCTGTTTGAAATGCTGACGACCGGTAGTTCGCTGGATCAGGTCCTGAACCAGATCGCGATGAGCTGCGAATCGTTAGCTCCTGGAATGAAATGTTCGATTCTGTTGCTTGATAACAACGAGGCCCTCCGGTCAGCGGCAGCTCCAAGCCTTCCGAAACAATATTGCGATGCCATTGACGGTGTTCGCATTGGGCCGAAAGTAGGTTCCTGTGGTACGGCAGCCTTTACACGAAGACGAGTCATCGCGTCTTGCATCGAATCCGATCCGCTGTGGGAAGATTTTCGCGACTTAGCACTTTCCAATGGACTCAAAGCATGCTGGTCGGTTCCAATGGTTTCCGCACAGGGACGCGTCTTTGGTACGCTTGCGATGTACTATTCGGAACCACGCGAACCGTCGGCATCAGAACTTGTTACTATCGAGCGAGCCGCCAGCTTTTGCGTTTTGGCGATCGAACGGCATGAGCTGCTAGGCTCATTGCGTGACAGTAAAATCCGAATGGAAACTCTTGTTAGCAACTTGCCGGGCATGGCTTACCGTTGCCAGAACGACGCGGCTTGGACGATGACCTATGTTAGTTCCGGATGCGAGCTAGTGACCGGCTACCAAAGTGACGATTTGGTGCGCAACGGTCGCGTGCGTTATGCAGATCTCATTCACCCGGATGATCTTGATTGGCTCAACGCCAAGTGTCAAGCGTCGCTTGCCGCTCGCGTTCCTTGTTCCAACACCTACCGTATCATCGATAGCGCAGGTCAGGTTAGATGGGTGCTTGAACGGGCATCCGGTGTTTACGCTGACGACGGAACACTGCGGTGCATTGATGGTTTCATACAGGACATCACGGAAGCTCGCCGAATCGAGGAGCAAGTACGTGGTTCGCTTCGAGAGAAGGAGGCCATGCTGAAGGAAATACACCATCGAGTGAAGAACAATCTGCAAATTGTCACCAGCCTTTTAAATCTTCAGGTCGGTATCGTGCAGGATCCAGCCGTATTGAATGCGTTGCGGGAGAGCCAAAATCGTATCCGTTCGATGGCGCTCGTTCACGAAACCTTGTATCTTTCAACCAACCTTGGACAAATTGATCTCTCGCAGTACCTCGATTCGTTGTGTCGTCATCTCTTTCGATCCTACGGTACCGACTCGTCGCGAATTCGATTGGTACTCAACGTAGCGAAAACTTCGCTCGATCTCGAACGTGCGATACCTTTTGGGCTTATCATCAATGAATTGATCAGCAACTCATTGAAATATGCATTCCCCGATGGTCGGATGGGGCAGGTGCAAGTCGACTTCCTTTCGAAGGTTGGAGGAGATTGCACCCTTGTTGTGTCTGACGACGGTATCGGCCTTCCTGAATCACTCGACTTCGCTCAGATTGATTCGTTGGGCTTACGGCTTGTACAAGATCTCATCCAGCAGCTTTCGGGCACGTCCCAACTCGTTCGCGGTCCAGGTACGACGTTTCGTATAACCTTCCCCAGTTCGTCGATTTAGCAAAGGATTCTCGCGATGACATCAGCCAGGATTCTCGTAGTCGAAGACGAAGCGATCGTTGCATTGGACCTACGCAAGCGTCTTACAAGCCTTGGCTACGAAGTCGTGGACGTGACGGCCCATGGCGAAGACGTTCTCGCCATCGCTCGACAACATCGCCCGCACTTGACGCTAATGGACATTCGGCTTCGGGGCGAGATGGATGGGATTCAGGCGGCGGAACTCATTCGTGCAGAACTAGGCTTGCCTGTAGTTTATCTGACAGCACACGCTGACGATGCCACCGTTGCTCGAGCGCGTGTCACCGAGCCATTTGGGTATATCTTGAAGCCGTTTGACGAGCGCGAATTGCGGACAGTTATCGAAATGGCATTGTATAAACATGAGGCCGAACGAAAGTTGAGGGAGAGCGAGCGCCGGTATGCAACGACGCTTGCAAGTATTGGTGATGGTGTGATCGCCACCGATGAATCAGGCTGTGTGGTTTTCATGAACTCGGTCGCGGAGAAACTTACCGGCTGGACTGGTTCTGAGGCTAGCGGTGTACCGCTAAGCATTGTGTTCGAGATTTACAACGAGAAGACTCGCCAGCCAGGCGCGAACCCTATAGCTCAAGTGTCGAAAGATGACGCGATCGATGGCCTCCCGAATTATACGATCCTTGTACGACGTGATGGATCGGAAGTTCCTATCGACGATTGTGCGTCTCCGATCTTGGATGATCGTGGCGATTTGACTGGTGCGGTACTTGTGTTTCGCGATGTCACTCAGTCGAGAATCGTGGAACAGCACATGCGACATGCACAAAAAATGGAAGCAGTGGGTCAGCTGGCAGGTGGTATCGCGCATGACTTTAATAATATGCTGACCGTGATTCTCAACTATACCGAAATGTTGATTGAGGCAGCGGGAGCTGATCACCCTTGGAGTCATTTTCTTCATGAAATCCAACGTGCGGGTGAACGATCGGCAGACCTGACCAACCATTTGCTCACGTTCTGTCGTAAGCAGTTAGTCGAACCACGCTCGATTGATCTGAATGAAACCGTTATTCGCATCGAACAGATGCTGCGCCGCCTTATCGGTGAGAATATCGACTTGGTCGTCAAGACTAGTCCAAGCCTTGGTTGTGTTCGAATGGACACCGGCCAACTGGAGCGAATACTCGTCAACTTAGCTGTGAATGCTCGCGATGCGATATCGGACCAAGGACAATTAATCGTCGAAACCAGTAATCGGGAGCTTGCTTCGTCGCAGGTTGGTAATCTTCCGGCAGGCACCTATCGCTGTCTTTCTGTGAGCGACAATGGGCAGGGGATTCCCGCGTCTCAGCACAATCGTATTTTTGAGCCTTTCTTTACGACGAAGGAACCAGGAAAAGGCACCGGCCTTGGGTTGGCAGCTGTCTACGGAATTGTCACGCAGTGTGGTGGACACATTGAATTTGAATCGGAGGTTGGTGTGGGAACAACGTTCCGGATCTATTTGCCGGCAGCTATGGATCCTCCTGCAACGCTAGGCACCGTTGTGCAACCGAATCCGCCAAAGGGGAAAGAGACCATTTTGCTGGTGGAAGACGAAGCCTCGATCCGTGCGTTGAGTCGCCGCATTTTGACCACCAGTGGTTACACCGTACTAGAGGCAGAAAACGGCGCCGACGCCATTCAGATCGCCATGCGGGAGTCCGAACGAATCGATATCGTCGTAACCGACGTCATTATGCCTGTCATGGGCGCGCGTACGATGCTTCAACAACTACGAAAGTACTTGCCGGAGATGAAAGTTCTTTTTCTATCGGGCTATGGAGATGACAGCCTCGCGGGCGACGCCGCCGTATTTTCGAAGTCATTATTCATTCAAAAGCCATTCAAAGCCTCCGACTTGACGGTCGCTGTGCGGCGTATTTTAGACGACCGCCATTGACCAAATCATTCAAGTTGAAAGAGAGAATGACACCCACTCACTTCGATGAATGCGTCTTAGTCTAATCGCATTTCTCACTTGGCTTGAATCGACATCAGTGAAGGGCGTGGCGAGATGTGACTGTCACGTCGCCTGCAAGAAAACGGAGGACCGTAAGCACCATCGGTTTTACCGAAAACGATGGAGCGATATTTTCCGCGTCCGTTATTCCGAGGTGGTATTGATTTCGCATCCGACCGTCCGTTCGATCTGTGCTAATACGCCAGCCAAAGTGGCTTCGATACGTGCGACTTCGACTTGAAACATCAAGACCTCGGAAAAGTTGTCGATCAATTGCAGGAACGATATTTTTCCAACGGTGTATTCCGATTGAGAAAGTTCAAACGCCTGCTCCGCCCTCGGAATAATCTTTTCGATGTAAAGCAAGCGCTGTTTCTCGAGTGAGTGAGCTTGTTGGAAAAGCCTCCGCAACCGACCGGCTACGGAGTTCCGTTCCGATTGGTGAAGTTGGACCGAGCTGTTTGTCTCGGACGTCGACTGGCAGATTCCAGCCTGTATCTTCTGTTTCCAAATAGGAAGCGTCGTGCCCACGGAGAAGCTAATATTGTCGATGCCATCGGCAACTGGACTGATAGCCTTGTTCGCACTCATCATGCCATATTGAACACCATAGGTCAGGTCTGGGTATTTTTGTGAGCTTGCTAATCTTTGTTTCTGCAAGTCGCGTTGAATTTGCCATGCCAAGCTTTGCAGCGTGGGGTTGAATTGCTCCGCCGTCGCCAGCAGCGTGTCCAGTTGCGTCGGGACGTCGCTTAACGGCAATTCCTTTGCGGTTTCAATGGAGAACACCGTCGGCTGCTGAACGAGCGTGGCCAAGTCAGCTTGAGCGACTTCACGCTGTTGGTCGAGCTCCAGAAGTTGCTGCTCACGTTTCTCAACTTCCAACTCGGCTCGAATGACGTCTTGCTGCGAGCCTCCCGAACGAAATCGATTTTGTGCAAGCTGAACAACTTCCTCCGCCAGTTTTCGGTTGTCAGTCACTATTCGATAGGCTTGTTCTGAGAACCAAACTTCGTAGTAAGCCAATCGTACAGACTCGGCGATCTCGCGTTCGATTTCCCTCATTTCTGCTTGGGCAATACCGACTTCTCTGGCCGCCACGGCGGCTTGTGCACGTAGCTTCTCCGGCCACGGGACTATTTGAGACAACGAAAGCTGATTTGTCATACGACCACTGGCCAGTTGCTGGGCATTGTCCACGATCGGCCAAAAGAGTGTTTCTGCCATCGGATCGGGTAGCGCCCGCGCCTGCGGGATTCGTGACTGGGCTGCTGAGACTCGCGATCGTGCGGCTTGAATTTTAGGATGCGTGGCGATTGCCTGCTGAATGAGTGCGTCTACGCCAGTAGGCGATTTCTCAGCGATTGGCTCGGAGGGCTCATCGTGATTGTTTTGCTTCTGCGATTCTTCGTCGATGGGATTCTCTTCCACGAGTTTTCGAGATAATTCGTTTGGCACGTTTGTTTGAATTGGATCGGCTGGTTTAGCCAGGATGAGCTCACTTGCGGCGGCTAATACCACTCGATCTGCGGCGGTTGAACGGACGTCAGGCAACTCGCCTTGTCGGGTTGGCGAGCCAGCTGTCGGCACCAATTTAGGAGCTGTTCCTCCAGACGCTGGAATGGGCTGCGTTGTGAGGGTCGTTCGCGAATTGCCGAGCTTGCTCGATTGGGAGCTCGTGCACCCTAGAATCGATACAATCAGCAAAGTCATGCCGAAAAAATCGTATCGAAGGGGTTTTAATTGAGTTGATGAGACGCTCATCCAAAAGTTCCTTCGAATGCGGCCAGCACGCTACTACCGAACCACAATAAAAATTGCTGCGATTTTTCCGTGGGTTACGCGAGTGGTTTGTAACACGAAGCGTCACAATCACTTTTATCGGCCTCTCACAGCGATAAAACCAAAACACACGGTTTTGTCGGAACAACCGGCAGGACCGATTCACTTCAGTGCTACAAGTGGCTGGCGGAAGGGTAGCTGCGAAGTGAGACGGTAAAAAAAGACGCTTCTCGCTGAACGTCACCCAAAATTGGTAATCGATTCCTTCAGATCCCGCAGGTTAAACCTGCGGGATTCAATCCGCCATGCGGCTTGAGTGGTGGCGATCAACGACAAGTGTTAAAAAAACATCGAATCGTGGGGAGTGAGCGATGCCCTCTTATTAATCCGTTGAAAGTGAATTGGGAAGCTCGCTCTCATCAAAGCTTGTCACACATTGCAGCGAGCAGAAATAATGTCGTTTTCCGATGCGGGTCCGCTTTGCCGCAGCGGTGTCAGCACTGATTGACATGCCACAAACTGGGTCTTGTACGATTTGAGCCGTAGCGGGCGGTGGCGCATCGTGGTGATTGGCGGCTCGGCAGAAGACAGATGGATGGCGGAAGTGCTCCTGGTGGTAGATGGTGAGTAGTTGCCGCAGCAACGTACTCGGATCTGCATCGTAGACGAGACGCGCGCCCGTCTGCTTGTTGCATGCCGCGAGGATTGACTCTACAAGATCGCTTATGCCGCCGGTGCCCGTCAGAACGCCGATAAGCTTGCCTTCATCGTAGGCGATTGCTAATTCGCCCAGCGTGCCGCTGCTGCCTCCGATGATGACGACTATGTCTGCGCTGCGGATGTTGACAACTTCTCTGCCCATCAATCCGCTGCCTGTGAAGATCAACACATCATGGTATACGGTTGGCGACTCAAACTTGAAGGAATGCTCTTCGAGACTAAGTCCAGGCGAGATACCAATGACGAGTCCGCCATGCAGTTTTGCTCCCTTCGCGGCCGCTAATGGTAAGCCAGGGCATCCGCCGGTCACGAGAACGCATCCAGCCGTCGCCACTGCTTCGCCAAGCGACTCAGCAAGTCGCAAATGCGCGACGGCGATGCCTTGACCGGCTCCACCCATCACGCCGATTTTCAATGCTTGCGGCGCTGGTGGTTGAGGAGTTTCAATGTTCATCTGACGCTCACCATTTCAACTCTGAGATGACTCGATCAACTGGATGTGGAACGTGGTAGCGGGGAAGACGGATTTCTCGAGCCGATTTGCCATTCTTTGACTAAGCAGTAGATGCAAGGAATCACGAAGAGTGTGATGAGTGCGACGCCCATCCCGCCGATGCTAGGGATAGCCATGGGTTGCATCACATCCGACCCACGTCCGCTATCGAGAAAGATCGGTGCCAAGCCAAGAATCGTGGTGACGGATGTCATCAGGCAGGGGCGAATCCGTTTCATACCGGCTTCGACAACAAGGTTCCGGATATCTTCTTTGCTTTGCGGCGGCTTATCACGCGAAAGGTCTTCGAGGTAGGTGAGCATCACGATGCTGTCGTCATCTGCGACCCCAAATAGTGCGATAAAACCGACCCAGACTGCGACACTCAGATTACTACCCCAGAAAAACAGTCCGATAAACCCGCCAGAGAACGAGATTGCGATATCAACGAAGACCAACAGCACCAGCCACCATTTACCGAATCCAAGGTACATCGAAAAAAACATCGACAACAGAACAATGGGGACCAAAAGTGAAAGCCTCGCCATAGCTCGCTGTTGGTTTTCGAACTGGCCCGACCACGTCCAGTAGTAGCCCGTGGGGACGACCAAGGAGGCTTCGGACGCGCGTCCAGCCGCGACCAACTCGTCGCTCTTTTTCTTTTCAGATTGTAACAACCGTTCTGCGTCTTCGACGACGCTGATTTCGTCACGGTCGCGTGTGTTCAAAGTAACGTAGCCAACCAGCAGTCCGTTTTCACTCTTAATTTCTTGTGGGCCAATACTGAACGTGAGTTTCGCCACCTGTGCAATGGGAATGTGCTCGCCCGTTGATGTCGGTACAAGAATGCGTTCGAGATCATCGAATCGCTCGCGAAGCTCGCGAGGATAACGAACACGAATCTGGTAGCGTTCGCGCTTTTCGACAGTCGTCGTCAATGGCTCACCGCCGATTGCGACTTCGATGATATCCTGAATGTCGCGGATGCTGACACCATAGCGTGCTGCGGCGACTCGGTCGATCTCATATTCGAGGTAGGGCTTGCCGACGAGTCGATCCGACACGACATCGACCGCACCGGGCACCTTCTTCAATAACTGCTCCATTTGCAGCGCGACGCGTTCAATCTCCTGAAGGTCATTGCCAAAAACCTTTACGCCCATCATCGCGCGGAAGCCCGACTGCAACATCACGATGCGCGTCTGAATCGGCTGCAGCCATGTTGGCAGCACGCCGGGGATCGCAACCTTTTGATTCAGCTCTGCCAGGATTTCATCTTTGCGAATTAGTCGCTCTTCGGGCCAAATCCTGCGAAGCGCGGGGCGGCACCATTGGAGCAAAACGGTATCGCTGTGCCAGCGTTTCTCGGTGATCTTTCGCCATTGATTTGTCGGTTTTAAAGTGACGATCGTCTCGATCATGCTAATTGGAGCAGGATCGATCGCTGATTCGGCGCGACCGGCCTTGCCGACGACATGCTCGACTTCCGGGACCGATTTGAGCGAGAGATTTTGCTGAGCAAGCACCTCTTGCACTTGAGTGAGCGACGTCGACGGTAAGAGAGAAGGCATGTAGAGAAACGATCCCTCATCAAGCGGCGGCATGAACTCGCGACCGATACCTGGGAAGGTGCGTTCTAGCCGCTGCCACACGAACCATTTTGTCGGTTCCACTCCGATGGCTTTCATCGTGACCGTTAGTGGTGTTGCCATTCGGCCAAAGCCCAGCCAGATCGTGATACCGATAAAGACGACCGCAGCAGGAAGCATCAAAAATGTCGCTTTGTGATCTAGCACCCAGCGCAGCGTCGGTTTGTAGACCACGAAGATCGCGCGCGAAACACCGTTTTCTTCGAGGGGCACCAGTCGCTCGCGGGCCATGCGGTAGACAAGAGCCATGACGAGTAATCCACCTCCAAGGGCGGTGGGCCAGCCAGTCCAAACACCGCCTAAATCGAGTCCCCATGCAACCGCCAATCGCAACGTCACAATCGTCAGCAATCCGACTCCGCCAGCAATGAGCAATGACCGCCGCTTCGACCAAACGACCGGTTTGAGTAGGTAGTAACTCAATACGGGCACAACCGTGATCGCGAGGATAACCGAGGCTGCTACAGCGAAAGTTTTGGTGTAGGCAAGGGGTTGAAACATCTTTCCTTCCGACCCAGTCAAAGCGAACACAGGAATGAAGGATATGACCGTATTGGAAACGGCACTCACGATGGCTCCGCCAACTTCACAGGCTGCCTCATAAACGACGACGGCGTAGGGGCGTTCACGTTCTGCAGACAGACGGCGATAGATGTTTTCCGTCATGATGATGCCCATGTCACTGACATCACCGATGGCGATTGCAATCCCTGCCAACGACATGATATTGCTGTCCACGCCAAACCAATACATCGCGGCAAAAGTCATAGCCAAGGCCAGCGGTAGAGTCGGCAGTACGGCAAGCGAACTTCGTAAGTGCAATAGAAAGAGAATGACGATGAGACCAACGACTATCGATTCTTCGATTAAATTGTCTTTCAACGTGGCCATCGTCTCGTGAATGATCTCGGTCCGGTCGTAATACGGAACCAATTTCACGGGCGATACTTTGCCGGAGGCCAGCAACACTTGTAGGCCAGGCTCGATCTCAGCGATACGAGTCTTCAATCGTCGGATGACGTCACGAGGGTTTTCTCCGTAGCGCATCAGCACCACTGCACCCACCGCTTCGCGACCGGCGTTATCGAGCGTACCGCGCCGGAACTCTGGACCAAGCTGCACGTTGGCGACATTTTTGACAAAAATCGGCGTACCCGCTTCCTGGCGAATCACGATATTTTCAATGTCGCTTACGTTCTTAATAAAGCCTTTGCCGCGTATGAAGAACTCGAAACGATTGTTCTCGACAACTTGAGCTCCCACATCGACATTGCTACGACGAACGGCTTCGTACAGTTCCGGTAACGTCACGCGATGCGCCCGAAGCTTTTCCGGCACGACGTCTATCTGGTACTGTTTTACAAAACCGCCGAGAGTCGCGACTTCGGTCACGCCCTCGACCGCTTGCAATTGATAACGGACATACCAGTCCTGAAGCGATCGAAGTTGCTGGAGATCGGCCCCGTCCGCTTCAAGCGTGTAGTAAAAAATCTGTCCGAGTGCGGTTGCATCTGGCCCGAGCGTAGGCATGACTCCCTGGGGCAATTTCGCAAGTGCCACGTTCATCCGTTCGAGCACGCGAGACCGCGCCCAGTAATAGTCGACCTCATCCTTGAAGATGATGTAAACCATGGAGAAGCCAAAGCCCGAGAAGGAACGAATCGATTTCACTCCTGGCGTACCCGACAGGCTAACAGTGAGTGGATAAGTAACCTGATCCTCGACATCTTGGGGAGACCTGCCGGGCCAATCGGCAATCACGATGACTTGCTTTTCCCCGATGTCGGGGATTGCATCGATCGTTGCATGAGTTAGCGAGTAAAAGCCGACTCCGAGAGTTGCCAAAGCAATCAGAATCACTAAGAATCGATTGTTCAAACACCAACGGATAATAAAACTCGTCACGACTCACTCCGAAGTACGTTCAGTGTTGGTGGCTCGGTGGCATCGACGTCACGGGAGGTGGAGTTGGATTGGCATCGCTCGCGTTCGTGGACATCCCCGCATGCCCCGCATGCCCAGACATGCTCGCAGCCTGACCGTTCGGATACAGCAAGCTTGGCATCCCCTCAATCTGTCGCTGGCTATCGAGTAGAAATCCGCTCTGGACTACTACCTGGTCGTTTTCCTTGATGCCGTCAAGAACCAAGTAATAGTCGCGTTGGTGTTTGGCATCATCCAACGCCAGAGCACGCGAACCGAGTTTTAATTCGACCAATTCATACGCGCCGTCTGGCGTTAATCGATAGGTGATTTGGCGACGGCCTGTGTCGAGAACTGCTGAGACCGGTATAGCCAATTCACCTTTGTTGGTTTCGTTTGCAGACCCGCCCTCCATTATCATCGAATCTGGCATATCCATCGTGCTGTGTTCGTGGTGATCGGCACTTTCTGAACTCAACTCGGCATTCATTTGCATCTTGCTATGATCACCGCGCAGCATTGCGAGGTCGGACATCGTCCTCTGAGTATCGCTTGGTACCACGACCTCCGTTAGTTCAGGAACCTGTTCGAGCGCCATCTCGCAAATGTTGCACTTACCTGGGTCGGGTTGCATCACCTCTGGATGCATAGGACAGATAAATTGACCTTCGGTTCCGGTTGGTCCAGGAGTGCCGTCTACACGCAATGGCACACGAATGGTCGCTTTGGCATACATTTGAGGCTTAAGCCGACGGTCTGCGTTTTTGAGGTTCACGCGAACGCGTATCGTACGCGTTGCATCATCGAGAAAAGGATCGATGAATGTCACCGTACCGCGAATGGTTTCTCCTGCGAACGCTTCGAGAGTTACATCCACTGCTTGACCGAATCGCACCCAGGCCATGTCGACTTCATAAATGTTGAGATAAAGCCAAATCGGATCCAGGTTGGCGATTCGGTAGAGCGGGTCTCCTTCTTTGACATACTGCCCATTGCGGACAAACTTTTCGACGACCGTGCCGTGTAGTGGCGAGTGAATGGTGACGTGGGTCTGTTCCTTTTTTGTCCGTTCGATTTCGGTGATTTGTTTCGGGAGCAACCCAAACAAACGCAGTTTTTCACGCGACGCCGCGAGATTCGATTCCGCGAAACGATCACTGTTCGAACCTCGCCCCTCATAGGCTTCCAAGGAACGAAGCAACTCGGACTGTGCCGAATACAATTCGGGGCTATAGATGTCGACAAGGTGGTCGTTTTCCTTAACTTCAATTCCGGTAAAGTCGACGTACAAGCGATCGACCCTTCCGGCGATGCGCGCCGTGATCAATTCAACTTGACGTTCGCTGTAGTCAAGTTTCCCAACAGTGCGAATCTCCTTAAAAAGTTCCCGACGGACAATCGGTTCCGTCTCGAGTCCGGCACGTTTTTCGAGATCGTCTTTTGCGTTGGGTAATTGTGAGACCGGAATCAACTTCATACCGCAAATGGGACAAACACCAGCATTCTTCAGTCGAATCTGCGGATGCATCGAACATGTCCATATTTCACCGTCGGCTGCCTCCTGCATCGTACCTTCCGGCCACCAAGCAAACAAAGTTACCACCAGAGCCAGCACTCCAAATATCGCTCCCACTTTTAGTAAAAGTTGGCGACTGTTCATGCTGGAACTCCTGGTATGCGAACTTCACGACTCGTGGGAAAAAACTGACGCATCAGCTTGAAAAATTCAATGAGGGTCACTGGAGTGAGTGCTAATACGACGATCGTAGTCCATTCGCCCGACGAGTGCGCGGGTACGTCAAAAACGCTTTGGGCGAAGGGGATTACGGCGATACTTAGTTGTAGCAATCCCGAGACAACAATTGCGAGCATAAGTTGTGGATTGGTCCAGAATCCAAGTTGCCCAAGGGTGAAAGTCGAACTGCGTGCGGCG
>JANOBM010000050.1:0-4778 GCA_031411655.1 Planctomycetaceae bacterium
CTGGGAAAAGATCTTCAACGCGTTGTCCGATGGTGCCGCAGTGACCGATTCGAATGGCCATGTGGTGCTTGCCAACAACGCTCTGATAGCACTTGTGGGCGCTCCGTCATCAAATGAGATTCAAGGAAAAGAAGTCGCGGAAATCGTTGGCACTTCGGTCACTCCGACAAGCGCTGCGCACTTGGCAGGGGTTTCGCAAAAGTCCAACAGCTTCACTCTTGAACTCATGCTGGGACCTGAAATCTCTGCGGGAGTATGGAGAATCAGTCGAACGCCTCTCATGGGCGATGCATTCGATCAAGGTAGTTCATTGTGGAGCGTGCGCGACATTACACAGCAGAAGCTGGCCGAAGAGATGCGAAATCAATTCGTCTTTACCGCGACACATGAATTGCGCACCCCCTTGGCGAATATCAAAGCCTATGCCGAAACACTGATTGACAACGATGACATTGACGTTGAGCGACAAAAGGGCTTTTACAACATTCTGATGTCGGAAGCCACGCGTTTGGCTCGTTTTGTCGATGACTTACTTAACGTTAGCCAGATGGAATCGGGAGCCGTCATGATCTCTCGCCACGAAACGGACATCGAACGATTGATCGATGACGTCGTGCTGAAAGTGCAACCGCTATTGCAAGAGAAATCTTTGAAGTTTGAGAACAAGCTTCCGGCTAAATTACCTAAGCTCCGAATCGACAAGGACAAGATCGCGGGTGCACTCGTCAATCTGCTTAGCAATGCTGCAAAGTACACTCCCGAAGGTGGGACTGTGCGCTTGACCGTCGAGACCGATTCCGATTCAATCCAGCTTCAAGTGGAGGATACAGGGATCGGAATCGCCGCCGAGGAACTACCGCGTCTTTGCGAGAAGTTCTTCCGAAGCCGAGATGCGAGAGTTCAACAAATAAACGGCAGCGGCTTAGGACTCGCATTCTCCCAAGAGGTAGCGCGTCTCCATGGTGGCAACCTTGCCATCTCGAGCGAGCTAAATGTCGGATCCCGATTTACCTTAACGTTGCCACTTCATTGATTGGAGCGATGATATGTTCGAATGCTCCAAGCAAGGCAGCGTGTTTGTCCTGTCCGGAAACGACGCGCTCACCCGTGACAACACGGAAGATTTGTCGCAGATCAGCGAGAAGTGTTTCGGTCATGGCCAACCAAAAATCGTTTTCGACCTGAGAACGGTTCCGCTGTTTGACAGCGCTGGCCTTGAACTCTTGTTGGACCTGCGCGACCGTTGCCTCAAACACGGTGGCGCCATTCAGCTCGCGGCACCCAATCCGCTCTGCCAAGAAATATTGCAGGCAACCGATCTTGCCCGTGATTTCGCCATTTTTGATGACGTTGTGTCGGCTGTGGGGAGCTTCTCACGATGACTACAACTCTCGCACCACCGCGCAACGCGATCGCGAGCGATACCGCTTTGCCCCTGGGCGAGCGTCTGGTTTTGGCTGGCGTCCTTACACGAGACGAACTTGAGGCCGCGCTCACCGAGCATACGGCAAAACGCGCTCTCTTGGGCGAAACACTACTCGAGCTCGGACTGATCGACGAAGAAACGCTACTCAAATTTTTGAGCCAACAGTGGCGTTTCCCATTCGCATTGCTGCGTGATGGGATGGTGGATCCGACTGTCGTTCGCCTTATCCCGCGTGCCAAAGCGGAATCGCTCCAAGCGGTCGCCATGTTCAAGGTCCGCGGCAAGCTCAGCGTCGCGATGGTCGACCCCCGAAACCTAAAGCATCTCGACGAACTCGAGCGAATCACTGGCTTGCAAGTGAAGCCAGTGCTCACGCTGCGGTCGGTCATTGAGCGGATGATACCTCGCTGTTATGAGAATGATTTTGCAGTCGATGCAGTCACAGCCGACATGGATCCGGATGCCGTCGGACTAGAAGTTGACAACATCAACATCGACATCGCCGACTTGAAATCGCTGGCCAACGGTAGCCCGATCATTAACTTGGTGAACTACATGATCGTTAGCGCGATTCGTCAAAAGGCTAGCGATATCCATGTGGAGCCGGGGCAACGTTGTTCGACGGTGCGATTACGTGTTGACGGATGCTTGCGAGAAACGCTTCGACCACGCCGTGACTTCCATCCTGCCATTATTTCGCGTCTTAAGGTGATGGCGAAGCTCGATATCGCCGAACATCGAATACCTCAGGATGGTCGCATTCATGTGACGGTCGAAGGTCGCGAAATTGACTTGCGAGTTTCCACCCTACCGACCAGCCATGGCGAGAAGGTGGTGATTCGAGTACTCGATCGTCAAAACGTTACTTTCAATTTGGATTCACTGGGCGTGCCTCCAAAATTGCTCGGCAACATTAAGGGCATGCTGCATCGACCCCACGGGCTGTTGCTTGTCACCGGTCCCACGGGCAGTGGAAAAACGACAACACTCTATTCCGCACTGGAACTCATCAAATCCGTTGAACGAAACATCGTTACCGTCGAAGATCCGGTTGAATACAATCTCGAGCAGATCGTCCAGGTACCCGTGGGTGGAACCAAGCCGATGTCTTTCCCGGGCGCGATGCGAGCCATTTTACGGCAAGACCCCGATGTCATCATGGTTGGCGAAATACGCGATGCCGAAACGGCTGCGGTTGCCATCCAGGCCGCACTCACAGGCCATTTAGTCTTGAGTACGTTGCACACGAACGATAGTTTCAGTGCGGTCACTCGTCTGCGTGACATGGGCGTTGAACCGTTTAAGATTGGAGCCGCATTATTGGGCGTGATCGCACAGCGATTGGTGAGAATGGTTTGTCCGACCTGTAAAGAGTCTTACTTTCCTGATCCAGAGATTTTGGATTCGTTCAATTATCAAGGCGACCGACGCCGCACCTTCGTCCGTGGAGAAGGATGCCGTGCCTGCTACGACACCGGTTCCCGAGGCCGAACGGGCATCTACGAAGTGTTGTGTGTGACTCGCGAGATGCGTGAGGTCATCGCCGCAGGCGCGGACATCGGCGACATTCGCAAACAGCACCTCCAGCAGTCAGGCTCTCTCCTGGTAGACGAAGGAATCCGATTAGCCGAAGAAGGCAAAGTCAGCCTCGATGAGGTTTCACGCGTCGCCTTCGTCGATTGATCAAAGCGTTAAACACTATGCAATTTAAATACAAAGCTAAAGAACGGAACGGGCGGCTCACCCTCGGCGAGATCGAAGCGAATTCGATGTCCGAGGCTCGTACGCAGGTGCGACAAAAGGGATTGTTCCTACTGCAAATTGAGTCGGTTAAAAACAACTCGGCGGGTCAGCAGGGTTTTTCGCCTTGGAACCGAGTGAAGAAAACAGATGTCGTGATGATGCTGTCGCAAGTCACCATCATGAGCCAGTCCGGTGTTGATTTAGCCGAAGCCATTAAATCCGTCGCCAGTCAATGCCAAAGCCCAACACTCAAAGTAGTAATGGAGCGAGTCAGTAACGACATTGAAGGCGGATCTACGTTTGCTGCGGCATTAAGCAAGCACCCGAGCGTCTTCGATGAAATGTTCGTCGCCGGAATTGCAGCCGGCGAAAAAACGGGTGCCATCACGCAGGTTCTCGAACGGCTGACCTATTTGATTCGCAGTGACTTGCGGATGCGGCAAACGGTAGTTTCCATGCTGATGTACCCTCTCGTACTCAGCGGCGTAACCGGCGTTGTCTTATTAGTTCTGTTCTTTTTTATTCTTCCACAGTTTGCCAAAGTCTTCGAAGACCTCGAAAAGACGCCACCGGTGTTTACCCAAATTTTATTGAATATGGGCGAATTTGTCCGTGGCAATCTTTTGGTGATCGGAGTCCTATTTGCTGCCGCAGCGGTTGCCGCATATTCAGCGCGCAATGCCGCGTTCGTACGTAAGTTTTTGGATTATGCGTCGCTAAATTTCATCATGGTGAAAACAGCCACCCGCTCCCTTTCGACTGGTCGGACATTTCGCCTTTTGGGAACGATGCTAGGCAGTGGCGTACCGCTAGTCGATAGCATTCGATTGTGTCGTTCATCGGCGACCAACAGTTTGTTCCGATCGATGTTCGAGCGACTGGAAGGCGAGGTCTTACGGGGCGAAGGCCTCGGTCCGACACTACTCTCTTCAAGCTTTCTTCCGGCCGGCGCTGCGCAGATGGTGGCGACGGCAGAGAAAACAGGAAAACTTGGTGATGTATTGAAGATGGTTGGGGAATACTTTGAGGATCAGGGCGAGCGCAGCCTGCGCGATGTCGTCAAGTTATTGGAACCGGTAGTCATCGTCTTTCTCGGCGTCGTCGTCGCAGGCGTTGCGTTTTCAATCGTGCTACCGCTGTTGGACGTTTCGTCCATGCCACAGTAAGAAAGGATATTTCGCATGTCACTATTATCCGCACTCCATCATCAATTCGAACTTTCGGTACCCTGGTTGATTCCGTCCGCACGTGGTTGGATCGGAATCGACATCGGCAGCCGCGCCATCAAGATGGCACAAGTTGAACGCAGAGGCGAACAATTTCAAATCACCGGCAAATGGATAGTAAATCAAGATGACGATCCGCTGTCAGAAACTGCATTGACGCAAGGAAAGCTGGGTAACAAGCAAATGCGACTTGGTGACTATCGACGGCTTTTTTCCGGATCCGATAGTGCCGCCTGTCTGTCCATGTCTTTCAACACGCTTCGCACCATCGAGTTACCAGCGGCCGCGCCGGAGGAAATGCGCGACATGGTAAGAGAGGAGTTGGCTGCGGATGGCGATAAACGTGGCGACTACTATGTTTTTGATTTCTGGAAGATGAGCGA
>JANOBM010000051.1:0-7011 GCA_031411655.1 Planctomycetaceae bacterium
TACTCCGCAAATTAAGCCAGCCGCTACCGGAAAGCACGGCGCTGCTGGCCGCTTCCCGGTTGCGGTTATAATCGCCTGGTTTCAAATGGCAACCGGTTGGGTGAGGCACGGAACAACGTATTCGCCAGCCGCCGCTTCGGCCAATTGCGTCCCGCGGCAACGAATCCGAGCGTTACCAAACGATGCAAGCGGAACGCTCTGTACGGATGCGATCTTTCCCGCGATTCTTCCCGATTAAAGATTGGCGTACTCGTCGCGCGGGGAATATTCCGTCTTTCTTGCATGTCGCAATGGGTAATCAGTTTGAATTAGGGTGTGGAATCGCGCATATTCATCGGGTTCGTCAGGCCAACTGCGTATTTAACTCTTCATTTTGACGCTCATCCATTATGGCATTAAAAAGTACGGCACCAACAGTTAAGGATTTTGTGGAACTAGAAGGCGAGAGCGAAATGACGCCGCCCGATCTCTACGCGGCAAATCTGATCGAGTGGGCAGTCGAGCGTCATGCGAGTGACTTGTTCGTGTCGGATCACGAAAAATGCGTTGTCATCTCCGTGCGGCGAATGGGGCGCATCGAAACGGTTCGACGCCTCGCGCGCGGGTATGGCCACCGACTCCAAGGGCATTTAAGGGTGCTGTCCGGTGGCGACGCGGGTGAAATGACGCGGCCGACCGAGGGTCGTGGAATCGTTACAACACCCAACGGAAATCCCGTCGACTTACGCCTGAGCTGCATCCCGACCCTGTTTGGTCAGGACGTTGCGATACGTTTGTTTGATCCGATTCAGGGAGCAAGGTGCCTTAATAGTCTTGGTATGGACCAGTTTGAGTTACGTCAGATTGAACACCTGCTTAATCGACCGTCAGGATTGATTCTTGTCGCGGGCCCGGTCGCCAGTGGCAAATCGAGTACCCTGTACGCTGCGATTGACTTTCTCAACGATGGTTCACGCAAGATCCATGCGTTGGAGGACCCGATTGAGCACTCGCTTTCCGGAATCATGCAATCGCAAGTGAACTTGCGAGCGGGACTCGACTTCGCTGACCTACTTGCGGTCGTCCTGCGTCATAGCCCGGACGTTATCATGATTGGTGAGGTTCGCGATCAACGAACCGCGGAGACGGCCGTTCGTGCCGGCATGAGCGGCCAATTGGTGCTTGCAACCATTCATGCCAAAACTGCTGTCCAGGCAATCGACTCGATGTCGCAGTACCGAACCAACCATAAGTTCCTTGCCAGTTCATTGATTGGTGTGATTAACCAACGACTGGTTCGTCAGTTATGCCCCGATTGTCGACGTCCTGTTGAACTCACCCATCCACTCGAAGTACCCCAACGATTGAGGGATCGGTTAGATGTGCCCCAACCGAATATTTTCCTGCATGGCTCCTGTGACAAATGTTTTGGCGATGGATTCACAACATTGACGTGCCTGCCCGAGATCATGGAGATTTGTCCTCGCGTCGCGGACCTGATCGGGGACCACGCTGCTTCGAGCGAAATCCATCAAGCCGCCATCAATGGCGGGATGCTTTCCTTGGCGGAAACGGCGGCCTTGCGAGTGCTGCGCGGTTCGACGACTGTTTGGGAAGCCAATCGACTTGTCAGCGATCCTTACCTCGCGTCATTAGCAGCGTTTTCGGTTTAGACGTCACGCTGGTGACTTTCTATTGTCGAAAACCAGGCGTCCACCCGTGGCGCTCCAGGTCATGAGTGGATTGTCACTCAACTCGCCAGTCTCTAGCGCTGGCGTCTTAGAAATGATTGCCCTTGGTTGGTTGACGTTTTTCGGGCTGCCCGTCTCCGCATCGAAAAATTCCCATGGATGCAACGCGGCGCGCGAGGTACCTAATCCGGTTTTGCTCGCCAGGCAGCGTTAAGCGACGAGTCCGTTGTCGTTTGAGCACGGTGCTTGGGATATACGCTTGGCTTGCTCACGCTAATGGTCACCGGCCTAAAGAGAATTATGGTTCGTAGGCCGGAGCAGGTCATGTGACGAAGTGTATGGCCAAGAATAGGGAGCGGATGAGCAATGAGTCGATGTGATTAGTTTCAGCGTGATTTGAAGCAGTGCGTAAGCGCCAGATCCGATTGCCTTCTTTGGCATTGGGGGAAGTCAGTGCTCATCGGACAGCGTAGGATTCTCACGAAATCTCAGAATCATGTAACCAAACCCTCCTCAGGTGGCGTGTAGTGGGTAACAAGGCAATCAAAGAGATACTCCATGGCAGAGTCCGTCCCCCTCATTCCAAGCGAAGCGTTTGTCCGTGCGTTGACCGAGAGTCAGACGGCTTTGAGAGGCTATTGTCAGGCGTCATTGGGTCATAGTGAGGAATCCAAGGAGGCCTTGCAACGAACGAGTATCGTGTTGTGGAGGAAGTGCGGCGACTGGAATCCTGACACGGAGTTTTTGCGTTGGGCAATCACCGTGGCGAAGTACGAGGTGTTGGGCGTGATCAGGGACCGGAAACGGGACCGAAAGCGATTCGTGTTTGCGTCCGATGTCGTTGAACTGATGGCGGACAAGGCATCCGAAGCGGCAGATTCGATGTCGGATCGGGCAGTAGCGCTGGAGGAATGCCTTGAGTTACTCAGTAACCGGAATCGCGAGACGCTATGCGCTTACTACGTTCATGGTCGCTCGATTCAGGAAGTCGCCGCTGCGCAGGGCAAGGGGATCAGTGCGTTGAAGGTGATGCTGATGCGTCTGCGACGAAAACTCGGCGAGTGCGTCGAAGGACGACTGGCAACGGGAGACGCCGTATGAGTGATCCATCCTTTCCACGTGATCGCCTGGAAGAACTTTTGTTCGCCTCGGCGCATGAATCGTTTTCCGTCGAGGAACGCGATGAACTGAATGCCTTGCTACGTGCGGACGCGGCCAGCAGACATTTTGCGGCACAGTTTCTTTCGCTCGATGCTGTCCTTGCTGAGAGCCTTGGAAGTGGCGAAGCAGCGTCACACTACGCCGCGAAAAGTAAAACACGATCGAACAGCGTGTGGAGCGTTTCGTTACGACAGAAAGGGTGGCTGGCAGCAGCCGCTGCGGCAGTCGTGCTGATGAGCGTGTGGGTACAGAGTCGGCGGATGGGTTCCGTGGATCAGACTGCGGCTATCGAACCAGCCGGTTTTGTGCAAAGTGCGCTCCGCACTACGGCGTTCAAGAGCGGCGATAAATTTCAGCCGGGTGATTGGGTTCGATTTGACGACGGTCGCGTGGTAGTGAAATTTGAATCCGGCAGCAAGCTCGCAGTCGAAGGGCCCGCCGACTTTCAGATCGTCAGTAACAATGCCGCGAGGATGATCAAAGGCCGAGCGACGATTCGGGTACCGGGTATGATCAAGGGCTTTACGCTCGATACTCCGGCTGAGCAGATCGTGGACTTGGGAACCGCGTTTGGTGTGAGCGTGGCGAATGATGGCGCAACTTCCATTGCCGTGTTTGAGGGCGAAGTGGAATTGCCTGGCAAACAACATGGTTCAGGACCTCAGCAACTCTCGGCAGGAAAGTCCGTGCGGGTCGATCGGAATTCCGATACGCCCAGCGAGATTCCGTATGAGGTGCGTGACTATCTGCAGACCTGGCAGACGTCCTTTGGCGTGGAAGCGATTGAGGGCGCGATGCGAATCGCCGAACCAAATGAACGGGCGATCCCGGGTAAGGCCGTTGATCGCGAGCGATTGCTGATCTTCCCGGAGCGTGAATCAGTGCAACTGCCGGCGGGGTTCGTGGTGAGTGCGACTGAACCCGACGCGTATCACATTCCGAAAGGACTGAAGCAACAGATCCAACTGGAGAGACCGGTCATGGTGGACAGTTACCTGATCCAGTTCAACCCTGGGCAATCACTGAGCTCTGAATCGCCACAACGGTTTTCCGGTACGCTCACGTTTGATCGTACTGTGGTTGGCCTCCTGTTTCGAGCGGTCATGCTAGACGAATCCGATACTTTGCTGGGCCTTCCGTCGGCTGATTTTGGTGGTGTTTTTCGACGCGGTATCAATGCCAGCGATGAAGTGTCTTTGAGCACAGACCGCCGTACGTTGACAGTTTCTTTTGATGTGCTGAATGGCGTGGACCAGATCAGGGTTCTCGTCGCCTCGAATCCTGATGAGGCCTGAAAGCCCTCAACCCAAAGGAGCCTGTTGGCTCGAACTCCAAAATCGTTCACGTTGTTCGGTTGCTGAAATATGCATGCAACGTGCCCGCATATAACCGTGTAAGACTGTAACCAAACCTGAACGTCGGGAATCCCATGAAAACACAACGCGCGACCTTCATCGACCGTCGCCATTTCCTGCGTGGACTCGGAATGGCTCTCGCACTTCCGTCTTTTGAAAGTCTTAACGTCGGCTTCGCGGCTGCGACTGCGAAGACCGATCCGCGACGACTGATTTGCATCGGCAATCATCTTGGCTTCTGGCCGGGCGGATTCTTCCCGACTGCAGAAGGTCGCGACTATGCAATTAGCAAAACGCTCGAACCGATGCAGGCGCATCGGGGGGACTTTACAGTGTTCTCCCATCTCGATCACGACGCAAAGGGCGGGCACGGCGCGGTACACTCGTTTCTGACGGGCGTGAAGAAGGCGGAGGCGGCAGGCTTTCCGGAGAAGAACATTTCGCTCGACCAGGTGGCCGCAGAGCATGTCGGTTCCGCGACGCGCTATCCCTCGATCACCGCGGGGATCGGTGAAGGCACGGACATGTGCTGGAATCGGGCGGGTGTGCGTCTTCCACCTGTGAACAATCCCGCGCGCCTGTTTGACGCACTGTTTGTCGAGTCGAGCGCGGCCGCGAAGGTTTCGGAGCGCGATCGCTTGTCGCACCGAGCGAGTGTACTGGACGCGTTGCGTGAGTCGGCGAAGCAATTGGCAGGCAATCTGGATGCGGCGGACCGCAGTAAGCTCGATCAGTATCTAACTTCGGTGCGCGATGTGGAGCGCCGGCTGCAGATGTCCGAGGCCTGGCTGGACAAGCCGAAGCCAAAGTCGCCCATCGACGAAGTCAAGGACGAAGAGCGGATGCAGATCGAGGAGATTCCGCTGTTCATGGATCTGCTGACGCTGGCGTTGCAGACGGATTCGACACGCGTGGCGACGTTTGAAATCCCGCTCGGATTCCACACCAATGACCTCGACGTCGGCAGCTATCACGGGCTGTCGCACCACAGCAAGCAGGAGGGACTGCTGACTCAATTGCAGATCGTGGAGAAGTACTTAATGACGCAGTTCGCGCACTTGTTCAGCAAACTCAAAGAAGCAGACTTGATGGACACTACGCTCGTGGTGATCGGCAGCGGCATGGGCAATGCCTCGAACCATTCGAATCGCGACTTGCCAGTGCTACTCGCCGGTGGCGGCCTCAAACATCAAGGTCATTTGGTCTGCCCGGCGGAGGAACGCAAACGTATCCAGTTGTCCAATCTCTGGCTCTCCATTCTCCAATGGTTTGGCGTTGAACGTGAGCGGTTTGGTCGTAGCACGGGAACGTTCTCGTCAATGGAGATTGGTTAGGCGAGGAATGATTTGTCATTAGCTATCTGTCATTAGTTATTTACTATTTGAAGTAGGTAAGGAAACGACAGTGGGAGATGCTGCCAAGGCGAATGAGGTTGAAACTCGACTGATCGATTTTGCGATGCGTGTGATCAAGCTCGCGGACGCATTGCCCAAGACTCCGTCCGGGAGACACATTGGCGCCCAGTTGTTGCGATCAGGGACTTCACCCGCGCCGAATTATGCGGAAGCGCGTGGTGCAGAGAGCAACGCAGATTTCGTGCATAAACTGAAGATTGCCTTGAAGGAACTAAATGAAAGTTGTGTCTGGCTGAAAATAATTTGTCGCGCTGAATTGATGTCTGAAGCAAAACTCGCACAACTCATCGACGAAAACGAACAGCTCTGCCGAATTCTCAACGCATCCATAAAAACTGCAAAACAAAAGTGATCGTACGCAGCAGCCGGTTGTGCTGCGGTTTCTCTGTTAATGACGAATGACAAATGAAAGATAACTAATGACAAATTTTCTTATTCTTGCAACGCGTCCTACTGCTGATTCAAGATCAGTTCGGATCAGACTTATCATTAGTTATTTGTCATTAGTCATTTGTCAAGTTGTGCCGCCATCGCCGCTTCTCGCTGCCGACCAATCCGCCTTCATCAAACAGTACTGCATCAAGTGCCACGGCGTCGAAGAACAGAATGGCGATCGGCGTTTCGATGCGCTGACCTCGACGATCACCACCCCAGACGATGCGATGCTGTGGCAAGAGGTTCTCGATCAACTCAATCAGGGCGCGATGCCGCCGGAGGATGAGAAGCAGCCCGACAAGGCGGAATTGCTTGCGGTCATCGATGCGATCACCGAGTCGGTGGCCGAGGCGGCGCGGCGATTCAAAGGCACGGGAGCGCACACCGTGCTGCGGCGGCTCAACAGTTTTGAATACCGCCACACCATCGGTGATCTGCTGGGTTTGAATGTCGCTGGATGGAATCCTGTGGCTGATTTCCCGCCCGAGGTTCGTGCCGATGGCTTCGACAACAACAGCGCCGCGCAGGTGACGTCCGGCATGTTGCTCGATCACTACTTCGTCGCGGCTGAGGAGGCGATCCGGCGCGCGACGGCGTTTGGTCTTAAACCTGAGTCGAAGAGCTATGTGCAGAAGTCGCCGTTCTATTTTGAAGGAAAGGAAGCACGTGACCTGCCGAAACTCTTTCGCACAGATCGCTACCGCTGGGTATCGAAAACGGGCTACGACGATCTGGTCGCGCGTCATTATCGCGGTGGACATATGGGCTTTGAGCCGTTGGCGCGCGGCGGCGCACCGCAGAGCGGGCGTTATACCATCCGCGTTCAAGCCGCAGCCATCGATCGCACGCATCACTACGACTTCCTGAAGGACTTCCGCAACGGCGATCCGATCGTAATGGAACTCGCCGCAGTGAATCGCGAGGGGAGCGTCGAGAGCACGGGCAACATCACCACGCAGCGCACACTTGCCTTGG
>JANOBM010000052.1:0-8803 GCA_031411655.1 Planctomycetaceae bacterium
CTCAACAGCGAGCCCTCGTTCGGCAATCCATTTCTTGCGGCTTTACTAACAGTAATCGGTCTGCTAGGCGCTATTATCGGAGCAACTTTGCTCATTGTATCGCTTTCCAAGCAGAGCATTAAGGTTAAAGTCATTCTGTCGTTGGTGTGTTGCCTCGTCGCGGTACCACTAGCGGGCCTATTCTTCATCTCGACAGTGTTTGAAAGGCTGAGTCCAGCAAAGCCGATAAGCTTAGAACTGGAACATGCCCATGGATTGCCTACCCGTCTCGAATTGCCGTCGGCGAGCGAGTCGGCTCCTTCCGCTGCAACTGAGCAGCCTCTTGAAGTCCCAAAAGTACAATGACCTCATCGGACCCATCGGAACGGAACGAGAGAGTTGAGTTTGCGACGACGCATTGGACTCAGATACTTGCCGCAAGGGGCGACTCGCCCGAGGCTCAGGCTGCATTACGTGACCTTTGTGCCGCCTATTATCATCCGATCCAATCGTTTATCGCTTTGGCGTGTCACAACCGATCCGATGCGATGGATCTAACGCATGATTTCTTTGCACAGTTACTTACTCGAGTCGGTTTCGATCAAATCGAATCAAATCGAGGACGATTTCGCACCTATCTTTTGGGTTGCGTGAAGCACTTTCTTGCCGACGTCAACGACAAGCGAATGGCGGCCAAACGCGGCGAAGGAAAGCAGCCCCAATCGCTTGATCATGCGAGTACGGGCACCGTGCAAGGCAACCAAGAAGAATACATAATCCCAATCGTCGATCCAGCTGGATTTCCTCCAGACGCCTATTTTGACCGTTGGTGGGCGATGCAGGTCTTGCAGCAGGCATTGGCGGTACTTGCCAAGGAGCATTCGGCGATAGATCGCGAAAAGGAATTCGACCTGCTCATGCCATTTCTAACCGGTGATACACCTGCGCTTTCCCATTCCCAGCTCGGCGAAAAACTGGGCACCTCTTCCGAGGCCGCAACGATGTTGGTCCACCGACTTCGGAAACGATTCCGCACAGCCGTCAAGGTGGAAATCGCCAAGACCATTGTTGACGGAGGCGATCTCCGCGCCGAGCTAAACTATTTGGTCGATGCATTGTCGTTTGCACTCGAAGCCGATCAGACGACCGAGCTTTGATTACTCGACAATCGACGGCTTTGCATTGCGATTCGCCTTTCGCGTTTTCTGTTTTTGCTGCTGTGAAAGCTTTGAACTTGCGGACTCGGATGCAATGGCCGCTCCATTATCGGGTGGCATCGAATGATGCCATTCAAGAATTTGCTTCCTAAGTCGATCGACCACATCCCCATGATCGATTGCAAGATTTGTCACCTCGGCGCGGTCCTTCGCGAGATTATAAAGCATCACTCTGCTGCCATCGTCGTTGCACAACAGCTTCCAATTCCCGTCTCGAATCGCAAGATCCGGTAGTTGCTCGATCACTCCTTCGCTCGGTGACCAAGTGGGGCGATCCGGTGGCCTGCGCCAACAAATCGGTGCACTGCGCGATGTGGTGGCCTCTCCGAGCAGGACTTTCGATAGGTCCTCACCGTCGAAATGAACGCTCTCCGTCGCGGTTACCGATGCGATCCTCAACAGCGATGGAACCAAATCGATCGCCGAAAAAACCGACGTTTCATTGTGAAAGCCAAATCGATCGCGATCCATCAAGCCAGGAGACCATACAATCAACGGCGATCGAATGCCTCCTTCGAACAGCGTTGTCTTTGCACCGCGAAAAGGTCCGGCCGAACCAGCCCCATGCTCGGGCCCGTTATCTGAACAGACGAGAACAACCGTGTTCCTTTGCAAGGATGGATCCGTACAAAGATGATCAAAGAGCTTGCCAAGCTGCCGATCCATCTCCTCGAGTACGACAAGGTACATGGCTCGTTTCTCCACCGCTCCCTTATCTTGCGCCGGCCACTTCTCTACGGGTGGCCACCATGGGCTATGGACGTCGTCAGGCCATAAATTGATATAAAACGGCTTACCCGCTTGGTTAGCCGCATCCATAAACGGGATCGCCGCATCGACAAATCCGGTTGTAATCTGTGAGCGCTGCATCCATCTGACCGGCGCACCAAGACGCTCGGCATCTTCCCAGATCTTTCCTGTTTTTGTGTCGCCCGGCTTGAGGGTCAATGGAAGCAGCTTGGATCCCATCCCTTCGAAGTTGGTCAATGACTGGTCAAACCCATAGCGACCAATCTCGGGCGCGTCATCGACGTCACGCTGCCCCCCAAGGTGCCACTTTCCGAAGTGTCCCGTTGCATAGCCAGCATCATGAAGAAATCGAGCGAGCATCGGAGCGTCGGGATTGAGCCAATGTGCAACTCCGCGGCGATCATTGTCCGCGCGATTATTTAAGTACGAAGTGATGCGCCAGCGCTGCGGATACTGCCCAGTTGAGATAGCACAACGCGAAGGAGAGCAGATTGGTGAATTGACGTAGAATTGCGAAAAGCGAATACCTTCACCCGCTAAGCGATCGATATTAGGGGTCTTTGTCGATTGGTTTCCAAAGCATGAAAGATCGCCCCATCCCATGTCATCAATGAAGACAACGATGATGTTCGGGTGTCTCTTGTACACAAGCGGCGTATCGGCAAGCAGAGTTGCGCCGAAGAACGAGTAGGAGAGCGAGACGAGCAACAATCCCATGCGTTGAAGCAGCATTTCGGTTTCGCACGTTACGAAGTAGGCAGGATGGATTCCAATACAGTGCCTGCTAAAGATAGCCGGTTCGCCGGAGTTGTTCCCCGAGAAGGCACGGGAAACATTTTCATAATTCCCTGTTGACACGCACGCCAACTGGTGTACTATTGCACTAGGACACAGGTACTTGATCCGAAACAGGCCGGAGTATGCCATGTTTTTTTCAATCGATCCTTCCGGTGGTGTTGCCATCTACGAGCAGATTGTCCGGCAGGTGAAGTTTGCGGTTGCTGAGCAAACCCTTCGCCCTGGGCAACTACTTCCAAGCGTTCGCGCGCTCAGCCACCAGTTGGCCGTCAATCCCAACACGGTTGCACGAGCTTACCTTCAACTTCAAGCCGATGGCGTCCTTGAATCGCTTCGAGGTCGCGGGATGGCTGTCTGCAACGGAGCGACTTCGGAGTGCAGCAGCTTCCGCCAGTCGTTGATGGCAGAGCGAATCAGCATGGTCCTCGGAGAGGCGTTGCATGGAGGCTTGACCGCGTCAGAGATTCGCAAGATCGTCGATACGAAACTGCGCGAGCTAAACGGAAATGTAAACACCATTAGTCATGAAGCGGTCGTTGAGCCTCAAAACTAATACTACCTGTACTTCTTCGGCCCTTCTTATCTAAAGGCATAATCGTCATGAACCAAAGCGATGTGATCACTGCAAACGGTCTGGAAATGCGATTTCCCGGTTGCGATGCGCTGCAAGGTGTGGACGTTAAGGTAAAAAGCGGAACGGTGTTCGCATTGCTCGGCGAGAACGGTGCCGGCAAAACGACGATGATCCGGATCTTGACGGGATTCCAAAAGCCCACAGCCGGAACATGCCGCGTTTGCGGACTGGACCCGATGCGCGATGCGCTCGAAATTCGGAGACGAATCGGCTATGTCTCGGACGCTCCTGCGCTCTATGACTGGATGACGGTCAGCGAAATCGGCTGGTTTGCTGCATCTTTTTATCCGCCGGGCTATGTCGAGTCCTATGTTGAATTGATCAAGGGTTACGAGATCCCGGAGAATCGCAAGATCAAGGTGCTCAGCAAAGGTCAACGGGCAAAAGTTGCATTGTCGTTAGCGCTAGCCCATGACCCCGAACTGCTGATCCTCGACGAACCGACTTCCGGGTTGGACCCACTGGTGCGTCGCGAATTCCTAGAAAGCATGGTTGACCGCGCGTCGGCTGGGCGCACCGTGTTTCTTTCAAGCCATCAAATTTCGGAAGTGGAACGCGTAGCCGATACGGTTGCGATTCTACATGCGGGCAAATTTCGGTTGTGCGGCGAACTGGTCGATCTGAAAGACACGATCAGTGAAGTCACGATCAGCGTCGAGGATCCGTTGCTCTCTCTTCCTGAATTGCCCGCACCTGCTGAAGTACTTAGCGAAGAAACCGAGGGACGCCAGCGACGGATGGTAGTGAAGGGATTCACCCACGATATGCGGCACGGCTTGGCTTCTCACCATGGCGTGCAGGGTGTCAAAGACCGACCCGCATCGCTAGAGGAATTGTTTGTGGCTTGTACACGGGGAATCGGGGCGATTGCGCGGCCGCAGGAAAAGGAACCCTCCCAATTCAGCGGCGCCGTGGTGGAAAGGACGACGAAATAAATCATGTCCGGTTACATCCACTTCGTCTTGCTGCGAAAAGAAATCCGTCAACTACTGCCGCTTCTCATTGCAATCCTAGGACTAGCGCTAATCTGCTACGTCGGCGTTGTGTCGTTGCCAGCGCAAATGCGACTGTCGATGCTTTCGCCTGGCTACATCCTGCTTGCGATCCCATCGCTTTTTGCGGTGGGGGCAGGAGCGATGTCGATAAGTCAAGAAAAAGAGACTCGCACGCTCGGTTGGTTGTCCTCCCTGCCGCTTTCTAGCAAACGACTCAGCATGACCAAGTTTTTCGCGGCGCTGATTTGCTGGGGCCTACTATGGCACCTTGTCGTGTTGCTTTGTATGACAATCGAAGCATTGCAGTCGGACTTCATCCTGTTCGTGCCTGAATCGTCGCAAGGTCACCCAATTCGTTCGATCTGGTTAAGTTATTGGGTTCTCAATTCGTTGTACTTGTTGGTTTGCGGCTTTCTCACGTCGTGGTATTTCGGAACATCCATGGCAAGCCTTGTCACCTTTGTGCCATTGGCGGTCGCTCCGACGTTTGTGCGAACGGGACTGTTGTACGCAACCCACCCAGGATACGCGTTGAGCAGTTCGCAATATGATCCAACCCTGCTTCAGTGCATCATTTCGATCGGAGTCTTATTATTGCCCGCAATCTGGCTAACGAATCGTTTTGCCATGCGATCCCTTGCGCCAAAACAAGACCGTGTGTCACCCAATCCCTATGCGTCGGCATCGTTGTGCGTTGACACGACCAACCGATCAACCCAGTCGGTGCTCTCGCCAAGCTCGGCGATGCTGTGGCATTTTTATCGTCAGAATCGAGCCATCCTTTGGTGCCTGTGCGGCACCAGTCTTGCTGTCGTTCTGCCGTCACTCCTGTTCTCGAATACTGCTGCCTACATCCGATCAGGATGGGAATCGATTGCCTTTGCAAGCATCTTTATAATGACTTCATGGTTTGGCGTGCTTGCGTTTCAAGCCGACAACCTAAACGACCGAATCCGTTTTATTGCTGAGCGAGGAGTTGCACCGGGAAAGGCTTGGCTCATCAGGCAACTATTCCCGTTTGCCTATGTATGCAGCGTTTCCTTGTTGTTTGCACTCTTTCGTTACCATTCTCTTTCGCTCGCCCCTGGCTTCAATCCTCCACCGGTGTGGTTGGTTTTCTGGTTCTTGTTTACTGTGTTGGCTTATTCACAGTGGTTTGCGCAGTGGGTAAAGAATCCCATTCTAAGCGCGATTGGCGGGCCGCTTGTTGGTGCGATGGGATTAGGGTTTTGCGCTTATTCGCGTGAGGAATTGGACGCATCCGTTGTCCTGATCGCACTGATTACTGTCGCTCCATTCATTGCAACGCTTGCGATGATGCGTTGCTGGATGGATCGTCGTATGAATTGGCAGTACTGGGCCCGGCACCTAGCAATCGTCTTCATCGTCGTGGCAATACCCGTCGTCAGCGCGATATGGCGAATCCAGCGCACCCCAAGGATGGCTGCAGGGATGAAATCGGCATTGCGGGAGGAGGCAAAGTCGATAAAGCCCAACGCAAGCGTTTACGTGTCGCTGGATTGGCTGAACGAAATCGAGTTAGACGAATTCGGCAATGCTTCACTCGAGAATCGCGTCAAGTTTGCAGCAGGTGGTATCGCCCCCGAACAAATCGCCACGGCGGTTGAGAGAATCGTTGAGGAATCGTCAAGCCTCGGAATTCAGATGAATTCCCAGGATATTGAAAGAATCCTACGTGACCTTCGGATCGATCGCTATGAGCTTGATGAAAATCCAGACGATCCAGAAAAACTAAAATCGTATCAAGCCCGCGTGAAGCTCTTTGCAACTCTTGCCAGGGGTCTTCGTCAAAGCAACCTCCTCATGTCACAGGAGCAAGCCGACGCGGTGGAAATCGCGTTGATCGTCGAGTTGCGTCACCCAGATGCACAACGTCGTCTTGGTCCTGATGCTTGGGATCGCTACGCGGGGATCGTTTCAAATTCGAAAGCCAGAAGCGCTGCACGACGGAGAGCCGTTTTAAGTGGCTGGCAGGATTTCGAATCACAACTGTTCTCAGCCCGATCAAGTTTCGCCTTCGGTAACTTCTACGCGGATGCTTACTATCTAGGCTTCCCAAATTTGATCTACCGCTGGACTCAAACGCGTCGAGTGGAACATCTCGCGTCCACTTTGGTTCGGCTTCTCGACGTGGGGCCAACAGCGACCGAAGCCGAGAAGATTGCACTCTTACGCACCCGCTGGGCAACAAGTACAAACGAAATCGATATCCGCAGAGCCCATCCCTGGACCCGAGTCGGCACCCCAATCGACTATGTCTCGATACCGAATACTTTGAACCTTCCAGGCGATCAGTGGTTCGGAGAGTGGGAAAAGGTTGGCGATAGTTTAACGAGCGAAATCCCTTAGCAGATCCATTGCAAATATTCAGCGCCATTGGTTTTCACTTATCCCATTGAATCCATCATGAAGACAAAATCTATCGGCTTGTGGGTAGCGGCAATCGGTCCGATGACATTGCTTGCTGGCGGACTGCTTTACGGCGCATGGCAGGAAGCCAGTGCGTGGACATTCGTGCGGCAACAATTCCAAAATCGAATCGAAACGGCACTTCAGGAAGAAAACGCTGCGAAGTTGAATCCTGTTAGATCCACGCAGGCTTCAGAGGATGAGGACGACTTCCTGAACGCGATGAATTTGAAGGCACTGGCATTGGTTGATCGAGCCGAAAAGGTCGATCTGCTGTTGACGGTACCTGATGGGGCGCCATTGGATACGGGAATAGAGTGGCCAGAGGCCCCGATCGCCGAACGCTTGATGGACGAGGCAGAGCCAATATTTGCAAAACTTTCGACGATGCAGCAGGAAGAACGAAAACCAGAATATGGATTTTTACTCAACGCTCCCGCAATGCTTGAACTTCTCGAAACAAGTCTGCGTGTTTCCATTCACAATAATGACTTCGAAAAAGCGGCGCGTGCTTTGTCCATTTTGGCAACCGAGGCAAACCAGTACCCGATCGCCGAAACCGCGGGAACACAGATCCATTACATTCGATTACACGCGCGGGTCTATCGACTCTATCAACAAACTCTTTTTGATTCCCGCTGGACGCCGGCACAACTTGACGCCCTTTCGATGCTGATACTCAAGCCACTGCGTATTGAAGAACGCCTTCGCTACGCGCAGGAACGCAGCGATGCAAACACGCTCGATTATCTAATCTCTCAAATAGGTCCTACAGAAGTATTCAATGCGCCCCGCTTACGCGTCGACGAACTGAGATGGTTCAATGGCGTCAACGCCGTCTATCTGAAGGAGTTGATCAGTGTATCGCGCAGCGAGAATCAGCTTGACAACGGTAGTGAGCTGCAACAATCATTGGTTAGAACGTCGCAACGCCGAGTCGTTCTTGCCAGCAATGTATTTTCATTTTCGGCTCCCGGTGGTCAAAACGCAAATTACAGCAATGCCAACGCAGTAGTGAGTCAAGTGCCAAAACTTGGCGTCGTACTTGGAACGCTAGAGAACCATCGTCGACTGCTCTCGCTCGCAGTCGCCGCCAAGAAGCACCAGTTAGAAAACGGGCATTTCCCGTCGGACTTGAAAGCACTGGTCGTCGGTGACGTCGACCATGATCTTCTTTTGACCACCGTGCTAGGCGGAAGTTTTGCTTACTCCGTCCATCGCATTGCGGATTCTGACGAGGGCCACGAAGCGGCGACCATTCAGTGCGGGAACGAATTCAACGATTCACCGCTCGCCTATGCCTACGAGGACCAAGGATTGCGTTCAGGTCCCTCTTCCGTCATGACCATCCGTTGAACTTCCTAATTTTTCCTTGTGACCACTTTACGGCTAGCTGCCCGTTTTACCGCTGCCCGTTTTACCACTGCCGGTCTCACGGCTGACCGATTGTTTGCTGCTGGTCTAGCGCCTTGATCCAGGGGCCGATGAAATGGCCGCTGTCGTGATAGGTTCGGCCGCTAAACATATGCTGGTCAATGACGCAAGGTTCATTGACATAAATGCCGCCGCACACCTCCAAATCGAACTTACACTTCGCGACGGTAGCCATTCGAAGGCCTTTGACGATACCTGCCCGGGCGGGTATCTCCACGCCATGGCAAACGCTCGCACAGGGCCGTTTGTTTTCCCAGAACCATCGAGTGATTCGCAATAGATCTTGATCTTCGCGAATGTACTCGGGGGCACGACCGCCGCTAAAGAAGATGCCAAGGTATGCTTCGGGTTGGATGTCCTTGAACGCGATCTCCGCCTCGATGGAATAGCCTTCCCATTCCTTTGTGATCGTCCAACCAGGCTTTACTTCGTGAAGCACCATCTGGTAACGCCGCTTCTCGGGTGCGGCGACAACTGGTTGATACCCGCCCTCGATCAATCGGTAGTAAGGATAAAGCGTGTCGACGGTTTCAGTCGCATCGCCAACGATGATTAGAACTTTTCGC
>JANOBM010000053.1:0-14319 GCA_031411655.1 Planctomycetaceae bacterium
GGCCTTCAAGTCGATGCCGATCGAACCGTTTCCGTGGATGGAGTTGCGAAGGATGGAATTCCCCGTCGCGGTGGAGACAATCGTGATCCCCGTCGCATTATTATAAGCGATCACATTTCCAGCTGCCGCATTCGTTCCGCCAATGATATTGTTGGCACCTACGCTGGCCATCATCCAAATGCCCTGCACATTGCCGAAGCCGGTCGAGCCGATCCTGTTCGTACCGATGAAATTGCCTTCGATGCTATTGCCGGTCGTAGCCGCGCCTTCCATGTAGATGCCGTGATTGGCGCTACCCGCGATGACGTTGCCAGCACCGACTGCCGTGCCACCAATGACGTTGTTGGAACTGTCGTAGACTAGAATACCGCCAGCGTTTGCAATCTTCGCCGTCTCGGCTGCGTTCATCCCGATCGTGTTGCCGGAGATCGTGCTACTGCTACCTGACAAATAAATCGCGTAGTGGCTGTTGCCAGAAATGACGTTACCTGCGTTGACACCGCCAACGATCGTCCCAGTCACTCCCACACCGATATTGATGCCAAAACTACCATTTCCGATGGCTGCGTTACCAGCGCTATTCGTGCCGATGTAGTTATTTTGGATGACATTATTGCTCGCTGAGCTTCCATTAATCACGACTCCAGAGGTTGAATTGCCGGAGATGACATTGCGGGTCATCGCGCTGCTTCCACCGATGGTGTTTCCGCTTGCATTGTTGATTTGAACGCCCGTGCTGTTCCCAAGAGCCGCGGTACCCGCAGCATTGAGTCCGATGATGTTGCCAGCGACTGTATTGTTGTTCCCTTCAATCAACGCACCCGCGGCTGCGTTGCCTGAAATAACGTTCCCTGCCCCGGTTACCGCTCCGCCGATCGTGTTGCCGGACGCGACGTTGTAGAGATAGACACCGTATCGAGAGTTGCTAAGCGCTGATGTGCCACTGATGTCCGTGCCGATGTAGTTGCCCTGGATCGTGACGTTCATTGCACTGCTCAAGCCAGCGCCGTCGACGACAATACCGTCATTGGCGTTGCCGGAGATGGTGTTCCGCGCCAACGCGGTGGTTCCACCGACAGTTGTGCCGGTACCGGGACTCGCGACGTAAACGCCGTGCCCCGCGTTGGCGATTTTCGCATTTCCAGCAGCATTGAGCCCAATGATGTTACCGCTGAGCGTATTGTTGGGAGCGCTGACGTAAACCCCTATACTCTGATTGCCGGAAATCACATTGCCTGCACCGGCTACGGCGCCACCGATAGTGTTGCCCGTGGCGCTGGATTGAAGGGTGATCCCTGAGCCGTTGTTGGCAATGGCATTTGTTCCGGCTGCGTTGGTACCGATGTAATTTCCCTGCACCAAATTCCCTGTCGCGGAAGCACCTGCGATGTAAATGCCATCTCCCGAATTTCCCGAGATGACGTTCCGGGCGAGCGACGTCGTACCACCAATCGTGTTGTTGGCCACATTGCTGATGTAGACACCACCAGCATTGGAAACAGATGCGGTGCCAGACGCGTTCAGTCCGATCGTATTACCAGCGACAAGGTTGCTTTCGCCTTCGACATACACACCAAAGCTTGTGTTTCCGGAAATCACATTGCCCGCGCCGTTGACTATGCCGCCAATAGTGTTGCCAGCTGCACCGTTGTAAAGATAGACACCAAAGCGAGCATTGCCGATCGCGGTTGTTCCCGTGAAATCTGTCCCGATGTAGTTGCCCTGGATGGAAACGTTCCTGGCTGTATTCGCGCTCCCACCGTCGACGACGATTCCGTCGCTGGCATTGCCTGAAATGATGTTCCGTGCTGAAGTGCTCGTCCCGCCGATTGTCGTGTCAGACCCAGCGCTGGTTACATAAATGCCGAAACTGCCATTGGCGATTGCGGCCGTACCGGAAACGTTTAGGCCAATGATATTACCGCTGAGTGTGGTGCTCGCTGAATTGACATAAACACCCGAACCCAAATTGCCGGAGATGACGTTTCCATTTCCGTTGCTCAAGCCGCCTATCAGGTTTCCAGTTCCTGAATTCACGTTGACGCCTGTCGAGTTGCCGAGCACGTTGGCGGACCCGGAATAGTTGGCGTAGAGTGCACTGGTCTCTCCCGTCGACAGCACACGATTGAAGACTTGTATTTCATCCAATTTGCCGTCGTAATTGGATGCACCGACGAGCCCGCTGCCGATTTTCAGTGAGCCGCCGCTGGGTGCGTTGAAATCCCCAGAGTAGCTTGAGGCTGCTGCCGCACCCCCATCGACCGAGATACTTACTTGCCTTGTTACCATATCCAGTGTTACAGCGGCAAAGTGCCAATTGCCGTCAGAAAGTCCACTTACGGAACTGCTCGTGACCTGATTGCTTAAGCTCGATGTATCGACCCTTAGTCTTAGTAAACCTGTTGGATCCAAATGAACGGTCCAACCTGTGCCGTCGCTAAAGTCGCGACCAATTATATTCTCGTAACCCGTCAGGCCCGTTTTGTTGAACCAGAAGCCATAGGTTAGCTGATTCATGTTGTATTCATTCGGGTTCGATGCGATCAGCCCTGACGAACCATTAAACGACATGCCTTGCCCAACACGTCCTGTCGTGAGAGAGACCGAGTTATTGGTAAAGGAATGTCCGTCGACGCTATCAACGATTGTCCCCCCATCGGCACGCAACCAGGAATGAAGACTCGTTTTATCAACCGTCAGTCCGCTGTTGCCAGCAGCGTAGTTTGCGGCGATTTCTGTTGACGTCAGTGCGCGGTTGAAGATCGCTGCTTCATCGATCAAACCCTCATAGGCATGCTGATAGGAGGCTCCGTTATATCCCAACATTACGGCGGAAGTATTGGTCTTCATGAGACCGTTAGTTGCACCGGAACCGACCAAGACTCCGTTGATGTAGATCGACATCTGATTCGACGACACATCGATCACACCTGTCACATTTGCCCATTGACCGGTCGAGATCAATCCAGCCGTGGTGGTGAGTGCGACTACCTGGTTGCTCGTGTTGCGGTACTCCAGATACAGTGCACCGTCATTCATTACGTACAAGCCGTAGTTCAGTCCGACCGCCGGCGAGTCACCTTTGGCAATGATCGACTTGTAGGCGTCGCCCGAAGCAAAAGAAACAGGCTTGATCCACGCATCGAGAGTCACCGCTGTCGTAGCGTCTAACGATGCATGATGAGCGATGGAAACAACGTCGTTGCTGCCATCAAAACTGAGGGCTTGGTTCAGTTTTCCCGTAGCGTACGTCGCACCATTTTGCAGCGTCCCCGTATTGCTGCCAACCGAATCGTTCGTGTTATTTTCACCTTGCCACCAGCCAACGGCGCTGCCAGCCGATTGACTGGCTTCCGTACGTAAACCGATCAAGTTGCCGGTGATGATGTTATTGTTCGAATCGATTTGAATCCCGTCGCCGGCGAAGCGATTGATCGCAAAACCGCGAATCGTGCTGCCACTGCTTCCCGCTCCCAAAGTGAACCCGTCTACACCCGCACCCGCGTTGCGTCCATCTAATTCGATTACCGGCGAATTCACGTAACCCGCTTGGCTTGTGGCATCGATCACGATGGCATCGGTGATCGTTGCCATCGCCGCGTTAGGACGAATGGTATGGATTCCCGTTCCAGGCAGGTTGAACGTGATGGTATCGATCCCGGCCGTGTTATTTGCCGCCAGAATCGCTTCGCGCAAACTGATCAGCCCATCTGCACCTTTATTTGCGTTGAGGGCCTCAATGGATGTGACTGTTCCGTCCGCAACATCCGAATCGGTCGTGATGACGAGTGTGCCGGAAACGTCGAGAATCGAAACCGCGATCGCTTGTGTGTCAACGTCTGTTCCGTCTGAGACCTGTATGGTGACATCATAGACGTTGTCGAGTCCGATATCGGTTTGATTCTCGAAATCGGGTGCCACAATAAAAGTCAGCACGCCTGTCGAAGAATCGATCGTGAACTTTGCCGAGTCTCCTCCGACGACAAGGCTATAGACCGCTGTGGCGCCGTCAACATCGGTCGAAGTCACGGTGGTCACCGTGGTGACATTCTCAAAAATACTGGTAGATGCTGACAAGCCGCCGCCATTGCTGGTGATCACCACTGCGTCGTTGACTGGACTGACTGCGACGGTTGAGGCAATGGACAGCGTGGTCGTATCCTGGCCGGCGTTGGCAACGCCACCGTTGTCGTTGATTTGCGTCAGCGTCACGACACGGTTGCCAGCGGTTGGGTTGTCCGTGTTCGTATTCTGGTAAGTGATGCCGTTGACCAGGGTCTGAGTGGCTGCGTTGGTCAGGCTGCCCCCGGACAGCACGATCGTAGCCGTACCGCCACTGACTGTCGAACTGTAAGCCAGACCATTGGTCGTCGTTGTACCGGAGGCATTCGCGCCCAGCGTGATCGTTCGGCCATCCACGACGATTACTTCGTTGGCGCCATTCAACAGGCCGCTGATCGTGAAGGTGAGCCCAGCGATCCGCTGGCTCGTTTCGATGTTAGAGACCGCGGCACTGCCAAATACATTGACCGCTGCGGCTTGAGTTCCCTGCCCAGCGGCTTCGATGAAGCTTGGGTTCAGCGGACTGGCGCTCAACGTCGGTGCATCGTTAATTGGAATAATATTGATATAGCCCGAAACCACATTACTGGTTCCGCCATCGCCGTCGGTGACGTAACCCTCTAAGGTTCGGGTAGCAGTCGAGGGATCATCCGATGTGTTTTCGTAAGTGACGTTTCTAGCCACCGCCTGAACAATCGTGGCCGTGGCATTGCTATTGAAGGTGATCGTCAGTGCAGTGCTGCCAGTCACAGGGCCGTTAAAAGTACCAATGACAGTGCCCTGGTAAGTTACATCGGATCCGCTAATCCCGACTTGTCCGGCGCCTGTACCTTGATTTCGAACCGTCAAGCGATCTTCGGCGGCAGCGTTGGCCGTTACCGTCACGACTAGTTGGCCACCATCGAAATTAGCCGAATCCACATCGGTAATGGTGGCTGCACTCGACAGTACGACTGGACCAAAATTCTCGGGGAGATTGACGGTACCGCTGGCAAACCCCAGCACCGGCGCGTCATTCGTAGCGGTTAGGGTTACGACCACGCTCCCAGTCGCGGTGAGTGAGCCACCGGTTCCTTGGGCTCCGCTGTTGTTATCGTTGAATGTCCAGTTGATCTGTGCCGAGGCAGGCGGCGTATCACTGCTATTGCTGTACGCGATCTGCTGCATGACCGAGTTGACCAGCGCATTGGTGGCGTTCGAATTGAAAGTCAAAACCAGCGTGCCCGAGCTATTGGTAGTGACCGTACCAACCGTTGTACCGCCCACGACCAAGCTGCCGCCTTGAGTCAGTGTGCTGAGCGTACCAGCAGCGGAATAAATATCTTGCGAATCAGCACCGCCGTTGCGGACCAAGGTCAGCGTCGCGCCGCTGAAGTTATTGGCAGCCGATAGTTCGGCATCGAAGATCGTTACGTTCGAATCCAGCACCACTGCCGAACCGGCTTCGACGAAGGTCGGAGTACCATCAAGCCCCGTGAATACAGCTTGGTCATTGGTGGCCGTAATGGAAACCACCGTATTGCCGGTCGCCGTCAACACTCCGCCAGTTCCTTGGGCTCCGCTGTTGTTATCGTTAAAGGTCCAGTTGATCTGGGCAGAGGCTGGCGGAGTATCGCTGCTATTGCTGTACGCGATCTGCTGCATCACCGAGTTGACCAAAGCATTGGTAGCATTGGCATTGAACGTCAACACCAGCGTGCCCGAACTGTTGGTCGTGACTGTTCCAACGGTCGTACCGCCAACGACCAGGTTACCGCCCTGCGTCAATGTGCTGAGCGTACCAGTAGCCGAATAGACTTCTTGCGAATTGGCACCGCCGTTGCGGACCAGCGTCAAGGTAGCGCCGCTAAAGTTGTTTGCAGCCGAGAGTTCCGCATCGAAGATGGTAACATTCGAATCCAGCACCACCGCCGAGCCATTTTCCGTCAAAGTCGGTGTGCCGTCGAGTCCCGTGAAGGCAGCCTGATCGTTGACCGCCGTAACGCTCATTGCGCGCAAGCTGCTGGTTTGGCCGACCGTAACATCGTCGACAAACAGTTCAATCCATTCGTCACTGGCGGTGGAAGCGTTTCCATAAGCTCCGATAACGAAAGTATGCGCCCCGGCGGATAGATTCATCTTGACCGTCGCTTGTTGCCAACCCGACGATTCCGTGCCACCGCCGTTGTTGTTGCCAGCCATATTGAAAACTGAGGAATTGGCGGCGCTACCGTAGCGCGTGCCGTCGACGGTCAGCACCACTTCGCCGTACTCATTCGTTTCAAAGCCTTCACCCATGATCAGGCGAAACCGGAAAGTGACCGCGACCTCCCCTGCGGTGGCCGTGTTAAACGTATTCGACCAACCTCCTGATACCGCCCCCGTGTTGGGACCGGCGGTCAAATAGACCCGTAACCCGCCGTCGGTGAATCCGCCTGCCGCGACATAGGTGCCATCTGACTTGGTCGGATCGGTAGTGCCGAACGCGTCATCGACATAGGTAAAGCCGCTCGAATTACTAGCGAAAGTCGACGAAATCAGCGTCGTTTGCACCCCTGCATTACTGTTGACCGTGCCATCGTTCACCACGAAGGTAACGGCCCGCGCGGCAGTGTTGGGTGTGTCGCTCGTATTGGAGTAAGTGACCGAACGCAACGCGGTCTGATAGTTGGCAACCGTCGTCGTTCCGGACAAGGTCAAGATGCCGGACGTCGCATTCCAGCTACCGGTGATCCCCAGTTGATTAGTAAACGCCAACACGTCCTGGCCGTTGATATAGCCTGATGAGATGGTGACCGTGGCCCCAGTAATGGTGCTGTCAACATCGGAAATCACCAATCCCGAGTCGACAGCGGTCGTGGCATTTTCGGTATAAGCCAACGTGGTTCCCGTGGTGGTCACTTCGGGCACATCATTGGCCGCATTCACCGTGAAGACAATGTTATCGACGTCGGATAGGGCACCACCGGTACCTGAATTGCCCAGGTCATTGGTCGTAATCGTCAACGTCGATGAACCACTGAAGTTGGCCGTGGGCGTGAAACTCAATCCAGCCAAAGCCAAATTGATATTCGTCGTCGTGCCGGTGAACGTCATGGTGGTATCCGAATTACCATCACCCGTACTAAACGTCAGTCCGCTGACACCACTTAAGCTCAGCGCACCGTTCGTGACGGCCAGCGTGACTTGCACTGACGACGTACCAGCATCGACATCAGCAATCGAAATCGCTCGGCCGTTACCCACTGTGAATACCAGCGCTGCGTCTTCACTTACCGACTGCGCGCCAGGCACCGTATTTACTGGCGCGTCATTGATCGCGTTGATTACGAGCGAAGCTGTGTCGGTATCGATCGAATAGGGTGTAGAACCCCCGTTTGTGGATGTATCTGCGAGCGATCCATTTGAGCCCGTAGAGCGGTCCCAAGCGCGGAAAGTGATCGCGTCGGCGATGGTACCATTATAATTGGCATTGGGCTGAAAATAAATTCGCGTGCTCGCATCGGCCGCCAACAAGCGGGCACTGCTATTCGAAACGCTTCCCAACGTGCTCCAACTCGATCCATTGTCGGTGGAGTAATACCAGGTGCCATTGCTCGCGTTACTGGCGGTGACAGCGATTCCCAGTAGCGCACCAATGTCAGGGTCGGTAACGTTGTCAACCTGGCCGGACGGCGTGGCAAAGTCGACCAGTGACGAGACCAGCGTGCCCACGGCGCCCGAAGGTGCCGCGGCATCTTCGTTGATCGCACCGAGAACAGGACTTTTTGTAGAATCCAGTGTCGGTGCGGTATTGGCGTATTCAAAGGCCCCGATATCCGCTGTCGAAACGCGAAAGACTCCGCGTTGATCGAATAAAGGAGCCCCCGTGTTGTCGCCTTCGTTGATGCCTCGGCTTCCCAAAAGCAACGCATGTGTGAACGTAGGACCGCCGTTATCAGAAAGGGCTCCGAGTGTGGGCGAGATATTCTGTAGGTCGCTCCCGACCCAGCCGCTGCTGCCGGAAGTAATTCCGATGATGTTGTAGCCAAGACTGACGACAGAGCCACCTATGTCCTTTGTGCCGCTTGCCGAATTACCGGCAATGATCGAGTCACCGATCGTTAACGTGCCACCGGCTTTGTCGATGCCACCACCATTGCTTGAAGGAGCTGAATTGTTGGTGATCGTCACAGAGTTCAGCGTGGTGGCGCCCAGACTGTAAATACCGCCGCCTTTGGAGCCCGTGGTGTTACCGCTGATCGTGACGTTCGTCAAGTTAGCGATTCCATCGGCATACAAGCCGCCGCCGTGGTTGGAACTGCTGTTGTTGGAGATTGTGACGCCCACCAGAGTGGCAGTGCCATCGTTCTTCAATCCGCCGCCTTCCAAGGTTGCCACGTTACCGTCAATGGTGACGTCGGTCAAAAACAAGACGCCTGCGCTGTAGATTCCAGCACCCTCACTGCCAACACTGCTAAGAACCTTGACACCCGAAAGTGTTGCGGACTGGCTAGCTCCCACGTTCAAAGCGCCGCCAAGTCCTCCCGGCAGGTCGCCATCTCGAATGGTCACATCTGCGAGTGAGAACGAAGCGCTATTGAGGACGTCAAATATTCGATCGGTTGAAATGCCTCCAGCACCATCGCCGCCGCCGTCAATAACTGTAGTGCCCGCACCAGCACCGATGATTGCCAGGTTTCCACGAACATCGAGGTCGCCGGTCGAGGCAAATTCTTCGCCACTGCCCGTGCGTGTCAGCATATAGGTCCCAGCACCAACATAAATTGTCTCCGTGCCAGCAGTGTTATTGGATGCGATAATTGCCTCGCGCAGCGAGATCTTCCCGTCCGCCCCTTTACCGGCGAGCAAGGCAGCGACCGACGTTGTCGTGCCGTCAAGCACGTCGCTAAACGTGTCGACGATCAACGCACTCGTGGCCTGAACGTTGGCGGAGAATTCAGATGTCGAACCGTAGGTGCCGCCGACGTTCATAACCGTCGTGGTGGAAGTGATGTACTGCCCAATAGCGAGCGTCGTGCTGAATGAAGTCACAAACCGGGCGTTGCCACTCCCATCGGTGATGACCGTCGAGTAACCCAAATAGATTTTTCCTTCGCCATTCCCTGCGGCAGCCACATCAGTCACGTAAAACTCAATGCGTGCGGATGTATTGGCTGTGGTGTTTAACGAACCAGCTACCGCGACTTTGCCGCTTCCGTCCGTGCCGGCTGAAGTAAGCACTGCGAAGTTTTGCAAATTGTTCGCACCGGTATCCCCGTCGCCAGAGTCATTAGCCGCGACACCATCGGTTCCCAGGTCAATGCCCAAACCCGTGTTGGAAAAAATCGAATTTCCTAGGATGGAAATACCTGTGCCTCCGGAAATATAGACTCCGTCACCACCGTTGAAACCGATGGTGTTACCCTGTCCGGCTGTCGTACCACCAATCGTTCCACCGGTCGTGGTCCCGCCGATCAGAATTCCTTCGGCACTGTTGCCGAGTGCAGAAGTTCCATTCGCTTGCGTGCCGATGAGGTTCCCTTGAATGGTGGTGGAGTTAGCACCTCCATCCAACATGTCGATGCCCGAACCATTGTTGCCAGAGATCAGGTTATTGAGGAACTGGTTGCCAGTCGAGCTCGTGTCGATGTCAATCCCATCGTCGGAATTGCCGCAATCCAGTGTGCCGCTGACATCCGTGCCGATGTAGTTGTTCTGAACGATGTTGTTGTTCGCATTGGTCCAGATCTGAACGCCGTCGTTGGTGTTTCCCGAGATGATGTTGCGATGTGCTGTCGTCGATCCACCAACCGTGTTGGAGCTTGCTCCGTTGTAAATATGGACGCCTTCGTCGTTGGCTAGTGCGGTAGAGCCATCGGCGAGCAATCCGATGTAGTTCCCAGCCACGACGTTCCCAGTCGCCAAAGCACCGGTGATGTAAATCCCGTAGGTGGTGTTGCCTGCGATAACGTTGCGATCTGCGGCCGTGGTACCGCCAATCGTGTTGTTGGCACCGAGTATGTTGATTCCGTTACCGGTGTTCGTTTCGGCGGCGCCTGCGTCGGTCCCAGTTGCTGTCATTCGGCCAATGTAATTCCCTGCAATCGTGTTGCCATTCGAGTTGGCCTGAATCTCAATGCCGTCACCTGTAAAATCGCGGATAACAAAACCACGGATCGTTGTCCCATCGGCGGTGCTTGTCAGGACGAACCCGTCACCGGTAAAGCTGTTGTTGCCGTCGAGAATAATCGCGGGCCGATTGCTGTTGGTGGCAAAGCTGTCATCAGTTGTTGCGTCGATGGTCACTGCATCGGAAATCGTCAAACTCGAGCCGACGGTGATCGTGTGGACACCCGTGCCAGAAATGCTGAAGTTAATGATGTCGGCGACACCCACCGATGCATTCGCCTGCGCAATCGCATCCCGCAGCGATCCAGCACCGCTGTCATTGGTGTTGGTAACGGTGTAGGTGGCGAGGACTTCTTCCCAGAGTTGTTGGGAATGAGTTCCGACGAAAACTTGGGTCTCCACTCGCCCGTATTCGTACTCCAAATCCCAATCGCCGCCGAGCGTTTCGTTGCCGGTAAAATCATCGCTCGCCGCGACATCGCAGTCACACAGTGCCGCAATCGCATCGACCAGCGCGCGACCATCTTCACTGCTCGCTAACGAACATCCGTAGATCAGCAAGTCCGCATCGTCGCTCAGCGCGTTAGCCCAGGTGGCGATCTGGCCCGCGTCGGCTTGTACGGATTGGAGATTCAGAAATTGGTCGCCCAGTTGAAGCCCACTCTCGCTTCCGTGACTGACCAGGTGCATTCCGTCGAGGTCAGACAGCCCTGACAAGGCGTCCGTGATTTGATCGACACCGCTTCGATCGCTGTTCAAACGAACAACGATCCAGTCAACGTCGGGCCGTTCCTGTGTTAAACCAGCTACTAAAGTTTCCGCATCGCTCACGCCCTGGTCAATGAAGATGATCTCACGGCGGGTCGAAATGAACTCGTCAAATGGCTGAATCGTTGCTTCATCGGTTCGGAGGCCCTCGTTCATGCGAGGTTCTGCGGGGGCCGACGGCTCTGGATTTGCTAGCGTCGGGTGGGGTCCGGTTCCGTCGGCGATCTCAGCGACGGCGTTATCAAATAAGAGGTCAATATTGCTGAGATCGGCACTATCGACTTGAAAGTCGGATAGATCGATGCCGTCGCCGTTCATCAGAATGCGATCTTCGAGTTGGTAGAAGTCGAAGGTGCGAATGGGCTTAGGCGATTTCACAGTAATCAACGTCGATGGAGTTGGGTGGGCGTTCGAGCTCGGAAGCGATGGAACGCTTCCGATTCCGTGAGCACTTCGGCCAGTGCAAGGTCGTGCTAATTTCTGATGGGATTGTGGCAACGATGGAAAGCTTGCCGGTTACGGAAATTTGGCAGTCTGCGAAGAGTATCGGACGATTGACGATTTCAACCCCATTCGAATGACGTTATGGCATGGTTGTATGGATCATTCTCGATAGTGGGGCCCTAGGGTGTCGATCAACACGAAACGAAGTGCGCTGAAAATTGCGCACATTCACCTGTTTACTTCGCGTTCTCTCAATGCCCCGACGCCAACACCACCGTATCGCGATACCACTCGCAAGCTACATCGCTAGCTTGTTTGTTGCGGTCGCGTTGTATGGTGATGTTCCCGAGGCAAATTCGGTGGTTCCGAATGAGAATCGATGGTGGGAAGGCCCGGCGGTCACTCCGGTTCTGGTCGAACCAGAGTGGGTCTCGTTCGATCTCAATGCAATCATCATGGAGGCATTGAGGCACAATCCTCGAATCGCGGCAGTGACCCACGAAGCTTCCGTGGCGACAGAAAGGATTGTCCAAGAGAACGCAATTTTCGATCCCGCGCTCTTGCTGTCGAGCAAATACAACAGCCTCAGCGACCCCGTGGGAAACAACCTTACTACCGGCGGGCCTCCGCGACTCAATCAAGATTCTTGGGATAACAAGCTGGGAATCGTCAAAACGAATCGTGACGGCACAAAGGTTGATTTGTCACAGCAGACCGGACTGCTTAACAGCAACAGTGTCTTTTTTAGTCCGAGCAATCAGGGCAACGCGAGACTGAGTTTAAGTGTGACCCGACCGTTGCGTGCTGGAAGTGGGCTTGCCTATAACCAGCGACTGATCGTTCAAGCAAGGATTGGATCGAACGTATCGATACAAACGATGCGCGAGGAAGTTCAAAACAAGCTCGCGCAGACGATGGTAACGTATTGGCAGTTGTATCAGTCTCGCTGTCAGCTGGTTCAACAGCAAGAGTTGCTCAATCGCGGAATCGAAATCGAGCAAATTGTGACCGCGCGACGAGACTTCGACAGTGGCGAGCTGGAGATGTCGAAAGTGCAAACTCGGATCGCGAAACGACGCGACCAATTGCTTGTCGTGGAACGTGAACTCCGGAATATTCAAACTCAGTTGGTCGGGCTGGTTGGTTCCGATGTGCTTCGACCCGGTCAACCCCTAGAGCTCATTCCTGTCGGCGCTCCATCGTGCGTTGCGATCGAACTCGACGCTAACGACGCCATCGTGACGGCACTCCAAAATCGCACCGGGGTTCGAACGGCGGCGCTTGATCTCGAATCGGCAGCCCTCGAAGTATCCGTCACACGTAACGAACTGATGCCGCAATTAAACGCAGTCGTGGGCGGATATCTGGCCGGTCTCAACGGAAACAATGACTTTACAAGATCCTTCGGTGACCAGTTTGCAAGCGGACGTCCCGGTATCAACGGCGGACTTGAGTACGAGGCTCCCTATGCGAGGCGGGCCGCAAAATCTCGCAATCGCGCCGCATATCAACGATATCTGGCGATGAGCGAGAGGTACCGCGAAGCGATCTACTTGACACGAGTAGAAATTGAAACCGCATCACGGAATTTAGCAACAGCTTTTTCGCAACTCTCCACCAAACGCCAAATTTGGGAAGCAGCCATCCGACAAGAAAAGCTCATCCGCGAACGTTGGGAATCTTTAGGGCCAGAAGGTCGTCATGCTGCATTAACGCTAGAAGACCTTTTGGATCAACAAGAACGTCGGACCGAAGCAGAAGCGGATGTGGTCGCGTCAGAGGTCAATTACCTTCTGGCATTCATCGAGTTGCAGCAGGTAATGGGAACGCTACTGACCGCAGAAGGAATTGACGCGAATTTATCGGAAGGGGCCACCGCGTCCTGGATCGTTGGCCAGGGCAATGAATCGGAACCAGCCGTGGAGGTTATCTCAGAAGATCCTTCTTCGACGGGCGATCCCTTGATGCCGGAACCGAAGGAACACGAACCTTTAAGTGATTCGATGATCGAATCGGAGTTACCATGATGCGACCTCATCTATGTTTCATGATTCTGCTCGGATCGGTTTTTCAATTCGGAAATTACAAACCAGTCTTAGGGCAAGATTCTGAAGAACAATACGCGTACGATGGCTTTCTCGAGCCATCGGACGATGTGATGGTATCAGCGGTTGAGATTGGACGCCTCGAAAAAGTAAATGTGAAGGTAGGTGATCGCGTTACCGCCGGACAGGAGCTCGCGCGGTTGGAGGACACGATACAAGTGGTCTCATTGGAAGCTGCAGAACAACTCGCGTCGATGCACGGTGAACTCGATGCAGCAGCCGCAGAGCGTCGGTATAGTCAGAGTCGAGTCGAACAATTGCGAGCGCTGGTGCGGTCAGGGAATGCACGACCGGATGAGTTGACACGGGCTGAGACGGATTACGAGATAACGCAGGCAAGGCATCTCGCTGCGGAGGAGTCGCATGCTACGCGCGCTTTGGACGTGAAACGCAATCAAATTCAATTGGAGCGGCGACGCGTTATTTCTCCTATCACAGGAGTCGTTTCGGGGGTGTTGCGCGAGCCTGGTGAATACGTATCACCCGGGGACTCCGCTATTTTTAGAGTGATTTCCAAAGCGGAATTGATAGCCGTTTTCAATTTGCCTGCAGCCGATGCAATGCAACTCCAGGTGGGGCAATCTGTACCGTTGAAGCCACGCACCATCCCATCAACAGTTAGCGGCATCATTGAGTCGATTTCGCCTTTGATCGATGGAGAGAGCGGCACCGTTGCGGTTCGAGTAAGACTCAACAATCAAGATGAGACATTGATTCCAGGTGATCGTTGTGTAATGGACAGCGTTGATCGTCTCCCCAGGCATCTAGACGCAGTAAGTTTGCCTTCGCCACAAAGGAAAACTCAAAGCCGATGAATTCACCACGATTGACTCGCGATCCATCCCTGTCA
>JANOBM010000054.1:0-11528 GCA_031411655.1 Planctomycetaceae bacterium
GGCTATGTGATGTGGGCACTGCGTGGCGGCGTGCTTCTTACGGCCCTCTACTCGTCGATTCCAGCATGGAGAATGCTTGATCCAGCAACGCTGCTGACGACCTACCGGTCCAAACGCTCCGACGAAGCGGCGGACTCCATTGATCGACTTCTTGGTTGATACATTCTTATCACCTGTACCATTCGGAATGGCTTATTCCGAATGTTCCTTGCGTCATGCAAGTTCGTTCTTTGACGGGTAAGCGGTTACGCATTTCCTAAAATCGATTGCCGGACAACTTGACGCTGACGAATCCATCGCAACCAGTCCGATACTCTGCGTATTGCTACCGGTTTGCCTAATCAGCAAGGTCAGTGCAGCCTTAAGAAGAAATGAACCGCCGTATCGCTTGCATCGAATTTGCGAGGCGAAAAGCCACTTCAATCACTAGGCCGCTGCCAAACCGTAGCCGTAATACGTTTACTGGAATGAGCATGCCGTGAAACCGCAAAAACCAATTCGCATCTTCGACTTTTACCAGCTCGAAGACCGTATTTTCATGAATGGGGACGGCATTGACCTTGCTGACTACCAGCTCCAACAGGGCGACCTGATCGACTTTGGTCTATTGGAAGATGCTACTGCAGACGCTCCTTCCGTTGAAACCATGCGTTCCAGTGGAATTGAACCTGCGCCCGAACGACTTATCTCTGAGAATAGTCCACCGACTGAATCGGCACCCGAAGGCAATGTAGCGACTCGCCGTGAGATCATCTTCATTGACCAAGGCGTGAGCGATGCTGAAGCCTTGGTAGCTGGTTTAACACAGGAACGGCCCGACGTTGACTGGATCGTTGTTCGTCTGAACAGCGATCGAAGCGGTGTCGATCAAATCACCGACGCCTTGTCAGGGCTGTCTGACCTCGACGGAATGCACTTGGTCAGTCACGGAAGCGAGAGTGGGATTCAACTGGGCGACCAACTACTGAATCTCCAATCCGTACAAGCCGACGCGGGCCAGATCGCCACATGGGCCAACGCGCTAAGCGACGATGCTGACTTGCTTATCTATGGATGTTCCTTAGCGAGTAGCGAAGATGGTCGCGCGCTGGTCGATGCGATTGCGGCGCTGTGTGACTGCGATGTTGCGGCGAGCGATGACTTTACCGGCAACGAAACGCTCGGCGGCGATTGGGATTTGGAGTACGAATACGGGCGAGTGGAGACCCAAGTTTTCGTCGGAACTCACTCCCAACAACTCTGGGAAGAAGTCCTCGCCACGTACACCGTTACCAACACCAACGACAGCGGTGCTGGCTCGTTACGACAAGCCATTCTTGATGCCAATGCAAATTCCGGTACGGATACCATTGTCTTCAATATTGCCGGTGGCGGAGTTCAAATCATAAATTTGACGACTGTGCTGCCTACAATCAGCGAGGCGCTGTTCATTAACGGATTGAGTCAGACGGGATACGCGGGTACGCCGCTGGTGCGTATTGACGGCGCCTCAGCGGGTTTCAGTGGTATCACGATCGGGGCTGGCGGAGGAAGTAGCACGATCCAGGGATTGATGATCACTGGATTTACTGTCGATGGGATTAACGTCGCTTCGGGCGCCAATAATGTGACGATCGCTGACAACTGGATTGGTACGTCGGGGACGGGCTCGACCGGCATTGGCAACAGCGGTGTTGGCAACAGCGATGACGGGATCGATATCGCCGGATCCAATGCCAGCATTCTCCGAAACGTCATTACCAACAGTGGCGATGAAGGCATCAACATTGTCGGCTCTGGGGTGACCGGCCATATTATTCGAGGCAACTACATCGGCCTCGACCCAGACGGAGCGACCGGCGGCGGCAACACGGACGTTGGACTTGCGATCATCTCCGGTTCCGGCAATACAATTGGCGGGACAACAGCCGCCGATCGCAACTTGATCTCCAAGAACTGGGAGGGCATGGAGATTAATACTTCGAACAACGTAGTTCAAGGCAACTACATTGGAACCGATGTCACCGGCACGCTCAATCGTGGTAATCGGATTGGCGACGGTGTGCAGATTCAGGGCAGTTCGACCAATAATCAGATTGGAGGTACAGCGTCAGGTGCGGGCAACCTCATAGGGTACAACGCCGGTGCTGGTGTGGCCGTCGTCAATGGCAGTGGCGACGCGATTTTAGGCAACTCCATTTACAGTAACACTGGATTGGGAATTGATTTGGGGACGACGGGAATCACCGCCAACGATTCAGGTGATAGCGACACGGGCGCTAACAACCTCCAGAACTTTCCGGTGCTGACTGGAGCGTTCACGAATGCCAGTGGTACTTTCGCCGTGTCGGGGACGATCAACAGCACGGCCAACACCCTATTTCGCGTCGAGTTCTTTGCGAACACGAGCGGCTCGCAGGGTCAAACGTACCTGGGTTTTCGAAATGTGCGGACTGACGGTAGCGGGAATGCATCCTTTGTGGAAGAGTTCAGCGCAACAGTTGCCGTTGGAGCGAATATTACGGCAACTGCTACAAATTTGACAACGAACGACACATCGGAATTTGGCGCAACGAAAGCCAATGCGGCGGCTTTAATTGTGGACACCTTCAGCGACGTGGTTGACGGCACAACAACTTCAATAACTAACTTGCTGGCGGCAAAGGGAGCTGACGGAAAGATCTCGCTACGCGAAGCTGTCATCGCGTCCAATAACACTTCCGGTGGCGGGGGCATTTATCTGGGAGCCGGAACCTATACTCTATCGATTGCAGGAACCGGCGACGATAGCAGCACCACCGGCGACCTGGACATTCAAACAACCGTTACCATTTTTGGTGCTGGCAATTCCAGTTCCATCATCAACGGCGGGAGCATCGATCGCGTGATTGAAGTGGATGGGGCGACAGGAAGTCTTGCGCTAACAGATGTAAAAATCACAGGAGGGTCGATCAACAACGATGGTGGCGGGATACTGATCGAGCAGTCGACAGGGATCGCGGCCTTGAATCGCGTAGATGTCAATGGTAACACGATCACGGGTGGCGGTCGAGCTGGAGGTGGTATTCACGCAGTCGGTAACTTGTACATGGATTTCAGCTTGGTCCGAAGCAATACTGCGACCGGTTCCGTTGGTGGTGGCATTTCAAATATTGGTAACGCAGTAATCACTCGCTCGTCAATCTACAGTAATACCGCAGGCAACGGCGCAGGTGTCCATCAGTCGACCGGTACGATGACCATTGTAAACACGACGATCAGTGGCAATACAGCCAGTACCGCAGGCGGCGGCGTTTTCGTTTCGGGCGGCACGGTTAGTTTGAATTACTCCACCGTCGCAAGTAATACAGCGACAAGCGGCAGTGGCGGGGGCGCGATTCAATCGGCGGGAACACTGACGATTCTCTCGTCAATCTTTGCCGACAACAGTTCCTCAACCGGTGGTCGCGATGTAAATGGCACAGTATCAAGCTCGGGCTACAACATCATCGAACACAACGTGGGTTTTGCTGGTACCGTGGGAACGGATCAGCTCGGTACCGATCCGTCTTTGGTTGCGCTAGCGTTAGACTCTGCTTCCGGTCAGTATGTTCATGCCCTCAACACTGGTAGCATTGCAATTGGAACTGCCGGTGGCACTGTGCCATCGACCGATCAGCGCGGAATCACGCGACCGGCAACACCCGACGTCGGAGCCTACGAAGCGAACGCCGCCCCAGTTCTTGATAACACTGGGACGATGACATTAACGACGATTACCGAAGACGCGATAGTCAATTCAGGCGAACTCGTGTCTGATATCATCAGCAGCGCTGGCGGAGATCGCATTACCGACGCAGATGGAAACTCCGAGGGCATTGCCATTACGTCGTTGGTTAGCGGAAACGGTTCTTGGGAGTATTCAATCACCGGCGGCGCGAGTTGGGTCGCAATCGGTACTGTGTCCAATACGTCAGCCCTATTACTGCGGAGCACAGACTACGTACGGTTTGTCCCCAATGCGCAGAATTCGACGACTGGCAGTATCACTTTCCGCGCGTGGGATCGAACCAGCGGCACAGCAGGATCGAAAGTATCAACGGCGACCAACGGTGGGATTAGCGAGTTTAGCACCGCCACCGAAGATGCCTCGATTACAGTAACGGCAGTAAACGATGCACCTGTCTTAGCTGACACTGCCTTAAGCATTACAGTGGCCGAAGATGCTGGAGTACCAACTGGTGTTGTCGGTTCGTTAATCAGTTCATTCACAGGTGGAATCACGGATGTGGATAGTGGCGCGGTGAAGGGCATCGCTATCACAGCGAGCGTCGAGACCAACGGCACTTGGTACTATACCACGAACAACGGTACAAACTGGACGGCGGTCGGTACAGTCAACGCATCGTCATCTCTGCTTCTCGCTGACAATGCGAACACGCGTTTGTACTTCGCACCGGGGGCGAATTATAACGGGACTTCGACCTCTGCCTTGACTGTACGAGGCTGGGACCAAACGAGTGGGACAGCTGGAACCAAAGTTGACACTAGCACCAACGGTGGCATTACAGCTTTCAGCTCGGCCACCGATGTGGTCGACGTCTCCGTAACCGCCGTCAACGACGCACCGACGATTACCAATGCTTATACCCATACGTTAACGACTACGAACGAGAATACCACTTCGTCCGGAACGTTGGCTTCGGCAATTCTGAGCGGTTCGACGTGGTCTGATGTCGATACGAGTCCGTCCAGCGGTTTAGCGATTACTTCGGTGACCGGCAATGGAACGTGGCAGTACTCAATCGATGGTACAACCTGGACGAACTTCGGAGCGGTTTCAGCCACCAATGCTTTGCTGATCACTTCGACTTCGCAAGTCCGTTATATCCCCGATAGCAATAACGGCGAGACGGCCACATTCGGTTACAAAGCCTGGGATCAAACCAGTGGCAGTGCGTCGGTTAATGGTACACCGGATTATGCAACGACTGCATCAAGTGGCGGAACCACTGCTTTCTCAACGAACTCAGCTACGGCTCAGATCGTTGTCTCGAGTGTTAACGACGCACCGACATTTGGCAATTTGAACGGCACGCCCACTTATACAGAGGGAGGCAGCGTGGTTGTTCTTGATGTCGATGCGACAATCACCGACATTGAGCTCACCGCCGGCAACAACTTCAGCGGTGCAACGCTTACCCTGGTCCGCAACGGCGGAGCCAATTCGCAAGATGTTTATTCCGCCACTGGTACGCTCAGCACTTTGACCCAAGGCGGCAGCCTGATCGTGGGTGGCACGACTATCGGTACGGTCACGACCAATGGCTCCGGCACGCTGGTGTTGACGTTCAATTCGAACGCTACCAATGCGCTAGTCAACTCGGTCATGCAGCAGATCGCGTACAGCAACAGCAGTGACACGCCACCAACCTCGGCCCAGATCAACTGGACGTTCAACGACAACAACAGCGGAGCCCAAGGAACCGGCGGAGCATTAACCGCAACCGGCAACACTGTGGTTACGATTACGGCCACGAACGACCAAGCTTCCTTCACGGGACTCGACGGCGCACCAACCTTCACCGAAGCTGGATCGGCGGTGGTGCTGGATTCAAACGTAACGATCTTCGATGCGGAACTTTCGGCTGCTAATAATTTCAGCGGCGCGACTCTGACATTAGTCCGCAACGGCGGTGCCAATTCACAAGATGTTTATTCCGCTACCGGTACGCTCAGCACATTGACCCAAGGCGGCAGCCTGATCGTAGGTGGCACCACGGTCGGTACGGTCACGACCAATGGCTCGGGCACGCTGGTGATGACGTTCAATGCGAACGCTACCAATGCGCTGGTCAACTCTGTCATGCAGCAGATCGCTTATCGCAACTACAGTGACGCCCCGCCGGCCTCTGTCCAACTCAATTGGACGTTCAATGACAATAATAGTGGCGCTCAAGGAACGGGAGGCGCCCTGACCGCGACGGGCAGCACGACCGTCAGTATCACGGCTGTTCCCGACGTCCCGCAAGCCAACGATGATGATGGTCAGGTGAGTTTCGACGGAATTGATGATGTGGTCGTGATCGCCGACTCGGCCAGTCTCACGATGACCAACACCATGACGATGGAGGCCTGGATCAATCCCGTCGCGTCGGCGGCAGCAGCAAGGATGATTATCAACAAAGAAGGCGAATACGAAGTAGCCGTCTTTGCGGATAATACGCTGCAATGGGCCATTGCCAATACGAATCCAGGTTGGAACTGGATCAATACGGGGTACGTTGTCTCTAACAACGCTTGGACACATATCGCGGTCACTTTCGATAACGGCAACATCCAAACGTATGTCAACGGGAATCTGGTCCACAGCTATGCAGGTTCTGGGCCGATCGGCGATCAACATGCGACGCTCGATGAACTTCGTATCGGCGGTCGTTCGAGCAACCCGTCGACACAGTATTTTGCTGGCGGTATCGACGATGTGCGAATTTGGAATATTGCTCGAACTCAAGCAGAGATTCAGGCATCACTCGATCAAACCCTAGTTGGTAACGAAACGGGGTTGGTCGGGTATTACCGCTTTAATGGATCCTCGGGCACGACCGTCACGGATCTATCCAGCTATGGCAATCACGGTGTACTGACGGGCGGAGTCACCCGCGTTAATTACCTGACCGATGAAGACACGCCGTTGGTGGTGAATTCAACCCTTGGCGTTCTCGCCAATGATCGCGACGGCGATGGGAACACGTTGACGGTTACCGCCCTCAATGGCAGCACTCCTGCAATTGGATCGGCAACCGCAATCACCTCGGGAGCATTGGTAACACTGAACAGTAATGGCAGTTTCACTTATAACGCAAACGGGGCTTTTAATTATCTGACAACTGGCGCATTAGCCACCGATACATTTACTTACACGGTTTCGGATGGAACGGGCAACACCGCGACATCGACGGTTCTCGTAAACATCACCGGAGTCAACGACGCGCCACAAGCAAGCAACCTCAACGCATCTGAAAGTTATACCGAAGAAATAGCCCTTAATTTGACCGATATCGTCGTTACTGATTCAGACCATCCTAATGTCACCGTAACATTGACTCTATCCGATACCGCCGCGGGCTCGCTAAGTACCGGAACATCGGGCGCTGTCACATCCACGTTTTCAGGCGGCATTTGGTCGGCAAGCGGGGTCAAAGCAGACGTCAACACACTTCTGGCTGGTTTGATTTTCACACCAACGAGTAACTACGCTAACAACTTTAGCATTGCGACCAGTGTCTCAGACGGGGAGGCCGGACCGGTAACGGGCGTCAAAAACTTTACGGCAACGCCCGTGAACGATGCACCGGTGATGACGGCGGGCAGTGTTAACAATCTCACCGTGCTTGAGGACTCGGGACTAACTTCGTTAGGTTTGGGAGGACTCGCATTCGGACCAGGCGGAGGCTCGGATGAGGCCGGCCAGACCCTGACTTATCAAGTGACCACGATTCCAAGTTCTGCATCGTTCGGTGACATCGTATTGGCGGATGGAACCACGGTCGTTACGAACACGACTTATACGTTAGCGCAAGTGCAGGGCATGCAACTCCGGACGACCGCCGATCGGACAGGCACTTCGGCGTTTGAATTTCAAGTCACCGATTCCGGTGGAACCACCAACGGCGGCTTTAACACGAGTTCCGTCTTCGTATTGTTGACCATCACAGCCGTGAACGATGCGCCGGTAGTAACAACGACCGGTTCAACGCTCGCGTACACCGAGAATGCGGTATCTATTATCGACTCTGGCCTGACGGTCACTGACGTCGATAGCACCAATATCAGTGGCGCAACGATCTCGATTTCAGGCAATTACGCATCAGGCCAGGATACACTCGCATTTACGGACCAATTGGGCATTACGGGAAGTTGGAATGCGGGTTCGGGACAATTAACACTCACCGGAACGACAACAAAAGCTAACTATCAAACGGCCTTGCGATCGATTACCTATGCCAACTCCAGTGATAGTCCCAACACATCCCTTCGTACAGTTTCATTTGTCGTTTCCGATGGAGCCGCTAATAGCGTTGCTGCCACTCGCAACATTTCAGTAGCTGCTGCCAATGACGCACCAGTCCTGGACAACGGCGGTACGATGACACTGACGTCGATCACGGAAGATGCCAACACCAATTCCGGCGATTCTGTCGCATCGATCATCGCTAGCGCAGGAGGCAACCGGATTACCGATGTCGATACAAGCGCAACCGAAGGAATTGCGATTACCTCGCTGAGCGCTGGCAACGGTAGCTGGCAGTATTCGATCAATGCTGGAACCACCTGGCAAAACGTTGGAGTGGTCAGCTCAACATCCGCTCTGCTGCTAGGAGATACGGATCGTGTACGCTTCGTGCCGAACGGTACGGCTGGATCCACGGCGGACATCTCATTTAAGGCATGGGACCAGACCACGGGCACAGCCGGTACGAGAGCCGATGTTTCCACCAGCGGCGGCACTACAGCCTTCAGCACAGCGTCTGAGACGGCATCCATCGTTGTTACCGACGTCAATGATGGCCCTTCATTTGCCCAGGGAGATGGGATCATTTCCCCGGCGTTCAGTTCGTCGATCGACACCATTTATGCCATGGCGGTTCAGTCGGATGGAAAGATCCTCGCGGTTGGTAGCAGCAATGCATCGGGCACTGATGATTTTGCAATAGCTCGATTCAACGCTGATGGCAGCATCGACACCGGCTTTGGCGGTGGTGATGGCTATGTAACTACATCATTTGGTTCGTTTGCAGATACGGCTCGTAGTGTCAGCGTGTTGGCCGATGGACGAATTCTGGTTGTGGGAACGTCCTACACCGGCTCCAGCAATGACGTTGCGCTTGCCCAGTACAATTCGGACGGATCGCTTGACACCAGCTTCGGCGGTGGCGATGGCATGTCCACGTCCGGGCTGGGCTCGAACGACGAAGGGTACAGCGCTGCCATTCAGAGCGATGGAAAAATCCTGGTCGCCGGTAAATACAACAACAATGATTTCGGACTGCTGCGATTCAACAGCAACGGAAGCCTGGACACGACTTTCGGTATCTTTGGTGTGGCCTCGACCGACATTGCGGGCGGCAATGATGGAGCTTACTCCATCGCCCTGCAAAACGATGGCAAGATTGTGCTGGGTGGCTTTGCCTTCACGGGCGTATCGTTCGATTTTGCTGCGGCCCGCTACAACGCAGACGGAACGCTCGACACAACCTTTAGCGGCGACGGTAAGGCGACGGTCGATTTAGGAACCAACAGCAGTGACACCGGCTACAGCATGACGCTGCAAGCAGATAACAAGATTCTGATTGCCGGCTGGAGCGATGCTGGGGGTAACAATGACTTCGCCCTGGTGCGGCTGAACACCGACGGTTCGCTGGATACTACGTTCAGCGGCGATGGCAAGGTGACTACCGCGATCGGCAGCGGCAGCGATCTAGGTCTGAGCGTCGCCGCGCAGGCTGACGGTAAGATTCTGGTCGCGGGACAAAGCAGCTCGAACAGCAGTAATTTTGGCGTCGTCCGCTACAACTCCGACGGCAGTCTCGATTCAAGCTTTGGAACAAGCGGAATTGTCGACACGAACTTCAGCGGCAGCAGTCAGGAATCAGCCAACGCAGTCTTCGTCCAGTCGGACGGGAAGATCCTGCTGGGCGGTTCGACAAACGTCGCAGGCAATGTCGACTTCGCCATCGCTCGTTACTCCACGAGTGGCGCGCTGGATACCCGCTTCGATTTGGCGGGAACGCTGGGCGGCACAGTGAATTTCACCGAGGGTGGAACAGCAGTAGTGCTCGATTCAAATGTCGCGATCTTTGACGATGAACTCACAACGGCAAACAACTTCAGTGGCGCGACGTTGACCCTAGTCCGCAATGGTGGCGCGAGTTCACAGGATGTCTATTCAGCCTCGGGCACGCTCAGCGCATTGACTGAAACCGGCAGCCTCGTCGTGGGCGGCACAACCGTCGGTACGGTCGTCAACAACAGTGCCGGTACGCTGGTCTTACTATTCAACTCGAACGCCACGAATGCGTTAGTCAACTCAGTCATGCGGCAGATCGCCTATAGCAACAGCAGCGACACTCCGCCCGCCTCGGCCCAGATCAATTGGACGTTCAGCGATAGCAACAGCGGAGCCCAAGGAACCGGTGGCGCCTTGACGGCGACGGGCAACACGCTGGTTACGATTACCGCCACCAATGACCAGGCGGCATTCACCTCGCTAGACGGCACGCCGACCTTCGTCGAAGCGGGCTCAGCGGTTGTGCTGGATTCGAACGTAACCATCTTCGATGCCGAACTCTCGGCCGCCAATAATTTCAGCGGCGCGACGTTGACCTTGGTTCGCAACGGCGGAGCTAATTCGCAAGATGATTATTCCGCTACCGGTACGCTGAGCACGTTGACGCAAGGTGGTAATCTGGTCGTGGGCGGAACGACGGTCGGTACGGTCACTTCCAATAGTTCGGGCACGTTGGTGCTGACATTCAACAGCAATGCCACTAATGCGCTAGTCAACTCGGTCATTCAGCAGATCGCCTACAGCAACAATAGCGATACGCCACCTGCCTCGGCACAGATCAACTGGACATTTAACGACGGAAACAGTGGCGCACAAGGGACTGGCGGAGCGTTGACGGCTACGGGCAGCATCGTGGTTAACATCAACTCGGTCAACGACGCACCGGTGCTCGACAACACCGGCACGATGATACTGACGACGATCACCGAAGACGCCACGGCCAACGCCGGCCAGACCGTGGCTTCGGTCATCGCCAGTGCCGGTGGCGACCGCATTACCGACGCCGACGGCTCGGTTGCAGAAGGCATCGCAATCACGGCAACGACTAACGGCAACGGATCGTGGCAGTATTCAACGGACGGCGGATCGACGTGGAATGCGGTAGGCACAGTGACTAACAGTTCGGCCCTGCTGCTGCGGGCTACCGACGCATTACGGTTTGTTCCCAACGCACAGAACGCTACGACCGGTGACATCACCTTCCGAGCCTGGGACCAGACGAGCGGTAGCTTCGGTACCAAGGTCGATACTTCAACCAATGGAACGACCACCGCATTTAGCACCGCGACCGAAGTAGCCTCGATTACGGTGACCGCCGTCAACGATGCCCCGACAATTACCAATGCTTATACCCATACACTTACAACTACCAATGAGAACACGACTTCGTCTGGAACTCTCGCTTCTGCAATCCTAACCGGTTCCACGTGGGCCGATGTCGATACGAGTGCAGTGAATGGTTTGGCGATCACTTCGGTCACCGGTAACGGAACTTGGCAGTTTTCAACCGACGGCACGACCTGGACCAACTTTGGAGCGGTCTCAGCCACCAATGCGCTGCTGATCACGTCAACTTCGCAAGTGCGTTACATACCAGATGGCAGCAATGGCGAGACAGCCACGTTTGGCTATCGTGCTTGGGACCAAACCAGCGGCACAGCCTCGGTCAACGACGCACCGGTGCTCGACAACACCGGCACGATGATACTGACGACGATCA